>JBKPBY010000131.1:0-7357 GCA_046727075.1 bacterium | reverse complement strand
ATGCGGGGATGCGAGGTCAAGCAATTGTGCTGGAAAGATATCGACTTCATGGACCACAGTCTAGTGATTTGCCGTTCGAAGACGCGTGCTGGCGAGCGCGTGATCCCACTCAATACGAACGCGTATAACGCAATCATGCGGCTCAGGGAACGTGCTCAAATGCTCTTCGGACCTGATTTACAGCCCGACTGGTTTGTCTTTCCCAGCGCTGAGGGGTATTCCAAGCCCGACCCAACGAAGCCAATGAGCGGATGGCGGTCTGCATGGCGGAGCCTAACTCGAGCCGTTCAGTGTCCAGAATGCATCAGCGACCTGCCGACGGGCACAGTGCGGCGCAGATATGAGCAAGGTCAAGAGTTCGACAGCAGGCTTACGTTTTCACGATCTGCGCCATCATGCCATCACGGAACTGGCCGAATCGCAGGCGAGCGACCGGACGATCATGTCTATCGCAGGTCATGTCTCGCAACAGATGCTTGCTCACTATTCACACGTCCGTATTGAGGCGAAGAGAAAAGCGCTGGATGCACTCGTGATAGGAGTCAAAACGGCAGGTTACGACACAAACAACGACACAAAACCAGCGGAAGGTGCCATGCTCTCTTTGCAAATCATTGAGAAGAATGGCGGGGACGACGGGACTCGAACCCGCGACCTCTGCCGTGACAGGGCAGCGTTCTAACCAACTGAACTACGTCCCCACTCGCCAAATCAACGAGATGCGAAATAACCAGTGTTTATGCGGCATTGCACCGTTTGCATAAATTGCACAGCTTGCCCAAAGCGACCCGAATTGCTTGTATTCCGGTCCGAACCGCCCATAAACCGCCCATAAAGCTGGGCCACTTCCCCGCTCTTTTGCATGCGCAAAAGACCTCCCACGGGCTGCGGCGGGCGATCGAGGGTTCTGCGAACCCGGGCAAAACCACCAGCAAAACTTTCGCAAATCTTTGTCACAGAAATATCCTAACAGTTTCTCGCAGAACACGAAAGACCACCTTCATTTTCGCGTTGATCTCAAAGCACGATACCGCGATCTCTCGACGGCCGCGGCCTCGTCCACTAGGTTTTATTCAGAAGCTTTCCTCCGACTGGTGGTCTTTTCGCCGTCTTATGGTCGTGGACACATCACGAAGAATTCGCGTGCGCGATCGGTCGCTCCTGAAAATTCTAGGACGACATCGCCGCTTGGCAGCGGCGCCCTATGCTCCCGAGGCTTCTTTCAAGGACGCGATCTTCGCGCGGACCTCAGAACGGGAGACAAATTGAACGTTCAACCTGGGCGAATGCAAGCCTGTCGCTCGTCGTGAGCTTCTTATTCCAAGAGGCGCTTGTCTCTATGTTCTTAATTAGTCTTTGTCCAAGTATTCATCGGGAACATCGTCTTCAGCCAGCTCATGCGTGTGCACTTCCCGGCCGTCTTGATCGTCGGCTTCCTCGACTCCGGCCACGGTCCCGGCTTCAAAGATGTTTCCTTCTTCAACCAACTCACCAACGCTTTCTGAATCCGCCTGCTCGGCGCGAGACAAGCCTTCTAAGTCTCCCGATTGCCGAGAGGAAAGTGCGCCTTCTCTGGCCGAGGAAGACTCCAATTGTTGCGCGCGGCGCACAGGTATTCTCCGCTTGCGGGCCGTGCTTGCTTTCGCGGATGTCTTCTTGCCTGATTGTTTCTTGTTGACCGACTTCTTGGGACGATTAACGCGTTTTCTTGCGATTTCTGACTTTTTAGGCTTGCTCTTCGTCTTTTTTCTCTTCGAGGGCATGGCTGCAGTCTACCACCGCGATTTGTCCCCGGGCGGGAACGCCGGGATCCGCTCTTCCAGCAGTCGGAGTTGGTAGCTTCCGCCAAAAAGAGTCATCGCGACTTGTTCTTAGCTGTTCGCAAATGTATCAGCTGGACGCATCTCACTGAGCTGCTGATTGCCACTGCAGCCCTGTTTCGTCCTCTCTTGCCAAGAGGTTTGTCCGATTTCCGTTTCTTGGCCGCGAAATCCCCAGCTTCTTCATTTTCGAAATGAGACTAGTCCTGGGCAATCCAAGTCTAGCCGCGGCGCCATCGGGTCCGCCGATTACCCAGCCGGTATCTTCTAACGTCTGCAAAATCAGTGATCGCGTCGAATCGCTAAACGTGCCCGCCGTAGAGCTCGGAGGCGGCGGCGTCAAAGGCGAACTTGGCGTCCGGGCAAATACCGGTGGCATTGGATTGGGAAGCACGCCGTCATTCGACCGGATGACTGCGCGTTCGATTAGGTTTTGGAGTTCGCGGACGTTTCCTGGCCAAGAGTAGGAAGTGAACGCAGCCATCGTTTCTGGTGGTATAAAGCAAATCGACTTGCGCATGCGCCTAGCGAAACCATTCACAAAGTGAGAAACCAACTGGGGAATGTCGTCAGATCGCTCTCGCAACGGCGGCAGTTCGATGGGGAATACGTTCAAGCGGTAATACAGATCGCTGCGGAACCCCTTTAGCGCAACCATCTCCATCAGATCTCGATGGGTTGCGGCTATTAGGCGCACGTTGATCCGATGCGTCCGGCCGCTGCCGAGCCGTTCGAACTCATGCTCTTGTAAAACGCGCAGCAGCTTGGGCTGTAACGCGAGCGGCAGATCTCCGATCTCATCAAGGAATAGCGTGCCGGTATCAGCCATTTCGAAACGGCCGATTTTTTGCGCGATAGCTCCAGTGTAGGCACCTTTCTCGTGTCCAAACAGCTCGCTTTCGAGAAGGTCAAATGGAATCGCAGCGCAATTCACCTTTACGAAGGGACAGCCGCGGCGGGAACTTAGATTGTGAATGGCACGGGCGATCAATTCTTTGCCCGTTCCGGTCTCTCCCAAGACCAGAACTGTGGAGTCGGTTGGTGCCACTCGCTGTACCTCAGCGAGTACAAACTTCAAAGCAGGGCTGCCGCCAATAATTTCGTTGAACGCGGTCTCGTCTTTGACTCGCTCTTCGGATTCGACTCTGTTTCCTTCATCTGAAGTGACAATGTCCACACCAGCATGTCGAGACCCCGTGTACTGCTGCTGACGATGAGAATGATCTCTCCGGGCATTAAAGGTTGGACAGGGTGCGGTCTCCATTGGGTCCCCCACAGGCCAGACAGTCTTTATGAAGACAGTAAAGATTTCTGCAGAAGTGCATAAGCCCAGATGGAGCACAACTGGGATGCCTCCTTCGGGCTAGACTGCTCTAGCCTCGTTCGGCAGGCCGTGCGGTGAATACCTATCCGCCGGCCACCAGGATGAGTGCGGTAGCATTATTCAAGGGTGGTCGCTGTCTTTACTTGGAGTCTGAGTGAACAATCAGTCGACGGCCGAATAGGCGGGAATCAAGTGAGAATGCCCCTGGTCCCACAAGAAAAAGAGCCGCGGTGACGCAGAATGAGAAAACAAAATGCAAAGGATTTGGTTCATGGGCGCGTAGCAGCACGAAGATCTGGAGCAGAGCGGAGAGGCAGCAAGTGACTGGGGTAAACACCCCGAGGAGGAAGGCTCCGGCAAGGATGATTACTCCCGCAATCTCCCAGGTGGGAATCGAAACGGTTGCGTCGAGGATGCAGTTGCGAAAGAGCATCCCCGCAGCACACAAGCGCAGGAGCAGGAGTCCCCAGCCAGCCGCGCCGGCGGGGAACATCGAAAACAGTCTTTGCACGAGTCAACGGTAACCGCTGAACTGCTGTGCGGGAATCCCATAAGGAGGCAGGCGTCATTAGCCCTTTCGAGGGGGGCCTGACCGTGAAAAATGGTCGTATGATAACTAGTATAGAGAAGCCGGTAGGGAGCATCGGTATGGCTGAAGCCCATATCATCCGCGTAATGGCCGTCGATGATCACCCCTTAATGATGGCCGGGATCGTGGGCGAGATCAATGCACAAACTGACATGCGGGTTGTTGCAGAGGCCTCCGATGGTGATGAAGCACTCGCCCTTTTTCGCAAACAGCATCCAGATGTTACTTTGATGGATATACGCATGCCGAAAGTGAACGGTATTGCTGCCATCTCATCGATTCGCCAAGAATTTCCGCATGCCCGAATTGTAGTACTGACCACCTCGGCGGGTGACGTTCAAGCGGTTCGGGCCTTTAAGGCTGGAGCAATCGGCTATCTGCTAAAGAACCTGCTGCGAACAGAATTAGTCGAGACCATTCGTCTGGTTCACAGCGGTCATAAACGAATTCCCCCGGAGATCGCCCAGCAGATCGCCGAGCATGCAGGAGATGATTCGATTACGACGCGTGAACTCGATGTACTTCGGGGCGTGGCAAATGGTAATTCCAACAAGATCATCGCGTCCGACCTGAACATCTCTGAGCACACCGTCAAGAATCATCTGAAAAGTATTCTGTCCAAACTTAACGCGAGTGATCGCACGCATGCTGTCATGATTGCTTTAAAGCGCGGTTTTCTCGATATGTAGATCGGCCAGCCAAAATGCAGACAGTCGCATTTTAACGGGTTAACTCGGCGCGTGTCTTCTCCCGTCAGGGCCACCTGCTTGTTTCCTGCCGAGCCACAATCGTTGCAACTTCCATAACCAGGAGCCGTTTGGGTCTGAAACATACGCAACGCCTGCTGGTATTCGCAGTTCAACTTCAGTGCCTGCTCCAGTCCGGCTCCACACGTCCAGGCGCGCGCCAGCCTTTTGTGCGCGCTCTCTCATTCCGGGCAACCCAAAATGTCCCTCTCGGTGTCCCTGCCGGAGAATGGCAGAGTCAATTCCTGTGCCGTCGTCCCGGATTCGAATGCGGAACTCGCTCCGTTCGTAGTTGAGCTCGGTTTCAATTGAGTGTGCACCAGAATGCCGGAAGGCATTACCGAGCGCTTCCTTCCCAACCTTGAATAGTTCCTCGAAGACAACCGGATGCAGGGGACGAACGGTGCCGTTAACAACTACCTTAAAGTCGCAGCAGCCACCCTTTCGCATTCCGTCGCCGAAATCGGCGAAAGCCGCAGGCAAGTCAGTTGGTTCGGAAACCGTCCCCCGCAAATCCAGAACTAGCTCTCTCCCTTCGAGCATGACTTGGTCTGATTCCTTCAAGGTGTTTTCCAAGATTTTGCGTGCAGGTTCCTCCTTAGGAAGTTGAGATGTCGCAGTGTGGAATCGCAACAGCAAACCCTGGATCCCTTGGAAAAACGTGTCGTGCAATTCGTGCGCGATGCGTTCTCTCTCTTCCAGTCGCGCCTCGAGACGTTGGTGCATTCGGGTGGTTGCTTGTCTCAAGCGCAACCAGTACAGCGCCCAGAGGATTCCGGCCATCGCCAGTATCCACAACGCCCTGAACCATGCCGTCTGATCGAGTGCCGGTGAAACAGAAAGGCTCAACGCTGCACCTGTTTCATTCCAGACCCCATCGTTGTTGCTTGCGATTACATGGAATGTGTAGTTGCCCGGTGTCAGATCCGTATAGAACGCTTGGCGGCGACCTTGAGAGTCCTGCCATTCGTTATCGTGCCCCTCCAGTTTGTATCGAAAGCGAACTTTTTGCGGCACCACAAAGCTCAACGCGGTGTAATCGATTTCGAGGTTGCGGACGTGAGGCGGAAGTTTCAAGTCATGCAGGATGGCATAATTCACGCCATTCGCTGCGACGCGCTCGACCACCACGTTGGGCGGCAACTCATTCTTTCGCCACACGTGGGGATCGAAGGTTTGTACCACATTGTTGTTGGCAAACCATAAACGGCCATCGAGGGAACGGGTGGCTTGTGGCTGCAGGGCTGTGATTCCTGGCTGGGCACCACAATAGACATCGAGGGACTCAACCTTGACTTGCATCGAGGGATTACCATGCCACAAAGCTAGTTGGGAAGCAGCCACAGAGAAGAGTCCGCATCGCGCGTACAACCAGAGCGCACCCGCATTGTCCCTCACAGCCGCATACAACTCATTGCAAAGCAATCCATTCGCGGTCGTCATTGTGGTGGTCCTGTTGTCGTTCCACCAGATGAGCGCGTCCTCGGCGACAGCCCACAAACCACCGCCAGATTCCGGCAGGAGCTGCCTGATGCTGGTACGGCTGACGCTTGGAAACGTTTCCGAGCGGCCGCCGTAGTAGTGGGTCAGATCGCCGTTCACGCAACCTAGCCACACTCCCTGTTTGGAATCACCAGCGATCGAGAAACATTTCTGCGGCAGACTGATTTGCTCTCGAACCCTAAGATTCTCGATTCGAAACAGCACTTTGTTTTCCGTCATAGCCCAGTCGTTTCCTGTGGCATCTTCGGCGATTCCAAGAACGATTCCGATCTGGCTTCCGTCGGGTCTGTGAATTGGGATAAAGCGTCCGTGATCTAGGACAGACAAGGTGCTGTCCACTCCAATCCACAATCGACCGTGACGGTCTTCAGACATGGTGGTAATGTCGCGGCCAGGCAGACCATGATTTGTGCGGATGGCCGACAGCTTGCCTTGCTTAACAAAGCCCAGCGCTTCCGCGCCTCCAATCCAGACGCCACCATCATGCGACGCCAGAATGGTGGAAACGCTATCGGAAACCAGGCCCTCCCTAATCGAATAGCTCACCACCGGCAGGTCGCGAAAGCTATCGATTCCCTTAGTCGACGCGACCCATAAGACGCCCTCGCGATCCTGAAAGAACCGCAAGACGGAGTTACTTGACAATCCATCCGCTGTGGAGAAGTGGTCTATCCTGTCACCATATATCCGATAGACCCCGTCGCTTGCAGTTCCAATCCACAGCGCACCCTCAGAGTCGCGGAAGAGTACATTCGTACTCGGAGGAGGACCTTGCGTTCTGGGCAAGGGGTGTGCCTTCCATTTTCCGTTATCCAATTCCTGAAGCTGAAGGTTCCCGTTTGGCTGCTGCAATCCAATCCACACATGACTCTCATTAAATACGGATAACGCATCAACTCCCATCAGATAGCCGCGCTCAGCTAGCTCTCGATGGAAATACACTGCCGAACTTCCGGGCTTCCATTTGCAGAGGCCCTGATCACCAGAAATCCAGAAATTCCCGGAGCTGTCGAGCGCCAGTCCGGTAGCCCGCAGAAGAGGAATTCCGTCGTTCCGGCCAAAACAGCGCAGATCGCCGTCACGAATACGACAGAGCGGACCACGATCGTCTTCGACTGGCGACCTTACAGTCCAAATGTCTCCACCATGGTCCTCAACAATGCCCCAAATACGGTTAGTTAAGTTCTTGTACGTGGTGAGTGCTCCGTTCTCCCAGTGAGCCAACCCTTTCCCTGTCCCGATCCACAAGCTGCCATCGCTCGCGGCCAGAAGATAAAGGATCTGGTCGCTGGGAAGACTTTCGCCTCTCGGCGACCTCCAGGGAACGAAACGCACTCCGTCAAAACGGACCAATCCTGCGTCAGTCCCGATCCAC
>JBKPBY010000130.1:0-19510 GCA_046727075.1 bacterium | reverse complement strand
GTTGTGCTAGTCGAACCCGAGATTCCTCCGAATACCGGCAACGTCGCCCGTCTTTGTTTGGCAACCGGAAGCCGGTTGCACCTGGTCAAGCCGTTGGGCTTTTCCGTGGACGATCGCCAGCTCCGTCGTGCCGGAATGGATTATTGGCATCAAGTGGATTTACAATATTGGGAAGACTTGAACGCCTTTGAAACGGCTACACGTCCCCCAACTCGGCGCTTTTTATTTACTACCAAAACCGATCGGGACTATTGGGACGCCGAGTTCGAGCCAGACGACTATCTTGTTTTTGGGAGGGAAACGAGAGGCCTTCCGGAAAGCGTGCTCGATGCTCAATCCGAGAGCTGTTTAACCATCCCTATGCAGCCGGGAGCACGGAGCTTGAATCTGGCTACGGCTGTCGCTGTGGTATTGTTCGAAGCGGTGCGCCAACTGAAACAGAAAAAGCGTTGACTACCGAGCCACAACTTATCGCAAAAGACCTACATCGGGCGTTCAAAATCGGCGCCCGAAGGATCGAGGTACTTCGTGGCATCAGCCTCGAGATTCGGCGCGGAGAAGCAATTTTCCTTTGCGGCGCATCCGGAGCCGGGAAGACCACTTTACTCTATACATTAGCCGGTCTGGAGCGGCCCGAGTCCGGCGAGGTAACTTTTGAGGGCCACCGGCTTTACCGGAATGGGTCCTCAGCCGATGCGCGGATTCGAAACGAAAGGATGGGATTTGTTTTTCAAAGTTATTTTCTCCTGCCGGAACTCACTGCATTGGAGAACGTCGTTTTGCCATCGCTTATTAGAAATCGCCAGCAACAGGAGCGCGCGGTCGAGTACCTCGAGCGCGTTGGACTCAAAGATCGCCTGCATCATTTACCCAGCGAATTGTCGGGAGGCGAACAACAGCGCGCGGCGATAGCGCGCGCACTGATCAACGATCCTGCGATCATTTTTGCGGACGAACCGACCGGAAATTTGGATACAGCCAACGGCGACGCCATTATGGAATTGCTGCTTGCTTTGGCGCGAGAGAAGCAGAAAACATTAGTCGTGGTTACACACGATCAGGAACGCGCTTTGGCTGGCGATCGATGTCTCCACATCCGCGATGGATTACTCACTGATTAAGCAACCTTAGTATGTCTATGAACCTCAAAATCTATATCGACGGAAACTTCCTGGACCAGGCCGAGGCAAAGATCTCGGTGTTCGATCACGGCCTGCTTTATGGCGACGGTGTATTTGAGGGGATCCGCTTTTATAACAATCGCGTTTTTCGGTTCGAGGCCCACATCGACCGGCTCTGGGATTCTGCTCGAGCAATCGCCTTGGACATTCCAATGTCCAAGTCCGAGATGGTCGCTGCGACCCTGGAGACGATCCGGCAAAATGACTTGCACGATGGCTATATCCGAACTGTTGTGACGCGCGGTATCGGCTCACTGGGACTCAGCGCCGATAGTTGCCGGCGGCCGAGCGTCATCATCATCGCGGCCACTATCTCACTCTATCCGGAAGAGCTTTATCAAAAGGGGTTAACTCTGGCCACATGCTCAACCCGCAGAGCATCCCCCGCGGCCCTCTCTCCGCAAGTAAAGTCGCTTAACTACTTAAGCAACGTTATGGCCAAGATCGAAGCGCAGATGGCAGGCGCAGGCGAAGGACTGATGCTGAACGAGCAAGGCTACGTTTCGGAGTGCACCGCGGACAACATTTTCATCGTCAAGAAGGGGGTCATCTGGACACCTCCGTTGCACTCCGGGATCCTCGCCGGCATCACTCGCGATGTCGTGATTGAGCTGGCCGGGCAACACAAGATACCTTGCATCGAGCGTGACCTGACCCGCTATGATATCTATACTGCCGACGAGTGTCTTTTGACAGGAAGCGGTGCAGAAGTCATTCCGGCTGTACAGCTCGACCGTCGGATTATCGGTACCGGAAAGCCTGGTCCGATTACGCTGAAGCTCATCGAAAGCTTCCGCGAGTTGACACGTACGACCGGCACCCCGATCTATTAATAGGGCGCTTCAGATTTGGGATAGGCGTCCGATTAGAGGAGATGACAAGGCATGATTTGTGACGTTTGCAAAACCAACACTGCAACGGTCTACCTGACGCAAATCGTCGACGGGAACATGAAAAAGATTAATCTTTGTGAATTATGTTCCAAGGATAAAGGGGTATCAGATCCAACAGGATTCGCGCTGGCTGATCTTTTGCTCGGTCTTGGTGAATCGCAACAGGTCGAACAAGGGCCGCCAACTGAACATTGCCCGGTATGTGGTTTTACCCAAGCCGATTTCAAAAAGACCGGGCGCCTCGGATGCAGCGAGTGTTACCACACCTTTTCGGAAGGTTTGAACTCGTTGATTAAAGCGATGCATAAAGGAACAAAACATTCCGGTAAGGTACCGGCGCGTTTGTTTCGGCATCTAGCCCGTTCCGGGCAGCTTGGTGAGCTCAGACGCAATCTCGAAGAAGCCGTTTCCAAGGAGGACTACGAACAGGCGGCAAGCCTTAGAGACAAGATCAGGCAATTAGAAGAGGGGTTGTCATGAAGATCGCCGCTATACTGGCTACACCGGGGGAATGGCTGTCCACGCAGAACGGGCATCATCCGGTGGTAATCAGCAGCCGAGTACGATTGGCTCGCAATCTGGCGAAACTACCTTTCCCGGGCTGGGCCAAAAAGACCGAACGCATCCGTATCCTCGACGAAATCAGACCGGAAGTTGACGGGCTGGACCAGATGCGCGGCGCATTCTCCGAACAGCTGAATGAGCTGTCGGCTCTGGAAAAACAAGTTCTAGTCGAACGGCATCTGATCAGCCGGGAACACGCTGCCAAAGGCATGGGTAGCGCTGTGGTCATTGACGCTGTCCAGCGCGTCAGCGTCATGATCAACGAGGAAGATCATCTGCGAATGCAAGCAATTAGCTTCGGGCTGAACCTGCAAAAAACCTTTGAGAGCGTAGACGAAGTAGATACCGCGCTTGAGGCACACCTCGATTTCGCATTTGATCCTACCCTTGGTTATCTGACTGCCTGTCCGACCAATGTTGGTACTGGGATGCGTGCTTCGGCGATGGTTCACCTCCCGGGCCTGGTATTGAGCGATCAGATCAATCAAGTGGTGAATTCAATTAACAAGATTGGTCTGGCCGTACGCGGCCTATATGGCGAAGGTACCGAAGCAATGGGTAACCTGTTCCAGGTATCCAATCAGACTACATTGGGTGAAAAGGAGGCCCAGA
Organism: bacterium; assembly: GCA_046727075.1. Lineage (GTDB taxonomy): Bacteria > Verrucomicrobiota > Verrucomicrobiia > Chthoniobacterales > JAFAMB01 > JBKPBY01. The sequence continues at coordinate 16,260 of JBKPBY010000130.1, read as the reverse complement.
TCATGGAGAGACTGAATAAAGTGATAGAGACGCTCATCCAAAGAGAAAACCAGGCGCGCGAAAACTTGCTACAAACCAAGTCTACGATGTTGGCGGATCAAGTTGGCCGGGCATACGGCGTCTTGACCCACGCCCACTCGGTTTCCTCAAAAGAAGCGCTTAATTTGCTCTCCGTGATGCGGCTGGGGATTGACTTAGGGTTTTTCCCGGAAGACGCTTTAACGGTGATCAATTCACTTTTGATGGAAACACAGCCGGCGCATTTACAGCATCTTTCGCAGCAAAAACTGAGTGCGGAAGAGAGGGATCATTTACGAGCCGAGATTGTCCGTAAGAAGTTGAAAAACTTTCCCAAACCCCATAATACTAATAAGCTGTCCGGGGGATCGACGGCGGAAAGCCAATGATGAATAATTTTACTCCACGTGCCCAACAGGTTTTGGCGCTCGCGCGCAAGGAGGCCGACCGATTCAATCATAATTACGTCGGGACAGAGCACCTTCTGCTGGGTCTGATCAAACTTGGACAAGGTGTCGCGGTCAATGTACTCCAAAAAATGGGGCTCGATCTCGATACGGTGCGAATGGAAGTCGAAAAGCATGTTGGTTCGCATCCCGAGACAAAGATGGTTGGCAATATCCCTTACACGCCGCGGGTAAAAAAGGTCCTGGCACTGGCGGGTAAGGAAGCCAAAGCATTGAACCATTCTTACGTTGGAACCGAACATATTTTGTTGGGACTCTTGCGAGAAGGTGAAGGAGTGGCGGCGAGGGTACTAAAGAGTCTGGAAGTCGACATTGAACGAACGCGAAACGAAATCTTAAAAGAATTGGACCCGAATTTTACACCGCCGGAGAGCGAGGCTGAGGTCCCGCAGGAAGGCAACAAGAAAGATGTTAAGACGCCCGCTCTGCGCGCTTTCGGTCGCGATTTGACCGAGCTCGCGCGGAAGGACGAGTTGGATCCGGTTATCGGCCGCAAGAACGAGATAGAACGCGTGATTCAGATCCTCTGCCGACGTACCAAGAACAACCCGGTCCTTCTGGGGGAGGCGGGAGTCGGCAAAACAGCGATCGTGGAAGGACTCGCTCAGGAGATCGCTGCCGGTGACGTACCGGAATTACTCCGGGACAAGCGGGTGATTACGCTCGATCTGGCATTGATGGTTGCCGGAACGAAATATCGCGGCCAGTTCGAGGAACGCATTAAAGCAGTTATGGACGAGATTCGGCGTTCCAAGAATGTCATTCTCTTTATTGACGAGCTTCACACCATCGTGGGCGCAGGATCGGCTGAAGGAGCGATGGACGCCTCGAACATTATCAAACCGGCGCTCAGCCGGGGCGAACTTCAATGCGTTGGCGCAACCACATTGAACGAGTACCGAAAGTACATCGAGAAGGATGCTGCGCTGGAGCGCAGGTTCCAGACGGTAAAGGTGGAGGCCCCAACCGTCGAGGAGGCAGCGCAAATACTTCGAGGATTGCGTCCTAAATATGAAGCGCATCATAAAGCGAGACTGACCGACGAAGCTTTAGATGCCGCGGTAAGGCTCTCGGATCGTTACCTGACCGGACGTTTTCTGCCCGATAAAGCGATCGATGTCATGGACGAGGCGGGCGCGCGTGCACGGATCAATGCCATGACTCGGCCGCCGGATGTTAAGGAAATCGAGAAAGAGATCGAGACAATTCGGAACGACAAAGAGGCGGCAATAAAGGCGCAAGATTTTGAGAAGGCTGCTGCACTGCGGGATTCGGAGAAGCAGGCGAAAGATAAGCTGGAGCGGATCCTGGATGAATGGCGCGAACGACGCGAAGAACAGGAGGTCGTCGTTACTGCCGAAGATATCATGCATATCGTGTCAAAGTGGACCGGTGTGCCGCTCAACCGCATGGAAGAGAAAGAAGCTCAAAAACTCCTGAAGATGGAGGACGAGCTCAAACAGCGAGTCATCGGTCAAGATGAGGCGGTCGTCGCTATTAGTAAGGCTCTACGGCGGTCGCGTGCCGACCTGAAAGACCCGCGGAGGCCGATCGGGTCATTCATTTTCCTCGGGCCAACCGGAGTCGGCAAGACATTCCTCGCTCGTTCTCTAGCCGAATTCATGTTCGGCGATGCGGATGCGCTGATCCAGATCGACATGTCCGAGTACATGGAGAAATTTACCGCCTCGCGTTTGATCGGTTCGCCACCAGGCTATGTCGGTTACGAAGAGGGTGGACAGCTTTCGGAAGCGGTGCGGCGGCGCCCGTACTCGGTCGTGTTGTTCGACGAAGTAGAAAAGGCGCATCCGGATGTCATGCACCTGCTCTTGCAGATTCTGGAGGAAGGCAAGATCACAGATAGCCTTGGAAGAAAAATCGATTTCCGGAATACGATAATTATCATGACATCAAACGTTGGGGCTGAGCTGATCAAGCGCCAGACCTCGATGGGCTTTGGAGCGGTTGCCGGTCATGAAACGTATGAGGCGATGCGGGAAAAAATCATGGAAGAGTCGAAACGTACGTTTAAACCGGAGTTCCTGAACCGGTTGGACGACATGATTGTGTTCCACACGCTGGAGCGCGAAAGCTTGGCGAAGATTGTCGAACTTGAAGTCGCCAAAGTTGTTGAGCGGATCCGAGCGAAAGACATCAAGGTTCATCTTGATTCGAGCGCAGTAGAGTTTCTCATCGAGAAAGGATACGATCCGATCTATGGGGCGCGCCCGATGCGCCGAGCAGTCGAGAAGCATCTGGAAGACCCTCTGGCGGAGGAATTGCTGCGTAGCAACATCAAGCAGGGAGATACCCTGGACGTTGTCGCGGCCGGCGAGCATCTGACATTTAGGGCTCACCAGGCCGAGACCAGCGAGCCTGCTGCGGCGTCGAGCTAATTCGCGGCGGTTTCAGCGCTGCCGTCGCATCGCGACGACAAGTCTCAGCCAGGGGTTCTCCCGCCTCGGCGGGAGAACCCCTGGTACGACGTATACAAGAGCGTGGGCCCTATAAGGGGCCATCGAGGCGCGTTGACAACGAACGCGGGCGATCCGCCCCTGTGTCATCCTTTCAGGATGGATCCGCTTGAAAACCACGTTTCCCAGGGGTCTGGCTGAGTTTTGTCGTCGCTATGCGACTCCTTCTCAACCCTCTCCGATCTTGAACCCCCGCTCGATTCTTGAGATTCATCCCAGCCAAGCGCACAATGTCTTAGGATGCTTTGGAAACTAAAAGATCGCACGGTCGATCTTGGGAGATCAGGGATTGTTATGGGGGTGCTTAATACGACACCCGACTCGTTCTCCGATGGTGGAAAATACCTCAATCAAGACGCTGCGCTTCAACACGCTTCCGAAATGATCAGCGAGGGTGCCGCAATTCTGGATATCGGCGGTGAATCCTCACGACCAGGGGCAGATCCCGTTCCGCTCGAGGAAGAGATTCGTCGCGTCATTCCGACTCTTCGAATAATACGATCCGCGTTTCCAGAAATCATCCTTTCCATCGATACAACAAAGTCAGCAACGGCTCGGGAAGCGTTACTCGCCGGAGCCGACATCATTAACGATATCTCGGCTGCTACAGCAGATGCGGAGATGGCTGCCGTGCTCAAAGAATCGGGCGCTGGCATCATCCTCATGCATATGCAGGGGACGCCAAAGACGATGCAGATCAGCCCGACATATTCCGATGTGGTTGCCGAGGTGTTCGAATACCTTAAACACCAGACTGAGGCATTAGTGGATGAAGGAATCGACCCTCAACGGATTGCTATTGATCCGGGCTATTGCTTCGGGAAACTGCTTGCCCATAACGTATCGCTGGTCCGCAATGTGAAGAAATTCAAGGAGATCCGACGTCCAATAGTAGTTGGAGTCTCTAAGAAAAGCATGATCCCCCAGCTGTTATGCCAGCCTCGGCTACCAATGAAAGATAGGATTTGGCCGACTGTTGCGTTTACCAGCATCCTGCGCGAGGAAGGAGCTCACGTCTTCCGAGTTCATGAAGTGAAACCAAACGTGGATGCTCTTCGGATGACGGAAGCAATCCTCTTCGATGAATAATCCAGTCCTAGATTTCATCCAGAATAATTGGACCGCAGGGATTGAGATCGCGTTATTGGCGGTTGCTATCTATTACGGCTACCTCTACTTCCGCGGTACACGCGGCGCCAAAGTGTTGACTGGGTTGGCGATTCTTTTCATTACCCTCACACTCATTTCGCAGATCCTTAATCTGACAGTCATAGGCTGGCTTTTGCGCAGTCTCACCGCCTTCCTGGCAATTGCGCTGGTCATTATCTTCCAACCAGAGCTGCGACGCGCACTCGCAGAACTTGGTAGCAGCCATTTCTTTTCAACAACCAGCCAAAAGAAAGAAACCATCGACGTCATCACCGACGCCGTTTTCGAGCTGGCAAACAACCAGACAGGAGCGCTCATCGCAATCGAACGCGATACTGCAATTCGAAGCTTCGCCGAGAGCGGAGTAAATATTGATTGCGAAGTATCATCCGAACTTCTACTCACGATTTTCTTCCCAAAAACGCCACTGCACGACGGAGGCGTGATTGTTCGCAACGATCGAATCGTCGCAGCTGCTTGCATTTTTCCGGTCAGCCAGCGGGAAGACCTAGATCGTACGCTCGGGCTGCGTCATCGGGCAGGGATTGGTATAACCGAGGAATCAGACGCAGTAGCCATCGTCGTATCGGAGGAAACCGGGCACATTTCGATCTGCCACCGAGGAAAGGTCGAACGCGGGTTAAAGCCAGGCCAATTCGAGAAGCGGTTGTCCGAGCTTTTGCTGCCCGGGGCTGAACATGCCGAGAGTGAAGAAAATGAAACGTTGCACGAATCCGATACGACTCCACCGTAGAGGCTAAACGCCGAATCCATGAAACGTCTTTTTCTAGAGAACTGGCGGGCAAAACTGATGGCCCTAATCGTGGCAACAGCGGTGTGGTATCTGATTAAACGAAATGTGGAAGTCAGCCCGGATCGGTGGCGGCTTGAGCATCGGTCTGCATTGACTCCAGGGGGCTAGCCTGATTCTGCGTGAGTAACCAAAAGCTTTTCGGCACAGACGGGGTTCGCGGTACCGCGAACGAGGATCCAATCACCGTACCATCTGTGCTGCGATTGATTCGCGTCGCAGCAGAGATTCTCTCGCCAAAAGGTGCCAGGCCAAAAGCTCTGGTCGGGCGAGACACCAGAGCTTCCGGCGAGATGCTGGAATCGGCAATCGCTGCCGGGCTAGCGTCAGCTGGGGTTGATATTGTTCTGACAGGAACACTGCCAACACCAGCGATTGCTTACCTTACGGCAGCTCACGAGGCTAGTTTTGGAGTTGTCATTTCTGCTTCGCACAACCCATTCGAAGATAACGGCATCAAGTTCTTCGGGTCGGACGGTTACAAACTCAGCGATGAGCTGGAACAAGCTATTGAGGCTGCTTATTTCAGATCGAGCGACAGCCGGAGCGAGGTCGCTGCAAAGGACATCGGCCGGGTCGTTCATCTACGCGATGCAGTTGAGCAATATGCTTCACTCGCAACCGCGTCATTTCCCAAGCAAGCATCGTTAAAAGGACTAAAGATAGCCGTCGACACGGCGAACGGTGCGGCTTTTCAGACCACGCCTCTTGTCTTGTCTAGCCTCGGAGCCAATCTCGAGCTTCGATCAGTCAGCCCCGATGGATTCAATATCAACGCTGGATGCGGAAGCACGCATCCAGAATTCATTAGCGGCGTTGTGCGTGAGACTGGCGCACATGTCGGAATCGCTCACGACGGCGACGCCGATCGCGTTCTATTCTGCGATGAAAATGGTCAGTCACTCGATGGCGATGAACTCCTGGCAATCGCCGCCGTCGACTATCTCCAGCAGAATCGTTTGCGAGATAACACGCTGGTGGCAACGGTAATGAGCAATTTCGGTCTGGATGAGCTTCTTAAGAGCTACGGCGCCCGTCTGTTGCGCACCGCGGTCGGAGATCGAAATGTCGTTGACGCATTGATCAAAAACCGATTGAACCTCGGTGGCGAACAGAGTGGTCATCTCATTTTTCGGGATTTCGTGACAACTGGCGACGGTTTGATCAGCGCCCTCCAGATTCTGTCGATCATCGTTTCGACTGGAAAGCCACTCAGCGAGCTTCGCCTTCTTCTAAAGAAGTTTCCGCAAGTGCAGCGGAACTTGCATGTCAGGAGTAAACCCCCGATCGATCAGGTGCCAGGGCTTACACAGGCAATTGGTAGAGCCGAGAAAGCTTTAGCTGAGAAAGGACGAGTGTTGGTGCGCTATTCCGGCACCGAGCCACTCATCCGTTTGTTGCTCGAAGGTCCGGACCGAGCTCAACTAGAGAGATTGGCAGATAACATTGCTCAGACAATCGAGGACCATTTGAGCCCGTGAACTATCTCGTCACGGGCACTGATACTGGCGTCGGAAAAACGTTCGTTACCGTCGGGCTGATCAACGCCGCGCGTCTGGCTGGCATCGACTGTATCGGGATGAAACCGATCGCTGCCGGCGACAACAACGATACTCGCGTGATTATGGCCGCCCAACAGGGATGCGAACCAGAACATCTGGTCAACCCGTTTTGGTACAGGACTCCAGTCGCACCATATACAGCCGCAATGATTGAGAACCGGCCGGTAGATCTCACAGCAATTCGTAAAGCCTATGAAGAGATTGCAAGCCGTCATCGCACTGTTTTGGTAGAAGGTGCAGGCGGCTTTCTGGTTCCTATTCTGGCAAGCTACGATTTCAGGGAAATGGCCAAAGAGCTTGGCTTGTCGGTGATAGTAGTGGCCGCTAATCGACTGGGCGTTATCAATCACACGCGACTGACCGTCGAATCAATCCGGAACGCAGGGCTCGAATGCTCCGCCGTAATTCTAAATCATCCGCCGGGCCCAGAAGAATTGTCGCAACTGACAAACCAAAGCCTGTTGGAGCATCTTTTGAAGATCTCGGTGTTGCACGTCGAAAAGGATCAAAGCGATTTTTCGGAGTTAGTAAAGCAGCTAGCATTGTGAATGGGACTCCGCCGAGCTGGAAGCTGATATCAGCTTCCAGCTCGACGTCTCAGCGATTGGAGCGGGCTCTGCGTCGTCGAGTAGACCGCCCGCTTACACACCTCGCATTCGGCAAAGCAAACTTCTTTACCTCAACCTCCACCTTCCGCATCGGGAACCGCTTTATCAGATGATCAGCGATCTCCGTCACCAATGTTTCTACCAATCGGTATTCGCTCTCACTGGCGACGTTTTCGACCTCTTTCGCTACCGCGGAATAGTCAATCGTCGCATCAAAACGATCGGCTAAATCCCTAAATGACGAAGCAATCTGGTATCGGACGTCGACATACAGCTTCTGCGGCATCTGCCGTTCCTCGTCCGGCACTCCGATTCGAGCTCTTACGGCGAGCTCCTTGATCTCGATCCACTCCGAATCCAATTCTCACCTCTCACTTCTCACCACTGCCGCTAGCCCAACCGAAACCGCACCTCTTTGATTACTTTTCCTCCGAATCGCTTTTTCAGCTTCGATAGAATCAGCGGTTTCCATTGCCGATCCAATTCATACAAGATTGTCGGCTGAAGAACGCTAACAATCAGCGTCCCTTGATACAGCTTCGACGGGCGAGAGTGCCCCGCAAAAAAATCGCCTACAACCTGCGCCCAGGCGGCAATGATTTCCTCTTCTCGCAGCCGCGTCGCAATCCCAAGCTTCGGGGCGAGTTCGCTCAGGATCTCCTTGATATGGACCGCGCGATCAGGCCGATCTTCTGATTCACCTAGCCCGCGCCATTCCTCAATGATCCGTCGCCGAAGCAAGTCGTCCATCGTGACGCGCAGCGTATTGGGTCAGCCCCCTACTCGCCGTCGTTGCCAATCGCCTCAACCGGACAACCTTCCATCGCTTCTTTGCAGAGATTCTCTTCTTCAGGGCTCTCCGGCTGCTTGTAGACGAAAGAATGACCGCCGTCGTCGTTGCGCGTAAAATTGGCAGGCGCCGTCTCGCGGCACAGATCGCAATCAATGCACTGATCGTCCACGTAAAATCTGCCTGGTACGTTATCTGCGTATTTATTAGCAACGTCTGCCATAGTATTTCATCCCTCCTCGGCCAGCCTTTGGCTATCCCGAAAAGCCCGCCAATTTATTGATTCGACCCGATAGTGCAAGCACATACCTTTGGTTTCCGTTCCGGGTTCCAAGTTTCGGGTTTCGAGTTTCTAGTCTACAATGGTGTCCCACAACATGCACCTCTTGCCCGAAGGTTTCAAAAAGAACCGCAACATGGATATTCGGAACAAGGAACTCGAAACACGGACTGTCCGACGACGTGTCCAACGAAGCCTTGGCGGAGGTGGAAGCCCCGGCGAAATCGGAAACCCGAAACTCATTCTTGTATGACCGATCGACCTACCTTGCGTCCTAAAGAAGGCTGGAACGTCCTTCACCTCTTCTACCGCCTCTCTTACGGCCAATCGCAATTATTCAGCCCGGCCGAGAAACTCGCCGCAAAGACGAACCTTACCGCCTTGGTGCAAGAAGCGAGATCTACCCCTGCCACGCAGTTGCTGACATTCAGCATCGTCTCACCTAAAGCCGATCTCGGTTTCATGCTCCTGACGGACGATCTCCATGTCGCAAATACGCTTGAAAAGAAACTGACCCTTTCCCTGGGTGCAGACGTCCTCGAACCGGTCTTTAGCTTTTATTCGATGACCGAGAGAAGCGAGTACACCACGACCGAAGAAGAGTTTGGGGATTCTTTGGTTGCCGAAAAAGGCCTGACCAAGGAATCGCCGGAGTTTTTACAGGCAATGACGGAATTTCGCGGGAGGATGTCGAAATATCTGCAGGATCGCCTCTACCCAAATATGCCCGATTGGCCGGTCTTCTGCTTTTATCCAATGACCAAACGAAGGAATCCGGGACAAAATTGGTATAGCCTGCCGGTGGCTGACCGGAAACGATTGATGCAAGGACACGCCCGTGTCGGCCGCACGTTCGCCGGGCGCGTTCGCCAGCTTATCACTGGATCAACCGGCCTGGATGACGCAGAATGGGGCGTAAGCCTGTTCGCCCATGACGTATTCGATATCAAATCGATCGTCTATGAAATGCGTTTTGATGAGGTCAGCGCGCAATACGCGGAGTTTGGCGAGTTCTTTATCGGCTTGCAGCTGCCGCTCGACCAGCTCCTGGCGCGGGTTCTCCTGTAGGAGGGCTTCCCAAGATAAGTCCTATTGCTTTTCCTTCTTTCGGAACCTGTTTTTCACGCGTTGTGTTCAGGTTGCCGGTAGGGTTCGCGCTCCTGCGCGACCTGGACCTAGAGAGCACTTTTTCTTCTTCGCATGGGCGAATCAGTGGCTCCTGGCTCGACACGAATCTTCTATTCAAACGTAAGCTCAACACTTACAATCAATCCTATACTTACAATCGACCCTATGATGCGCCTCGAAACCAGCGGTGGCTTTTTGGCCTTTTTATCCCGCCGTTTTATAAAACGGCGCGCTTCTGTCGGAACCTTTGCAGCCATTCTCGGCCTATTTGTCGTTCAAGCCGAAGTGAGCGCAATCGACGTGCGTCTTCTCCATCACAAGCAACGGGTCACATCGGAAGCTATCGGAGAACAGTCGAATGTATTAAGCCCTACGCGGCCGGCGGCTCGGCCCCCAGAGACGGAAACCTCTGACTCATTTGGGTTCGGCGTGTTTTGGTCTCCGCTTGGTCCAAGCCCGATTCCAAACGGCCAAACCTTACCTTTTCCGGGGTCCCCGGAGCTCCCGGTTAGCGGACGTGTCACCGCCATTGCTATCGATCCACACGATTCAAACGTGGTGTATGTGGCTGGAGCACAAGGGGGTGCCTTCCGTACGCTGGATGGCGGCCAGACCTGGTTGGAACTCATGGCTGGCGCGAAGAATGTCGCCATCGGATCAATCACAATTGACCCCAGCGATCCCGATGATCTCCTGGTTGGAACAGGCGAAGGGAATTTTTCCGGGGACAGCCATTTCGGAGTAGGCGTTTATGTTATCGAACACGCGAAGTCGTCGTCTCCGCGGTTAAAGGGGCCTTTCGGGCTGGATGCCTCTGGGCACGAGATACTCAGTTTTCGCTCCATCACCCAAATCATTGTCAGCCCGACGGACCATAACATCGTTTTTTGCGCGACTTCCTCGGCATTCGGCGGACTCGGCTCGGCATCAGGCCCAGCGGCCCTGCGCCCTCCTCGCGGTCTATACCGATCAACAAACTTCTTTTCGGGTTCACCGACCTTTACGCGGCTTACAGTTGGCCCCGGCACAGACACAAGAGTGACCTCGGCAGTTCTGGATCCGACGAATCCAAATCATCTTGTATGCAGCATCTTGGGTCTGGTAACAGACCGTACCGGCGCCAATATGGAAGGTGGTATTTTTTACACGAAAAACGCTTTAGCCCCTGTTCCTGTATTCACGCGATCGACCATCGTGGGAACTCGAACCGTGGACGGCAATCTACCACTGGACACAAACGTGAAACTTGCAGCCGGGGTCGATGGAAAAAAGGTGGTGGTTCTGGCGGCTACCAGTGAACTTGCACTTAAGAAAAACGGCAAAGAGTATGCCGACCAAGGCGTCGTCCGAAAGTCGACCGACGGCGGAGTAAGCTTCCCGACGACTCTGCCGAGCGGCAACGGGTTCGCCGGTGGCCAAGGGTTCTACAATATCGCAATCGCAATTGACCAATCTAATTCGAAAAATGTGTATCTTGCCGGCACCCTGAGCTCCACAGGAGTGGATCCGGACGGCGGCAAAAAACCGATCCACGACGACGGAGGGCTTTCATCCGGTGGTCCGGGCGGAGAAGTGACTGACCCTGTCAATGGCACGGGACCGAAGAACAGTGGCGGCACATTCCAATACTCGAGAAATGGAGGCGCTACATTTGTTCCGAGTGTGAAAGGGCTGCATGTGGATAGCCACGCAATCGCAATCGCTCCGTCTGCTCCGAATGTAGTCTGGACCGGTAACGATGGCGGCGTCTGGAAGTCAACTGACGGCGGAAAAACTTGGATCGACGAGAATGTGTTCGGTTTTGTCGCGACTCAATTCGAGAGCGTCGCCCTTCATCCGACTGATCCAAACTTTTCTATCGGTGGAACGCAGGACAATGGAACCGAGTTCTTCCAACCGGACCGAAGCTTTGTCCGAGCAGACTTCGGAGATGGTGGTTACGCATTGATTGATCAGAGCGCTAAGGACACCGAGAACGTGACGATGTATCACACCTACTTCAACGCAACCGGTGCCATGATTGGCTTTGCACGTACCACCAAAGCGTCTTGTGCAACAGAAGGGCAATGGTCGTTCATGGGGATCTACCCTCCACCAATCGAAACGACCGTTCATTGCGATGGGTTCAAAGATACGTTCAATGGAATCAATATCACCGATACCGTGAACTTCTACGCGCCGATGGCCCTCGGTCCAGGGCACCCAAACACTGTTTACTTCGGAACAGATCGCCTTTATCGCTCTTCTGACCGGGGAACAACGATGAGAGTCGTCAGCCAAGCGCCGCTTTTCGTGGACCCCTTTGGCAATCATGTGCCGATCAGTGCAATCGGAATTGCCCCTCAAAGCGATAAGATCCGGCTTGTCGGCTTAAATAATAGCCGAGTATTCGGCACATCTACAGGTTCTTCAACGCTGGTTGATGTGACAGGTCCGATCATTCCGAGTTATGTAACTCGAATCGAAATCGATCCGACTAATGCAAACGTCGCTTACGTGGCTCTGAACGGCTACGGTTTACCAAGCGGCCAACAAATCTGGAAGACGACCAACCTGGTTACTGCCTTGAACGCCGGAAAGATTCCAAACTGGGCTCCGTCGAGCAACGGGATCCCCGATGTTTCGGTAAACGCGGTTGTAGTGGACCCAGCCCGTCCTTCAGATTTGTACGCCGGCACTGATCGCGGTGTGTGGGCGTCAACCAATGGCGGCGCTTCCTGGAAGCGCTACGGTGTATTCCTGCCGAATGTGGAAGTCTACGACGTAAAGGTCCACGGCAAGTTCCACCTTCTCAGAGCTGCAACACACGGGCTCGGAATGTGGGAAGCTCCGGCGCTGTCGCTTTTTGGACCCGCGCCGAGTCCCTAATCATATCCCGCCGCGGCGCTACCACGGCGCTTTGTCTACCGTCTTCCGTCTTCCGCCCGCCGTTCGGTTCGCGTAAACGGTCGACAGTGCACGGTCGACCGTCGACGGAAGACGCCGGCGCTGAAGGCGCCGGCAATTATTTCTTTGATCCCCTCGCAGGTTTGAGCTATTGACTCACCTCCCGTGGTTTGACGGCTCTGCCGGAGCCGAGGGTTTGCTATCGTATTCCATGACCTCAATTATTCTGTTTCTAGCCCAACAGGCGCCTCCCCCTGGTGCTCAACAGCAGCCCAGCATGTTAACGACGTTGCTCCCGTTTCTTTTTATGGGGGTGATTTTCTATTTCATGCTGATTCGCCCCCAGCAGAAGCGCCAGAAACAACATCAACAACTCCTTGCAGCCCTCAAGACTGGAGACAAGGTTGTTACAGCAAGCGGTATCCACGGCATGATCGCGAACGTCAAAGAACGGACATTCCTTCTGAAGGTCGCTGATAATGTAAAGATCGAGATCGATAAGAGCGCGATCGCTGGCGTGGAGCAGCAAAGCCAGGCATCCGATTCAACAGCCAAACCGGCATAAACTGAGCTTCCGCGTATGAACGCGATGTGGACTTTCTTCTTCGGACTGGGCTTGCTCGTATTGTTTGCCTGGTACTTCCTGACTGATAAAGAACGCACCAAACGCTGGCTTGGCACGACGCTGACAGTTTTGCTTTGCGCGTTCTGTATTGATGCGTTCTTGCCGTTTCAACAAAAGATCCATCTCGGTCTGGATCTCCAAGGCGGTACCTCATTTCTGGTCCGGCTAGTGCCGCCGGCCACAGAAGATGGTAAGCCGCGACAGATTACGCCGCAGATGCAGGAGCAGGCAGTTGAAGTAATTCGTAAACGGGTTGACGCGTTCGGCGTCAGCGAACCGGTCATTACCAAGCAAGGCTCCGATCATATCCTCGTCCAGATCCCGGGCCTGAATCCAGCTCAGGTCGAAGCGGCCCGAGAGCAGCTTCAGCGAGTGGCCAAGCTCGAATTTCACATCGTTCATCCCCAATCTTCACAGCTTGTACCACAGATAGAATCAGGTAAGGCAGCTCCGCCACCCGGTTGGGTGCTCCTGAATGACGTCGAACATAAATCGGCCAACCAACAGAACTCAAAACCAGATAAGCTGCTGGTAAAGCGCCGCCCGGAGCTTGGTGGCCAGGATGTCTCGACTGCCAGAGCAATCTACCAGCAACGTGGGTGGGAAATTGACTTACATTTCACCAAAGCCGGCGCCGAAACTTTTGCGCGAGTCACGCGAGAGAATATCAATCAGCGCCTCGCCATTGTTCTTGATAATGAGGTTATTTCCGCGCCCGTAATCCAAAGCGAGATCCCCGGCGGAAATGCCCAAATCACCGGTTCGTTCACAGCAGAAGAAGCGCAGCAGTTGGCGAGCGCTCTCGAAAATCCACTTCAGACACCGGTCGCGATCGATGAAACAAGGACAGTCTCAGCTACACTTGGCCAGGACTCGATTTTCCGCGGAATTGCGGCTGGCCTGGCGGGATTCGCTGCCACATTGGTTTTCGTCCTCATTTATTATCGAACCGCCGGCATTGTCGCACTGATTGGCCTCGCCGTGAACGGTGTTTTGTTATTCGGGGTGATGTCGACTTTCGGAGCTGTACTTACACTTCCCGGCATCGCGGGAATTATCCTGACCATCGGAATGGCGATTGATGCGAATGTTCTCATCTACGAACGCCTTCGCGAAGAGCTCGAGTTGGGCAAGAGTCTCAAGACTTCGATCGAGACCGCTTACCAAAAAGCGTTCAGCGCTATTGTCGACTCCAACCTGACGACTCTCCTCAAAGTTATTATCCTGTTTTGGCTCGGCTCCGGACCGGTCAAGGGATTCGCAATCACATTAACAATCGGAATTATCGCATCGATGTTTTCCGCTCTGCTGGTTACGCGGAACATTTTCAGTTGGGCGCTCTCGTTGAATCTGATCAAGAAGATTTCGATGCTCCATTTGATCAGATCCAAGAGCTTCGATTTTTTGGGTAAAGGTCGCGTCACACTGATGGCCTCCGCCATTCTGGTTGTTGCTTCCTTCGCCGCCTTTGCCCTGCGTGGGTCCCACATGTTCAACATCGACTTCACCGGAGGCGATTTTCTTCTGGTTAAGACCGAAAAAGCATTCTCGGAAAGTCAGGTTCGAGACGAGCTGCAAAAGATCGGCTTGGCCGACGCCGTTATTCAGAACGAGTCGAGCCAGCAAAACAACCAGTCAGCTCACTTGATTTCGATCCGCGCTCCTTTCGGGACTGCGGCCAAAATGGCGGCCCAGCTCAAGCAAGGCCTCGATCCGAACCTGGTGGTAGAGCAATCTGAAGGCGTTGGCCCTGTGATGGGTTCGCAGCTCGCCACCACATCAATTTTCGCGCTGACCATTGGTATTCTCGGAGTTTTGATCTATGTGACGATCCGGTTCGAGCTCTCATTCGCTGTAGGTGCAATCGTCGCGATGATCCATGACTTGATCGTCACGTTGGGCGTATTCGTATTAACCGGACGTGAAATTTCTCTCGTCATGGTGGGCGCGATCCTGACCATTGCCGGTTACTCGATCAACGATAAGATCGTGGTCTTCGACCGAATCCGAGAAGGGCTTCGTTCGGGAAGAAAAGGTTCGATTCAGACGCTGATGAACACCAGCATCAATGAGACTCTCAGCCGAACGATCCTGACCAGCGGCGTCACGTTAATCTGCATGTTGTCTCTGTTGATTTTCGGCGGACCGGTTCTTGCCGACTTTGCGTTCACAAACGTAGTAGGCGTCATCATCGGAACATATTCCTCCATTTTCATTGCGGCACCAATCGTTCTCTGGTGGTCTAATCTAAGCAAAGGAAGCCTGCGTTCCGAAGTCGCTCGCCCTCGACGGCAAGCCGCTAAGGTGTAGGAGGTGAGAAGTGAGACGTGAAATGCCAGACATTTCCCACTTTCCGGCTGCCGGAGTATTTCAACGCATCAGAAAATCGCAGATCAGACCGAGATTTTTGTTTAATTGCGTGTTTGCGTCCTCAGACCTCTCACCTCTCACTTCTCACTTCTCACCTCTGGCCTCCCCTCATCACCGCCCGATCAGCTTTACCAGCAACTGACCAAGAACAAATTTTGGGACCAATTGGGTTGTTACCAATTGGAGGTTCGCTCGCAAACAATCCCTTACACCCTCGATTAATTCATCGAGCTCAAAACGGTGAGCTTCACAAGCAGCCAGCCCGAGCGCATAGGCGTTAATAGTTCCATCTTTCTTTCGTGGAAGATGCCTCGTCGCCTCTTCCGGCAGCCTCGCCAAAATCGTGTTGAATTGGAATGGAGCGTTCGGAGCCCGAAGCTTGTAGCGTTGCATGAGATCTTTTACAACGAGTAGATTTCGCACCGTCGGAATGATTGCAGCGTAGAGAATCGCCATAGCCGTTTCGCCCTGAAACAGCAGCTGATCCAAGAGCGCCAGACTTTCTCCTAACCGCCGTTTTGATAGCGAAGTGCTCAGCTCCCAGATGACTCCAGTTGCAGATTTTGCGACCAGTTCACGAACTACATCGGCCGTGACATTACGCCGACTGCCTAGATAAAGGTCGATTTTTTCAATTTCGTTCCGGAGCTGGCGCGAGTCCGCACCAGCCAAGCGAACCAATGCCTCTATTGCTTCTGGCTCGAATCGTAGCTTTCGTTCGGCCGCAAGCGGATGAACAATGGCCTCGGCATCCTCTTCCCACCCAGAACGGCTCGTATCAATACGGTCGAATTGCTCCAGGATCGCGATTTTGCCAAGCGCCTTGAAGAACGCTCGGCGCTTGTCAATTTCCGGCGCACTGAGCAGGAAAACGACTCCGTCAGGCAAGCCTCGACTCAGAAATTCCTTCAATTCCTCGAGTGCTTCCTGAACAGCGGTTGTTCTGCCTGTGATCGTGTCGCCCAAAAAGCTGACATCCTTGAGCCAGACCAGCTTGTCGCGCCCAAAAAACGGCAAGGTCTGAATTGCCTCAATTGTTTGATGGATCTGTGCTACCGCTTGCTCCGCGTTGTCGACGGCTCCATCGACTGT
>JBKPBY010000129.1:0-17599 GCA_046727075.1 bacterium | reverse complement strand
TGTGCTCTTTGTGGCTGATCTACCTATTCGGTAGGCACGCTAGGTGGCGGTCGATGCACACAATTCGACAATCGGTCGGACCTCGACAGTCACGCCGTATTTCAGGCCTGGGCACTGTTTCGCGATCTCTAACGCCTCTTCCAGCCCGACTTGCAGCAGAAAATACCCGCCGATCGCTTCCTTCGATTCCGCGAAGGGCCCATCAGATACGGTTTGTCCTTTGTTCCACGAAACAATCTTGCCCTGGTTCGCCAGCGGCTGAGCTGATTTCACCTTTCCTTCCTTGGTCAGCCGGTCGAGCCATCCGTACCACTCGGTCATAACTTTCTGAATTTCCTCTGGGGAAAGCCCTTTGTCCCAATGCGTTCCTCGGAATAAAAGCAAGTGCTCCGATCTAGCCGTGGTCATGGTTTAAGTTTATCGCTCCAGACATCTGTTTCCAAGCAAACGCTGCGCCCTCCCATTCCCGGCGGTGACAGCGATGTCGGTCCGGCCAAGGCCAGACCGACGCTGACGGCGTTACCTAATAGGAACCCAGATCTCGATCCCGCCTGTCCCTGTCCGCGGATTGAACTCTTCTCCGTACCGCTCGAAAAAATCCGGCACGTCGGCGACGGATTCAACGCACGTATAACCGGAGTTTGGTAACCATTTCGCAATCTTTTCGCAGGTCTGGTGAACCGCCGATACATGACCGCGGTGCGAAAAAACCGCATATCGCTGCGCTGGGATCCTCACGCTGGTGAGTCCGGACGGGAGACCCGAAGAATCGGAGACCTCCACGCCAGCCAAATATTCAAAATCATCTTCTTCGCTTCGCGTGTTGAAATTAAGGCCGTAACCTGCTTGCCCAACCTGGTTCGGGATTTTCTGGGTCATCAGGCGTTGCCATAATTCGGGAATCTCCGCGCCGCTTTTTGCGCGTGCACGTAGTCCAGCGATTAAGAGAGACTTACCTTGCATCTCCCGCGGTGGTTCTAATCCCAATTTTTGATCAGTTTTAGTGCTCATGGCTTTCTTCGATTTGATCTTCAGATTTACAACGAACGAGCATTCCTGCTGAGGACAAGGAGCTTAGCGATTTTGTGCACAAAGGTAACGCTCCGGTAACGGAAGATGTTTCTTCTGGTCTGGCTTCTTCGGTCTCGAGAACGAGGTCGATTTGGCTGCTGATAAAAGTCGCCGTCTCGCCGTTTCGGATTTCTCCCTTTCCCAGCGTTTAAGAACCGCACTACGGGAGTGCCTCCACTCGCCCGACCGCCTGCTGCCCCTTCAAGGTCAAGAGCGCGAGCGTGATCCAACCGGCATGGAACAAAAAACCGATGGTCAGCGCGACTTGACCTGGTAAAGGGCCGATAGCGGCGTGAGCAAACAGCTCTTGCAAAGATCGGACAGGGAAGGGATGGATGGAAATCTTTACGATGTAACTGACCGCTTGAATCACGAGCAGGAACGAGTAATTGCGCCGCAACCGGCGCCCCATTGCCTCCAAAAAGCTTATGTGAAAATGCAGATGCTCATAATCACTGGCCAGCTTTTGGTTCCATCCGTCGTCGACACGCACTCCCTGGAGCCGAAGAATCGGTACATACAACGAGACCTCCATCATGCGGACCCGGGTGCGCCAGATATCAAAGTAGCGATAACGACGCGCTTCAATCGCAAGAAAGATGAAAGCCATCAACGCCACTAGCACCAGCGGAAGTGGAGAGCTGACAGCGCTGCTAAAGGTGACCGAAAGCGCGATACCGGTTGTCGCAACCGCCCAATTGGTTGTTGCGTCAAGTCGCGTGCGCCAGACTTTGCTGCGGTACATCTCGCCGCGATAGAGATGAGCTAATGCCGTCAATTCAGCACTGCTGAATGGTGAAGCCGAATCTTTCGTTGGGATGTTCGGTCTGGGGGTTGGGTTCACGGTACGAAACATTCGCGCATGTCGCGCCAACCACATGATATCGTCAACCGCCCCTATCGTCGAGATCCGATCATCCAATCGTCCTGGTCCTCGATCTCGATCCGGAAAACAGAATTAGACAGAAGATAGCGAAGAGACACAAAGCTTAACTAGTCTCGTTCTCGATCGGGAGAAGCGTCACTCCCTCCCGCCGACCTGTCCGCCATAAGCCCTGGCGGAGGGCGGATACTTTCAACCTTTCACCCCCTAGTAGTATTGCAGATTCCCCTGACTCGATGCTGTTTCGAACCAGGGGGGAATGGTATGGTGATCAAAATCACTGACGATCTAAACGCATCAACCACCGTCGCCGCAGGAAGCCGTCCGCCGGGGCCGGTCCAGAATGCTTTCCAAATCCAGGGCTGGTTAGAAAATAATTCAATTTTCTTCGGAAACGCCGGACTAACCATTGTGACTCCACCTTTCGGGGTAGGAGCAGGCGATTGCTTATTCGACACAGGTAGTCTCTTTATTTTTGCAGGTCCGCAGAACTCGGATGCAGACAACGTCCTTATGGTGCTATGGGGTTTCCAGTTGCACCCGGCTTCCGGTGATCAAGGGGATGGCCAACTCAACGTGCCGCCCTCAAATGGTGCGCTCAATGGTGGTTCGATAAGTTGGCAGATCCAATAGCAGGCGCTAGATAGCGGCACGGTTAGCTGGCAAGGGATATGCAGGGAATTACAAAGGCACCAGCCACAGAGAGGCGCCAGGCAACTGAAGGAGAGGGCCAATTAACTCTGGTACTAGAACGCTGTTTTAGCCGGATCTGTTCCTGGCGCACACCGCCAAATTGGTCTAACCGAGAATGGTTTGAAGAGATAAAAGCTCACGCAATCGCCGCGTCATGCCGTGCGATATGTGAGTATGACGCGGCACGTGGCGTGCCGCTGGAAGCTTTCGTCTATCAGAGAGTGATAGCGCGCGTCCTCACTCGTCATCGTCAGGAATGGAACTACGCCTTGCGCTTCGTTTCAAATAACGATTCGGAGAAAGACGAGGATATCGATTCTTCTTCTTCGCGCAATAGATCAGATGCCGTAGATTTAGCGCAAAGCGAGAATCAAGGCGCAATTTACGACGACTTAAAAAACGCAATTGCGTCTCTCTCCGAATCGAATCGGTGGCTGATTACCCAACTCTTTTGGAACGAACAAACCGAGGTTGATATCGCCCACGCACTTGGGATCGGCCGGCGAGCAGTTAACAAACGTAAGCACACCATTCTTCAGTGGCTGCGCGAGGTGTTAGTCAGGAGCTAACACCGAGAACGCCGAGAACGCCGAGAAACGCCGAGAACGCCGAGAAACGTCGGGATCGGAAATGGGCCGCGCGTCGGCGAAGCGTTAAACGCTTGGAGCTTTGTTGCTAGATCGCACGCCTAGTTCCGCTCTCGGCGTTCGCAAGCCTCGGTCGCCCCGTTGTGACGGGATGATGTATCGGGGTTTTCCAGGGGCTCTCCCGCCAATGCGGGATCACCCCTGGCTGAGTTTTGTTGTCGCGTTGCGACGGTATCCAGCGTTAGCAACACCTACTACCAACGTGCTATCCAGGTTCCAACCAGGCGCAACCGCTGCATATAGCCGGGAGATGAAATAACCAAGCATGTCCAATTGCATGCTAACAAACTAACAATACGATGCCAACTCTTAGTCAATATTGGTTCCAGAACGGATTCTTTCAGGGACCTTTCGAT
This sequence comes from bacterium, assembly GCA_046727075.1. Taxonomy (GTDB): domain Bacteria; phylum Verrucomicrobiota; class Verrucomicrobiia; order Chthoniobacterales; family JAFAMB01; genus JBKPBY01. The sequence continues at coordinate 13,949 of JBKPBY010000129.1, read as the reverse complement.
GTTTGGAACCAGCCGTATCCGGATGGCGGGTGGGCCTGGATCTCGGGAGGTAGCTGTGCAGCTACCCTTGCATGGAACCGACCTGACAGTGAGCAGGCGATTGATGTCGCGAGCGCACTCAACACGCCAGGTACACTGTCACAGATTGATAATATACTCGGGAACAGCGCCAATCGAACCAGCGGTTTGATGGCCGCGGGTGTCTTCTGGCCCAATGTTCCCTACTACAGCCAGAATCCGGGTGCCCATAATAACTCGGACATGTTAATCCGAGTTTACTTCAACTTTCACATCGGCACGCCCTGGTACTGTTCCGATGCGAATGGAGACATCGATTACTACATCTTTCTCTATCTCGATGGTAGCGGGCATTTGCAGGGTTACGTGGATGGCTGGAGCTATCACTACGACGGAGGCGGACCGTTCTGTACCGGCTCGATTAATGATGCCTTGAACGCCGGTGTTCCAGCCGGAATGTCTACTGTACAAACGATCCTTGATCAGGCGCTTGCCTTGTTGTCGGGTTCAACATTCAGTACACTGTACTACCTGCCCGGCAGTGGAACGAAAGCTCCCGGTGATACATCGGAAAACGCGGATACAGATGTAGCAATTGCAGTACTACCCTAAGGAAGATAATCCATGAACACAAAACTCTTTGAACGCGTAGAGGCCATCTTGAAGGAAGAGCATTTTACGCACATCACAAAGTATTCGAGCGCTCATTCCGCCACCTTAAGTGCCGACAAAGGGGCTGAGCGTTTGGTTCTGCATGTGACAGATCGAGATGAGATGCCGCAGCAAGCGGCGGCGAATCAGGACGTTCCAGCTGCTTCGGAAATACGGGTCAGCGCGACGCTACCTGGATTTCGTCCAGAGCTGGCAACCCAGGTCGGGCAACGGCTAGGGCAAGGCGGCGCGCTTCGTAAAGCGAGGCGCAGATAATAAGAACGCCGACATCCTCCTTCGTTCGGCCTAGGCCGGACTACGGAGGACAGGTCGCCGTGATCGGAGACGGGCGGGGGCTTTGGGCACCATGCGATCTCGTGCGGCTGGCACCGTCAGACGCCCTCACGAATTCCTTGCTCGACCCAAGCCCAGCCTGAATTGACGAATTCGCCTCACGGAGTTAAACTTGGCCACATTCAGTTTGCTCTGCTCCTCGATCAAGTAAATCGACCCCCAAATTCGAGCGATACGGCCCTTGGCGCCGAGGGAGTCCTTGGCGGCGACGAGACTTTTTTGCTCGGCGGAGGTCAACTCGGGAGCGCATATGCGATACCAAGACGTGGGCCACATCGCAGTCCGGGTGGCCAGAATTGCGGGCATGAGCGGCGGGGCGACCGCTGGTGGTAGTATTCTCAAGTTGTTTCCAATCGGTAATCCAAGAACCGTAAAACCTGTCCTTTGCTTAAGTTTGCTCGGAGCCGCCGTAGCGCTGTTCCAATTTCAGCAAGTCAAGGCGGACGACGGTCTGAGAGATGCCCGGTTCATTCCTTCCGTTATCATCTCCTCCGCGGTTCCTGCGAACGGCGATGGGAATCCTTATGGAATGGCTTTCGTGCCACACGGATTTCCACAAGGAGGGCTGCTCAAACCTGGTGATCTCATAGTTTCAAATTTCAATAACTCCGTACCTATTCAGGGAGCTGGCACCACGATTATCAAATTCACGCCTGTAAATGGTCAGGTGGTGGCATCTGGATCGGCGACCGTCTTTTTCCCAGGATCGAAAGGCCTCGGGCTCACCACAGCGCTCGGCGTACTGAAGCGTGGATTTGTCATCGTAGGCAGTGTTCCGACGACCCAAGGTTCGTTTGGGACGATTCAGCCGGGGTCGCTGCTGATCCTGGACCGGCACGCAGACATCGTACTGACTTTAACCAAAAAGAACTTACTCGATAGTCCTTGGGATCTGACTGTTCACGACAAAGGAGATATTGCGAAGGTGTTTGTCTCGAACGTGGTCAGCGGAACGGTTACGCGTCTGGACCTCGCTATTATGAATGGCAAACCAGTCGTGATAGGTACGACTCACATCGCTAAGGGGTATACGGTTCAGCCGAATATGGCAGCCGTGATACTTGGACCAACTGGGCTTGCTTACGATGACGATAAAGATGTTCTTTACGTTGCGTCGACAGGTGACAACAAAATCTTTGCCGTCCCGAACGCCGGACTCAGGACTGGTCCACCGGCTAACGGCACTGGCGCGGTTTTTATTCAGGACAGTCACTTGCGCGGACCGCTTGGCTTGGTGTTAGCCCCCAATGGCGATTTAATCACTACCAATGGTGACGCTGTGAACGGTGATCCTGGTCAACCCAGCGAGGTTGTAGAGTTCTCAAGGGCCGGCAAATTCGTTGGCCAGTTTAATGTCGATCCAGCTCAGGGAGGAGCCTTCGGAATTGCTGTGGAGAAATCTGGCGATGACCGCGCAAAGTTGGCTGTTGTTGACGACAATATCAACGACGTCAGCGTCTACACCCTCCAGACGCGGGATCACGACTAAAAAACATTTTGCGCGAAGCGTGTATCTTACAGCCGTGTGAAACGGCCCAGTGTTGGTGGCGCGAGCTTGCTGAGTGGCCCCCGCTCTACCAGATCGTAGATAATCGTCTATCATCGGTAGGCTGAGCTTCATCCAGCAGTCGCCCGACTCGCGGACGTGGCAGCCGCACCCTACCAAGGATAGACCCTGACCGGGCGCGGGAGGGTCACGATTTACCGCGCCCGGAACGCTTCTGCCTATCGCGGATGTTTTGCGCAAGAATGCGACAGGCGCAGCATGATCCCGAGAGCAGCCGCTGCCGAGGGAGAGTACGCTCCCTATAGATCGCTATGAACTATCCTTATCCCGCGTTCTTTCTTGATGTCCGGCTGGCGAAGCGACGATTGGAAAAGGTGCTGGCGCCAGCAAGCCGTGAGCTCGACGGAGTCTTAGATGAACACTGTTTGGCCAGACTTAACGATATTTGGTCGGCCCCTGCGAAAAGCTTCCGTACGAAACGGGAGCCGGCTTCATCGACTCACAAACTGAAATCTGCACATCCATGTCCCTGTCCCGGCGCGTGTTTTTAAAAACAACCAGCATCGTCTTGGGCTTCCCGGCGATTCTACGCGCCCAAACAAATGCTCCTTTAGCTCAACAAACAGAAATTCAAAATGGAAATCAAAAGAATCGGCTCAGAAGCCTCCACCAAAGGACCGGTCGAATATTTTACCGGTACGGTCCGCGTTGATCCCCTGTTCAAAGCGAATGCTCCAGCGCGTGCGAGCGGCGCAAGCGTTACGTTCGAGCCCGGGGCTCGCACCGCATGGCACACACATCCGCTGGGACAGACCCTTATAGTAACAGCTGGTTGCGGCTGGGCGCAGCGCGAAGGCGGTCCGATTGAAGAGATTCATCCCGGCGACGTGATCTGGTTTCCGCCGGGCGAGAAGCATTGGCATGGCGCTACGCCAACCACCGCCATGGCGCATATCGCTATTCAGGAAAATGTGGACGGCAAGGTCGTCGACTGGATGGAAAAGGTCAGCGATGACCAGTACCGCAGATAGGGGAACGAGCGACAGCGCCGTGAACGCCGACAACGCCGTGAACGATGGGGCTTATTTAGAATTGGCGCACAGGCTTGCCATCCCTGCGAGTGTTTAGAAGAGGGAGAACAACAAATGATCAAATGGTCAAACGAAGAACTGCGCAAGATCGCTGAGGTTGATGACTTACATATCTCACCGTTTCGCGAGGACGGGGTAACGTACGGTACCCCGACCTGGATTTGGTCAGTCGCTGTCGACGACGCTCTTTATGTGCGCGGTTACAACGGGCAGAAATCTCGCTGGTACCAGGCCGCTGTGCGACAGAGGGCTGGGCGAATCACTGCTGCCGGCATGACGAAGGAAGTCAGCTTCGAGCGGGTGGATGGACCGATCAACGACCGGATCGACAACGCCTACCGAGCGAAGTACAGCGGCAGTCCGTACCTCAGTCCAATGATTGGCGCACGCGCCCGCTCAGCAACAGTCAAGGTGATGCTGCGCGAAAAGAGCGTATGATCCGCGATCAGCCACGGGATGCAGAGCCGCAAGCTGGCGCCGAGATCGCCGGGAATGAGAGAAACCGAAACGGCGATACGGCGAAGCGCGAGACGGCGATTTTAACGCAGACTCAATCGTCCTCGGCGACTCCCGTTGTGGCAGCGACGCTGCCGATCATCGCGGTGGTGTTTATCGCCTTTCTCGTCATCGGTCTTGCGTTACCAGTTCTCCCGCTTCATGTGCACAAAGGCTTGGGTCTTGGCACCTTTGTGGTCGGCCTCGTTGCTGGCGCACAGTTCGCCGCGTCCCTGCTCTCACGGTTCTGGGCGGGCAACTACGCCGATGGTCGGGGTGCCAAACAAGCGCTGGTTACTGGCCTGTTGGTCGCCGCCGTAGCCGGGCTGCTCTACCTTTTATCGCTTGTCGTCGTCAGCCAGCCGAAGATATCGGTTACGATCCTGATCATTGGCCGTGCAATACTCGGCGCGGCGGAAAGCTTCATTGTCACAGGAGCGTTCACCTGGGGACTTGCGCTGGTGGGACCACAGAACACTGGCAAGATCATGGCTTGGATCGGGACTGCGATGTACGCCGCCTTCGCAGTCGGTGCGCCGGCCGGCACCAGCTTGTACGGGTCACGCGGTTTCACAGCGATTGCGCTCGCGACGACCCTGATCCCACTGTTTACACTGCTCCTCGTCGTGCCGCGTCACCCCGTCGCGCCGACCGCCCATACCCGCGCTGCATTCGCCGAGGTGCTCGGTGCCGTCTGGGTGTCGGGTCTCGGCTTAGCGCTCAGCAGCGTCGGCTTTGGCGCGATCACCACATTCATTGTGTTGCTCTTTGCTCAACACGGGTGGGGCCAGGCATGGCTTGCTTTCACTCTTTTGAGCGTTGCCTTTATGGCGGGACGCCTGCTCTTTGGCCATCTGCCGGACAGGATCGGCGGTGCACGAATTGCGTTGATCTGCGTGCTGATTGAAGCCGCGGGCCAAGCGCTTATCTGGCTGGCGCCGTGGTCCACGCTCGCGTTGTTCGGCGCGACGGTCACCGGGTTCGGTTACTCGCTCGTTTACCCGGGCTTTGGTGTCGAAGCGGTACATCGTGCGCCACCGCAAAGCCGCGGCCTAGCTATGGGGGCGTACACTGCTTTTCTGGATTTAGCGTTGGGATTCGCAAATCCGGCGCTCGGTTTGGTAGCGAGTGGCGCCGGCCTGCGGGGAGTGTACCTCGTTAGTACGTTGGTCGTGCTCTGCGCCGCGGCTATCGCAGTTTGCCTCCTGGCCATTCGCCATCGCGAGGTGAAGGCGAGAGGTAGATCTGGAGTTGGTACCATTTCATGAGGGTGCGTCGCTATTCGCGCGCATACTGGCGCTTGTCGCTAATGCGTCAAGCAGCGCGCCGCAGGGTTTGGAGATTCGGCCGCGCTGCCAGACGACCAGGAAATCCCAGGTGGCTTTGGTGTCCGAGATTTGCACCATAGCGACTCCGGCAACAGGAAAGCTTTTGAGATAGGCTGGGACTAAACTGACAGCCCCTTCGCTGCCGATCAGTGTGAACATGTTGGAAAGGCTGGTTGCTTCCTGCACGAATTTTGGCCGAAATCCAGCCCTGCGACAAAGTTGAGTGATCCAGCGATCGCGTCCCGGCACGTCTTCTTCGGGCGAACCAATAAAACGCTCCCCACACAGTTCTTTGAGCCAGATTTGTTTTTTCAACGCTAATGGATGATCGGACGGCATCACCGCAACTACCGGCAACGTAGCCAGTTTGCGGATGTAAAACTCGGTTGAAAGCAAAGCACCTTCCTGTCCGATTAGTGCAACGTCAATCTCTCCTTTGCGTAACGCAGTGATCTGTTCCCCGGGCGATAAATCCAATAGCTTGACCTTTACGTCCGGATGGGTGCGGCGCATGGCGGAAAGAGCAGGATCCAAAAACATCTGAGCCGCCGACCCGAGGTAGCCGACTCGGATAAGGTCACGTTGGCCACGGGCGAGCCGGCGCGCTTCAGCAATAGCAGCATCGTACTCGGCCAGAACGCTCCGCAATGAGTTGGCCAACGCGTGTCCGGCATCGGTCGGACGAACACCGCCAGTTGTGCGTTCCAGCAATGCTCCGCCGATTTCGGCCTCAAGCGCTTGCATCTGTCGGGAAAGCGCAGATTGCGACATTCGGAGACGAGCCGCAGCGCGATTGAGGCTTCCTTCCTCCAGAGCAATCAGAAACGCCCGCAACTGAGCTAACACAGCTCCAGGATATGCGAAAACCGCATAACGGCAATCTTTAACCAACATTAGTCGACAAGGCGCGGCTAACTAAGGTTGAAGCGTTCGATAAAAACAAATTTCACAAAATATGAAATCACTTAATCTACTGTTTAAAACTGACGACGATCTTTCTAATCTTGTGCTTCGATTAGTCCTGGGCGCAGTCTTTTTTTCGCACGGCGCGCAGATGGCCCTAGGCTGGTTCGGTGGCTATGGATTCAGCGGTACGATGGGGTTCTTTACCGGATCGCTGCATATCCCGGCACCGCTCGCCTTGCTGGTAATTGCTACGCAGTTCGGTGGAGCGATCGCGCTGATTCTCGGTCTGTTCACCAGGCTGGCGGCTCTTGGCATTGCAGTGAACATGCTGGTCGCCGTGGCGATGGTACACGCGCAATTTGGCTGGTTCATGAACTGGTTTGGTAACCAGAAGGGTGAAGGCTTTGAGTATCACCTGCTGGCTATTGCTATTGCCGCTGTTTTGATTCTCCGCGGGGGCGGCAAATGGGCTGCAGATGCCGCGATAGAAAATTCGCTTCGGGTCGCCGAGACGAGCCGTGCGACCGTTTAAGCGCAAACCGATTTTACCCAAAGTCTGAAAATGAACCGAAACCGCGGCTCCGGAATTCTGCAGACTAAGACTAGACCGATCATCCGGCTTCATTCCGGTCTATCCGAAAGAATTTCGAGCCGCGGTTTGCTAACACTTGATTAACTCAATGAATATTTCTGGTCTTCATCATGTTACCGCCATCGCCGGCGATCCACAGCGCAATCTCGATTTTTATGTCGAATTGCTGGGACTACGGCTGGTCAAACGAACCGTCAATTTCGATGATCCCGGCAGTTATCACTTTTACTTCGGTGACACCGTCGGAACACCGGGAACGATCCTGACGTTTTTCTCATGGCCTGGAGCCCGCCGCGGTGTTCACGGCGGCGGCGAAGTGAGCGCCACCTCGTTTGCCATTCCGCCGGGTTCTGCCGGTTGCTGGCTTGAACGATTGAAAGAATGGCATGTGAGTGCCGAGCGAGCATCGAAGCGATTCGGCGAAGAGGTGGTCCGATTTGCGGATCCGGATGGAACCCTGATCGAACTGATTGAGTCGACACCGAGCGATGCGATTGTGCCATGGAGCGATAGTCCGATTCCAGCCGAGCATGCAATCCGTGGATTTCACAGTGTTTCGCTAACGCTACACAGCGTTGGCAAGACTGCGAAACTGATCACCGAAACGTTCGGTTACCAGTTAGTTCAAGAGAGCCGGAACCGATCAAGGTTTTCTGCTCCTGGTGAACCGGGAGTCGCCAAAGCGATCGATCTGGTTTCAGCTCCTGACGCAGGTCCGGGCCGGATCGCGGTCGGGTCGGTTCATCACGTCGCTTTCCGCATTCCGAACGATGAACAGCAGATTTCCTTGCGAGAAAAACTGATCAATCTGGGTTACCAGGTCAGCCCGGTTATGGATCGAACTTATTTTCATTCGATTTATTTCCGGGAACCAGGCGGCGTACTGTTCGAAGTGGCTACCGATCCGCCAGGATTCACACAAGACGAATCGGTCGACGAGCTAGGCGCAAACCTCCGTCTTCCGCCCTGGATGGAACAGGCGCGTCCGCAGATAGAAAAAGTGCTGCCGAAAATAACCGTTCCGGGAAAGGCGGCCGTATGAACCAAACTGAAAAACTGGGTTTCGTACATACCTTCGTGCCGGGCCGTTCCGTGCGCACCTTGCTCCTGTTGCATGGCACCGGAGGTAACGAAAACGATCTGATTCCATTGGGACGAGAGCTCGATCCTAATGCGAACTTGCTTAGTCCACGCGGCAAAGTTCTGGAGAACGATATGCCACGTTTCTTTCGGCGCCTTGCGGAAGGGATTTTTGATGAAGAGGATCTGATCCGACGGACGCATGAGCTTGCCGACTTCATTGAGCAAGCGGCGACAAAGTATAATCTTAACCGGCAAAACGTATTTGCGGTCGGTTACTCGAATGGCGCTAATATTGCCGCAAGTCTGCTCCTGCTTCGGCCAAAAACATTATCCGGCGCGGCGCTTTTGCGGGCCATGGTTCCGCTGGTTCCCGAAAAGCTCCCCGATTTGGAAGGCATACCGGTGCTGCTAGCCGCAAGTCACTACGATCCGATCATCCCAACGGATGAGGCTCTTGAGCTCGCTACAATGCTTCGTAAGGCAGGCGCGGATGTCGGCGTTTCGTGGGACGATGGAGGGCATGGGCTGACCAGAGAAACGATTGAGGCTGCCCGGCGTTGGTTGCAGTCGGCGGGTCTCACCAAGGGTGCGAACCCGATCTAGGCCATCGGTCGCGAGCCGAGAATGAGAATGTCTACCAATCTCTTTGCGCTTTGTACCCAGTCCGGTCCGGACGCCACATTCGAAACCCCGATCAGGGCACGGAGCAGATCGAGTGGATCGAGATCAGGACGGATATCGCCGCTTTCGACCGCTCGCTTGACCAACGCTTCGATAGCTCCTTTGATCTGAGCGCCGGTAGTTTCAAATAGCTTCGAAGGTCCCCCGACAATGTTGTTTAGAGCAGGCGCAATCAGGTGCTTCGCTGCAATATAATCAACGAAAAGTAACATCCAGGCGCGCAGCGCCTCGACGGGAGGCATTGACCCGGCAAATTTGCGTTCTGCCGCGGCCAGCTTTTCCACCTCAGTGCGGTAGACCGCCTCAAGCAGTGAATCGCGGGTAGGAAAATGACGGTACAACGTACCAGAACCTATACGCGCTCGCCGCGCAACATCGTCCAGGCTGACGTTCGCACCTGATCGGGTGAACGCATCTCTTGCGATCTCCAGAATACGTGCCCGATTGCGCTGCGCGTCGGCCCGAGGCTTCCGAGGGCGCTTCCTTGGATGTTTTAAAGGCATACGAAAATCGCTTGCAATCGGAGACAGTCTCCGCTTTATTCCATTTTACGGAGACGCTCTCCGTTTATCAATAGATGTGGCTGCTCGTCAAGGAGCTGCACGCAAAATTCTCAATAAAACAGGAACAAGAAATGACAAACGTATTTGGCGCGACTTCAACCACCGACGAGGTGTTGTCCGGTGTGAATCTCCAAGGCACACGAATCTTAGTTACAGGCGTTTCAGCTGGGCTCGGTGTGGAAACGGCGCGTTCTCTAGCAGCGCATGGCGCCTCCGTCGTAGGTTCGGCCCGGGATTTGGCCAAGGCGAAAGCGGCAACCGCTCAAGTCCAGAGGGACGCGAAAGAGAACGGCGGAAGCTTCGAACTTGTCGAGCTCGATCTCGCCAATTTGAAGAGCGTTCGCGCCTGTGCCGACGCACTCGTGACCAAGGCCGAACCCTTTGACTTAATCATTGCTAACGCGGGCGTGATGGCTACACCCTTTGGACACACTGCGGACGGTTTTGAAACTCAGTTTGGCACCAACCATCTGGGGCACTTTGTTCTGGTCAACCGGATTGCGTCCTTGATGCGAGCTGGATCGAGGCTGGTTAACGTCTCTTCATCGGGTCATCGTTTCGCCAATGTTGACCTGGACGATCCGAACTTTGAGCGAACGCCTTATGAACCGTTCGTTGCGTACGGCCGATCGAAGACTGCGAACATCCTGTTTGCCGTGGCCTTCGATCAACGGCATCGGGAGCGGGGTGTACGCGCTGCCGCTGTGCATCCGGGAGGCATTCACACCGAGTTAGCCCGCCACGTGGACCCGGCCCAAATTCAATCTTTAATCGACCAAATGAACCAGCAGCTTACAAAGGAGGGGAAATCGTCATTCCAATGGAAGACGATCCCGCAAGGAGCTGCCACTTCAGTATGGGCCGGAGTTGTTGCGCCTGCTGACGAGATCGGCGGCAAATACTGCGAGAACTGCCACGTCGGCCGTGTCGTTGCGGACGACGTGCTCATCAGCGCCGATAGCGAAGGTGTGCGGGGATACGCGCTCGATCCGGCCAACGCCGCGGCGCTCTGGAAGAAGAGCGAGGAGATGGTCGGAGAGTCCTTCTAGCACCCCGAGCGTCATTCGCGGTATAACCCGGGATCCTGGCACGCCGAGGGTCGGTTGCCCCCTCAGGGCAGGTCGGATAAACGGCCCAAACCCAGGGCTAAAGCCCTGGGCTAACATCCGAGGCCACCTCGTGGCCTTGCCTGAAGGCGTTTGGTCAAGGGTCCGCGACCATTTCGTGAACCCATACCTGAGGCACGCGAGGGCGTGCCACGCCGCAGATGACTCACTAATATTCTGTCATTAACTCTTCCAATTCTTAAACTTTGCCTCTTGGCGTGAGATCCTTCTTATTAGCCTCTTGGCGTGAGACTCTTCTTTGCGCCTCGGCGCGTCACTTCCATGAATACCAGCTATTTTGCCGGCCGTTCCGTCCTTATTACTGGAGCATCGGCCGGGATTGGCTCCGAGTTTGCCCGGCAGCTCGCACCGATGGCCAGCAGGATGGTCCTCATAGCGCGTCGCAGTGATCGCCTGGAGGCACTCAAATCGGAGCTTAGCGAGGTTAATCCTCGGCTTGAGCTATTCACTCGATGCATAGACCTGCGCAACCAGGATGAGTTGGAACGTTTCTGCGATTGGCTGGCCCAAAGCGACCTGGTTATCGATCTTTTGATCAACAACGCCGGTCTCGGTGATCATGGACCATTCATCGAAAGTCAATGGCAAAGGGTTAGTTCAGTGCTGGATGTGAATATGCGCGCGCTGACTTACCTGACTCTTAGACTTTTACCCGGAATAAGAAAGTCCGGACCCGGTGCGATTCTTAATGTAAGCTCGACTGCCGGTTTCCTCCCATTGCCCAACAACGCGGTCTATGCAGCGACCAAAGCTTACGTGACCAGTTTCAGCGAAGCAATTCGGGCAGAATTGCGTTCCTCCAACATATCCGTTACGACTTTATGCCCTGGGCCGGTCTCAACAGAATACCTATCACAGGCCACCCGCCCGGGTGATCATGAGAGCCACACTGCACCTGACATTTTTATCGTTCCGGTGCAAGAGATTGTCCGGCAAGCCTTGACGGCCCTGGCGAAAGATCGAGCTCGCGTGGTTCCCGGCGCTTTCGTGAATTTTTCAATGACAATAATCGCCTTCATCCCGATGTTCATAAAACGCCTGGTGTACCGTGCGCGACTTGGACGGTAGGAACGAGTCAACTGTTCTCCTTTTTCGACCTCCGAGCAACACCCAGGGGAGCGGGAGCTCGTCCCGGCCGAGGAGCCAGTCTACTTCCTGCCAAACCTGTTTTCTGTTCCGTTCAGCAGACGGACGATATTGCTGCGATGGCGCCAGATCGCTAGCGCCGCCATTGAGATCGAGAACACCAGCAGCAATGAAAAGGCTGGGTCGGTCTTGCCGACAAAGATAGCGACGGCAATCGGCATAGCTAAAACCCCGCAGATCGAAGCCAGCGATGTATACCGCCCAATAAAAAAGACCACGATCCAGGTCACGCCGAATAATACAAAGAGCAGGGGCAATAGGGCCACGGCGGCACCGGCCAGAGTGGCAATCCCTTTACCGCCTTTGAACCGAAGCCAGATCGTGTAGTCGTGCCCCAACACGCACGCGATCCCAGCGACCACACCTCCCAAAACGACGTTGGCTGAGAAATAGGCGGCGAGCAATGAACCGAGTTCTACCGCCAAAACACCTTTGAGAAAGTCGCACACAAATACCAGGTAGCCCCAGCTCTTGCCCATCACCCGCGCCGCGTTCGCGGCTCCGATATTCCCGCTTCCCTGCTGGCGGATATCGATTCCTTTTCTCCGTGCAAAGAGATATCCCCACGGGATCGATCCGATAAAATAGCTCAGAATAACAATCAATAGCCAAACCATAGGTAGATCTATCTTCCGCTCCTCTGGGGTCAGTCCAAGCAAGCGTCTAGAGTGGACAACAATAAGTGCGGCACAACTGAACTAAAAGAGGACTCTCCCTCCTGGCGCCTGGCTTTCTGCCGCCCTCATGACGATCGTCCAGCGCGTGGTGTGAAAACTCGCCGCGCCCTGCGCCGCCGGACCATGGTCGCGTTCCACAGGGATCTCCATCTTTCATCAATTTTAGCGGGTCAAAGCATGTTTAGGAACAAAATTTCTGAAACTCGAAGATCGGACTGCCTTTGTAACGGGCTGACGACGCCCGATGATGAACATAAGCTCCAATTGGTCCGCACTGAGGAACCCGGTTTTCAGAAGGCTCTGGATCTCCACGGTTATCTCCGGAACCTTCGTCGCCGCTCACGACAGCGCAGCAACCTTGACGATGAACATTTTTACCGGGTCCCCATTTTTGATTTCGCTGATGTCGACGCTGGCGTCGCTCTCATTCTTTCTGTTCACACTTCCCGCCGGTGTTCTAGCTGATAAGGTGGACCGTCGAAAGTTGATATGCTTTGTAAATGTTGGATTGGCGGCTATGGCTGCCGGATTAGCGGCGCTTGGCTGGCTCCATTTGCTTACTCCTTGGGTCATTCTGATCAGCGTGTTTTCGATCGGAGCTGGATTTGCTTTTAACGCGCCGGCCTGGACATCGATCGTGCCTCAAGTGGTCTCAGATGCCGAGTTGCCTTCTGCAGCGAACTTGAATGGTCTTCAATTCAACATCTCTGGAATCATAGGTCCGGCGTTGGGTGGATTGTTGGTTGCGTTTGCCGGAGCCAATTTTGTCTTTGCTCTAAATGCCGCCGGTTTCGTGCTGGTTCTTCGGGCAACCCGCCAATGGAAACAACCGTCTGCGCCGACAAAAGTTCCCTCAGAGAGTTTCTTCCAATCTTTTGGGACTATTATTCATTGTGTCCGTTACGCGCCCGGCTTTCAGTTAGCGCTGGTGCGAAATTTCCTGTTTGCTCTGTTCATTTCAGCGATTCCGGCACTGATGCCGGTTGTGGGCCTGAAAGTGCTACACCTCACTTCGTCTAATCTGGGCTTATTGTTCACCAGCATGGGAGTTGGCTCGGTAGTCGGCGCGGTGTTAATCACTCCGCAGCTGCGAGCTCGTTTGTCGCCCGAGCTTCTCGCCCTCATGGCGAATTTGTTGCTTGTCTTAGTCTACGCGCTGCTGGCGCTGGTTCGCCAAGCCGAGTTATTCTTTGTTGTCGCGGCTCTGGCAGGCGTGGGATGGACGCTGGCGGCATCCGAACTTTGGGTGGCGGCGCAGCGCGCAATGCCAGACTTGGCACGAGGCCGCATGAACGCTACGGTCATCATGATCTCGCAGGGAGCTATGGCGCTTGGCGGCCTGATCTGGGGTTCAGCTGCTGCGATAGCGGGAGCAAGTTTTGCCTTGCTTGGAGCAGCGGTTCTGTTCCTCGCCGGCCTGCTTCTGGTCAGCCGGCTTTCGATGAACCGCACAAGAAACCCCGAAGAAACTTTCAAATCTGACTATGCGCCTATTTACTCTTAAGCCCGATGCGCTGACCAGTAAATGTGACCCGCCTCCACTCACCGGGGTCCAGGCGCTTCCGACCATCACGACTCGGCAAAAGAGAGGCTATGAACAAAGTCGCGTCTTCTGAGGAATCAGTTGAGCAACAGGTTTCACGGCGCAGGGTTGCTATCATTGGAAGCGGTCCTGGTGGTTTAGTGGCGGCAAGATACCTCAAACATCACGGGTTCGAGCCGGTGGTCTT
>JBKPBY010000128.1:0-4602 GCA_046727075.1 bacterium | reverse complement strand
AAAGTGTCACATCCAGAGAGCCGAATTTTCAGTGATACAGCAATTTTGAGTTACGACCTGGACGAAACTGAGACTGTGTTTGGCCAAACGATGACGGCACGCTATCACGGGACCGATACCTGGTATCGCCGTAATGGAGTCTGGCAAATCATCGCCTGCCAGATGTTTCGATACTACGAAGACCCTGCTCCCGGTAAGGTCGATGCAGCGAAGCTGCCTGACTATGTTGGAACTTACCAACTCTCCCCGGACGACGTCGTTAAGATCATTACAGAAGACGGCAAATTGTACCGGACCCGAGGAGATGATTCGCGGATAGAACTGATTTGTGAGAGCGGCGACCTCTTTTTCAGAAAGGGAGTAGAAGGGCGAATCCTGTTTCGACGCGACAACAACGACAAAGTCGATGCGTTCATCAACCGGCGAAACAACGAAGACATCGTCTGGCGGAAGGTTGAATGACTGTTAACACTCTCGGTTTTCTGGCGTTCCGTCTGGCGACTGACCACGCGCGGAAGTAGGCAGTGCCGCTGATGTTATAGCCTAGTTTGATTAGGGTTGAAGAAGATCAAACGGCCGGCGCCGCGGCGCGGACTGCGCTATCCGACAGCTCCGGTGTCGTATGCCTGGCATGAGAAATATCCCGCATGATCAGTGCGTGATCGAACTGAACGCTGTTACCGGGAAAACGGGTTTCGTCATTGAAAAAGCTTGAGAAAACTTGATCGACCTGAAACGGCCGAACCTGCCATGCCTTCGTTTCGAGCACGATCCCATCCAGCCTTTGCGAATCGCGCTCGATCGAGTGGCCGAGACTTCCAGTCTGAAAGAAAAGAGACGCTTCTTCCAAATTCTTGAAGCAAGAAGATGAAGGCAAACTGAACGCGTCGTAGCCCGAGAAACGCACCTCAGCCGTTCCATCTAACGCGCGGTAGGCGAAATTGACATGGCTGCCTGATTCCTGAATCTCAAATCGTGCTCGGTGATGTTCTCCCGGGAACAGTTTCCCGCCCACAAAAGCGTTGACCCATGAGCTTGTGTCGCGACGGGATATAAAAACCCCTTCCTGCAGGATATTCTTGGCATCGTAATATTCGACCGCGATCCTGTGCGCTGCGTTTTCGCTACTGATGCCGATCGGGGCCGGCAGCCAGCGGGGCCGGATCGCTTCCAAGCGAATCAAACAGATACCTGTGATGGCATAACCGCGATGAAGCTTTGGACGAAACGGAGCCGGCAGAATCTGTTGAATCACTTTTGGGTCAGCCCGAAAGTTAATCAAGAATCTGCGCTTGATTATACCCTGGAGCGTCGGGATACGCACAGAAGGTACAGTATCCAGCGTTAACCCGAGATACAGTGCTGGATCCCAAACTCGGGAATCTGGGTTGAAGTTGGCGCAAAAGTCGGGCGCAGTATTGATCCAACTCCTTGTCCGTTAGTTCTTTGCGTGGAGTGCACGGTTCGGGCTAAGATGCTTCATGTTTACCGGAATCATTGAGGCCGTCGGCGAGGTCGTTAGCCTGTCCGAGATCAGCAAAAGCACCTATCGATTAGAAATCAGGACCTCTCTGGCTCCCGAATTAAAGATTGGCGAAAGCGTTTCCAACAACGGTTGTTGTCTCACAGTTGTTTCGCAAAAAGATGAGCTCGTCGGTTTCGACATGGTGGCAGAGACAGCCAACCGGACCAACCTCTCCGCGTTGAAAACCGGTGATCTGGTCAACCAAGAAAGATCGATGCTGGTTTCCAGCCGCATCGACGGGCACTTGGTACAGGGACACGTTGATTCGACTGCGAGAATTCTCCAGGTTGACGAGAAGGGTGAAGATCGCCGGATCGTGATCGAGTTACCAAAAGAGTTCCGTCAGTATGTGGTTTTCAAAGGCTCAATAGCGGTCAACGGAATCAGTCTTACTGTTGCAGAGCTCCGCGAC
This sequence comes from bacterium, assembly GCA_046727075.1. Lineage (GTDB taxonomy): Bacteria > Verrucomicrobiota > Verrucomicrobiia > Chthoniobacterales > JAFAMB01 > JBKPBY01. The sequence continues at coordinate 2,665 of JBKPBY010000128.1, read as the reverse complement.
AAGAGTTTCGTTGTGGCGATAATTCCGCATACCTGGATGATCACCAACCTTCATCGTCTGCAGCCAGGAGATTCAGTGAACGTCGAGTTCGACCTGATCGCGAAATACGTAGAACGCATGCTCCACCGCTAGCGCAGCGGCTCTCCGCCCCGAAAAACGTCGACTCAACCCACAGTCAAGCTGGAAGCTTCGGCACCGCCAAACGCCGAACGCCAAACGCCGAACGCCGAACGCCAAAAGCTACTCCTCAACTCTACCGCGCGCCCTCTTTATCTGAGATCGGCGCTCCTTCAGTTCCCGAATTTTTTTGCGAAGTGCCGGGGGCCGGGGAGCGTCTTGTCGGCGTTTCAATTCCTTTGCCGCCTTTTTTTCTGCGGCGATATTGTTTCGCTGTTCCTCGATTCGGTCCAGGAGCCGCCAGATCGCCAGCTGTCGGTTGCGAAATTGAGAGCGTGTCTCCTGGACAGTCACAGACATTCCGGTTGGTCGGTGGACCAGTGTTACGGCCGTCGAAACCTTGTTTACGTTCTGGCCACCGGGTCCGCCCGAACGCGCAAATACTTCGTCGAAGTCCTGGGGCCGGAGCCCCAGACTTTCGAGGCGCTGAACGAGGGCCGGATCGGATAAGGTCATTCAATTGGCCACAGCATCAACGAGCTAATCTCGGTCGACTACTTCTTAGCTTTCCTTGCGAAGTTATATTCGACATACCTCTTGCCATTTCTCCGACTTAGTTGTCTTTTGAGCGGGTCTCCTTACCAACCATTTTTCACGCAGCTGATCAATCACTATGCCACTTCCTTCTGACGAAAAACTGATCGGTCTCAGCCAGGAACTGCTTAAACAATTCGACACGATCTTCGGATTGCATCCTGGGTTTCGACCGGCGCATGCCAAGGGCACCTTTGTTAGTGGGACATTTGTGCCCTCCTCCAACGCAACTTCTCTAACTCGAGCGCCTCATATCCAGCGTGAATCGACGCAAGTAACTGCACGGTTTTCCAATTCAACTGGGTTGCCGTTATTACCGGATAACGATCCGAACGCGAATCCGCGTGGCCTGGCAGTTCGATTTCATCTGGCTGACCATGTTCACACCGACATTGTTAGCCACTCAACCGATGGTTTTCCAACGGGGACGGGAGAAGAGTTTTTGGAATTTTTGCGTGCAGTTGCTTCCAGTGATCCGGCAAAACTATCGGGATCTCCGCTCGAAGCGTTTCTCGGTACTCATCCAAAGGCGCTCGAATTTGTGCAGACGCCCAAGCCGGCCCCTTCCAGTTTCGCTCGAGAATCCTATTTCGGGGTAACGGCACTGCGGTTCATTAACAGCGACGGCATTAGCCGCTATGGTCGTTACCGGATCATCCCGGAGGCTGGGAATGATTATCTGGAGGCTGACTCCCTTCCCTCCAAGGGAGCAGACTACCTGTTTAACGAGCTAACGGAAAGAATAACACGAGAGCCGATCAAGTTTCGTATCCTGGTTCAGTTAGCAGATGAGAGCGATGTAGTGGACGATGCTACTGTCCATTGGCCGGCGGATCGGCCATTGTTTGATCTCGGCACACTGGCTTTAACCAAGGCAGCTCAGGACGACGACCCGGAAATTAAGCGCATCATCTTTGATCCGATTCCGCGGGTAGACGGAATTGAACCGTCTGCTGATCCCCTTCTCGAATTGCGTGCGGCAATTTATTTGTTAAGCGGGCGGCGGCGCAGGTCTGCAGCGCAAACGGCCAAAAACTAGACCTGCGATTTTTAGCGCCGGTCGCTCGCCGCACTTCCATGTTGACGCTCGTTCTGGCTACGCCATATCTTGCAGCCGCCTTGGGCGTCCCCTCCGGCGTTCGGTGTGTCGTCGGATTCCGCCTCCTCGTTTATGAACATCCACGAATATCAGGCAAAACAGCTCTTTCAGCGGTTCGGAATTGCGACTCCAAAAGGGGCGGCTGCCGAGACGCCGGATGAAGCCGAAAAAATCGCTGCTGAGCTCAAAACGTCGAACCTGGTTGTAAAAGCCCAAATCCACGCAGGTGGCCGCGGAAAAGGCACGTTTACCAACGGATTCAAAGGAGGTGTCCATCTCTGTAAAACCCCAAGAGAGGCGCGCGATCTAGCGGAGAAGATGCTCGGTCAAACCCTGGTAACCCACCAGACAGGACCGGCGGGTAAGGTGGTTCGGAAGGTTTTAGTTGCTGAGTCGGTAGACATTGCTCGCGAAGTTTACTTTGCCATTCTGATGGATCGAGCCGCCTGTGCTCCGGTCGTTGTGGCGAGTACCGAAGGCGGTGTCGAGATCGAAAAAGTTGCCGAAGAGCATCCGGAACGAATCATTCGTGAGCCGGTGCATCCATTGCTCGGGTTTCAACCATTCCAGGCATTGAAACTTGCGCGGCGCCTGGAATTCGAACGCGACCAGCTTAAGGCTGCGTCAAAGTTGTTCTCTGGCTTGTACAAGCTTTTTGTATCGCTCGATTGCTCGCTCGCAGAAATCAATCCGCTGGTGGTCACTGTCAAAGACGCAGCCGGCAAACAAGAAGTCTATGCGCTCGATGCAAAATTCAACTTCGATGATAACGCTCTTTACCGTCACAAAGAGATCGTCGAAATGCGCGATATTTATGAAGAAGATCCGCGCGAGGTTGAGGCTTCCAAGTTCAAC
>JBKPBY010000127.1:0-4570 GCA_046727075.1 bacterium | reverse complement strand
ACCACAGGCCGCAAAGATCGTTTTTCCAAGCGCTACAGCCGATTGGAATGCATCGTTGAAGGAGGTTCGACTCTGGTCGGAAAAGCCCGACTCCGCTTGGCCCCAGCTGATCGAGATGATCGAGGTAGCTGTGTCATGGATAGCTGTCGTCACAGCATCCAGAAAACCTTGCTCGGTGTTTGGCGCGAAAAATACCTTAAATTGAGCGTCACGCGCTACAGAGCCGGCCACTTCAATATCCAGGACGACTTCGCCATCTGCACTATTCGGGTCTCCGGACGGCGAGTTTGTTCCGCCATCGACGGAAACGGCAGAAACAGTCGGACTCGGTGTGATTCCAAGCCCAGAAAAAAAGGTGTCTAGATCAGATTGTTGATAGCCACCGCCCAATTCGATGAAACCAATGGTCTGGCCTTTGCCGGTTACATCCGTCGGAAAATTATAAAGCTTTGCGACATCGGTCGGATTGTAGGATACATCGCCGGCTGCTGCGGCCTTGGCGTTTGCCAGGAGACGAAAGTGAGGCACAGCAAGAGGACGGTTATCCAGCCCGAAAACGCCTTGGACTATACCTTGAAGTCCCGCTGGCAATTGTACGCCGTCGGCAGGTGCATAGTAAGCGCCTCCGTCCTGCTGACAAGGTAAGAGGCGGACTTGAAATGCAGCAGACATCTGTTCTACCGAGCCAGATAGAACGATTGTGAGCCGGTCGGCCGCTATCTCTTTAACCGCAAGCCCATGTGCGGCAGCAAACTGTTGGACCGCCGCGATATCTTCCTGGCTCGCGCCGAATCGGCTGACGAATTCATCGGGGGATACTCGAGGCGCATTTGGGTCTTGGATAATTTGCTGAACGATGCGACTCAGCTCGTCTGCATTTTGCCGGCGCAAACGCAGCGAAACATCGATGGTCATCTGAGGATCGCATTGGCCGGAAACAAACGAGGGCGGTGAATTCGGCCGGTCATAACCTGGTAATGGAGCGTAACCTGAGTTGAAAGATGACTGAGGCATCAGTTCATTTGGCACGGAGGGGTGGACTGTTCAACCCTGGGAATAGTCGGGCTTACAGCTCGGATGTCTTCCGTCTTCCGTCGACCCCTCTACCGTGCCCCTGTCCGCACCGGCCTTTCGCCCGCAAGAGGCCCGCGGGGCGGCTGCTAACTAGCCCGCTGCGGCTCGCTGACGAACTTGATCCTGCCAGACTCTCGCTGCACGAATTCCTCTGCGAGCGCACGATACGCCGTCGCGCCAACGCCATGAGGCTCGTATTCGATGATTGGTTTGCCGAAACTGGGAGCTTCTCCCAATCGGATCGATCGCGGGATAATGGTTTGATAGACCAGCTCGGGAAGATGTTGGCGTACCTCGTTGACCACCTGTTGGCTGAGATTTGTTCGCGCATCATACATAGTCATTACAATGCCGCCGATCGAAAGCTTCACATTAACGTTTTGGATCTGTTCTACCAGTTGCACGATTTTCGATAATCCCTCGAGCGCGAGGTATTCGCATTGAAGCGGGATCAAGAGCTGGTGCGCGGCCACAAGGCCGTTGGTCATAAGAATTCCTAAAGAAGGCGGGCAATCCAAAAAAATGTAATCGAAGGCTGTATCCGCACCGAGGGAACCAAGGACGTCACGGAGTCGTGTCAGATGATCATCTAAGCGAGCCACTTCCACTTCGGCTCCGGCTAAATCGAGATCCGCCGGAATCATTGCCAGGTTATTGAAGCGGGTCGCGATGATTTTGTCTTTGGCTTGAGCCTGTCCGATGAGAGCCTCGTAAAGGCTCTTTCCAGCAGCTTGTTCGACACCGATCGCGCTAGTCGCGTTCCCCTGCGGATCAAGGTCAACAAGAAGGACGTTTTTTCCTTTTTCGGCAAGACATGTCGCAAGGTTGACCGCAGTAGTGGTTTTACCTACGCCACCTTTTTGATTTGCGATTGCGATCAGCTTCATCCGGCCACAGTTTGTGTGCCCATGCGCTCCAAGCAAAGAAGAAAAAGTCTTGGAGGGCGACGCTCTGTCGTCGCCGTCGTGGGACTACCCCACTCTGGATAGGGCCCGGCGGTGACGGCCGCGTCCCGCCGACGTGTCCAACGAAGCAGTGGCGGAGTTGGAAGCCTTGGCGAAGGCGGAAGCACCGCCCTCCAAATTTTCACTCAAATGATCGAAATAACCGAACGTTTCCTGATGGATACAGGCGGGTGGCAGGCCATGAAAATGGCTCGCGCGCTCGTTCAGATGGGTCGCGTCGTGAGCGCGCGCTATGCGCCTCCACTTCTTCAGGGGCTAGTCAGGGAAGGGGAGATCGAATACCGGGCAGGGCTCAAAATTTTGGGAAAGACGGAAATCGAAAACTTATGCTCATGCCGTGAATCGCGGGAGTGGGGGATTATTTGTGCGCATTCGCTGGCCGTCGGCCTAGTGGTGCTTCAACCCAAACCTGTTCCAAAGCCGGATGTTCCAAGTCGTTCATTCGGTCCCACTCTTACTACGGATGGCCCGGCTCAATGGATCGAGCTGCATGTCGTTCTTGCACCCAATCTGGAAGCTGCATGGGAAAAGGACCAGTTGGTCACTGGCTTTGAGATCGTCACTGAGGGAAACCGCATGCTGGCAAGTGTGCTCGACCAGAAAAAGAGCTTTCGATGCAGCCCGGAGGATTTGGCCGTATTGAACCGAGGAAGAGCTTTTGTAGAAGGTAAACTGCCCGGGATGATGTTTCTCAACCGCGACCAGTTCCTGGCGCTGATGGCAGAGTTGAATGGCCACCCCCGAGTTACTCTCGCACGAAAGAAACCAGTCAACGTGTCTAATGAGGGTCTTCTCCCCGAGTTGACTTGCGAACAGCTGCCCGATGGGAACTGGCGATTGGCGATTGATAAATCCAAAATTCCAGGGTCGCTTTTCGTTGGGTCCAGCAGCGCCTGGCTTTGGAACGACCCAAATCTGCGACCGGTTGCAGCCGGTTTGCCACCCGCCTATTTCTCCCTGCTGCGCGAGCCGGTAATTTTATCTGACGAGCACGGCCACAACTTCTTTCACAAAGAGCTGCCCACGCTAAGAACATTCTTTCAGGTGCCCGGCCATCCCCAGCAATTTGGGGCGCTATCACAAGAAGGCAATAGAGGCGCCCCTAACCCCGCCAGCCCACAGGTCTACGCAGTTTTCGATGGATCGCTAAACCATTTGAGCGCTGTTCTACAATGCCATTACGGAAAACGAATCGTTACCGTAGGGGCAAATTCCGAAGCGTTTGTATACGAGGCGGAGGGAAAGACCTGGTCCCGCAATTTTACGTATGAAAAGGAATGTGTCCGAACTCTGGAGGATGCCGGGTTCCGCGGCCCGTCCGCCATCGGAGAATATGTGCTTCGTGGCCAGACTCCGATTCTAAACTTCTTCGCTCGTTTGCTCCCGCGATTGCAACGGGAATGGAAAGTGTCGATCGGCAGCCGTTTCCAGAACGTAACGCAGAATATCGAGCGTATCTCGCCCACGCTTGATGTGATTGGATCGGGTCAGGATTGGTTTGATCTCTCTTTTTCTCTGGAAGCATCAGACGGAAACAGGTTCTCGGCAGCCGAAGTTCAAAGGTTGCTGCAGATGGGCCAAGGTTTTACAAAACTGCGCAGCGGAAAGCTGGCCGTATTCGATCCGGCCGGACTAGAGGAATTTGAGCATATTCTTCGCGATTGCGCCCCGGAACAGAGCAGGCCCGGTCGATATCGGATCAATCGAACCAACACAGGCTATTTGGATGCAGCATTTCGGGAGCTATCCGGCGCCGTAGTTCGAAGCGCCTATGGTTGGGACGATTGGTCCAGATCGCAGTGCCAACTGAGTCCGTTGAAGTCCGTTCCGCTCGGGTCTCTAGAAGATGTGCTTCGGCCATATCAAAAGGAGGGAGTTTATTGGCTGCATTTCCTTTCGCAAAACGGATTTGGCGGGATCCTTGCCGATGAAATGGGTCTCGGCAAAACGTTGCAGGCGCTGGCATTTCTAAGGATGAAGCGGGGCCCATCTCTTGTGGTTTGTCCTTCGTCGTTGTTGTTCAATTGGCGGAATGAAGCCCGGCGGTTCGTTCCCGAGCTCAAAGTGCTTTCAATTGAAGGTAGCGACCGTCAGAAGCTTTTTCCCGCTATCGCAGACCATGATCTGATTCTGACGAGCTATCCTTTGCTTCGGCGCGATATCGATCGATATCGGCAATTTGAGTTTTCAGCGATCGTCCTGGATGAGGCGACTCACATCAAAAATCCGGACACTCAGAATGCGCAGGCGGCTATGATGTTGAAAGGCCGAGCGCGTTTCGTCTTGACTGGTACTCCGGTTGAAAATTCCGTCCGCGATTTGTGGTCAATTCTGGAGTTTGCTATGCCGGGCTATCTGGGCACGAGAGAAGAATTTCGCGAACGCTATGAGCTACCGATAGGCAGAGGATCGGAACCTGAACGCGCGCGTCTATCCAAGCGTTTGCGACCGCTCATGCTGCGCCGGTTAAAGAAACAGGTCGTCAAGGATCTTCCCGAAAAGATCGAACAAACCGCGTTCTGCGATCTTTC
>JBKPBY010000126.1:0-8377 GCA_046727075.1 bacterium | reverse complement strand
GAGAATAATCGCGATTTTGGAACAACGCGGGTCGCCAAGCCAATTGATGCTAGGAACGCCGAAAAAGCTGAGGAAATAGTTCACCAGGCCGAATCGAGGATTCATCAGCCAAATCATCATCATCGAAAGTGCAAAAGTCGGCGCGATGCTCGGCAGATAAATGAGGGCTCGGTAGATCGGAATCTCTCTAACCTTTTGATTCATCGCGATCGCGATTAAGATGGCAACAGCAACACCGAGCGGAACCGCGAAGACTGTATAGAACAGAGTGTTATAGAGCGATTCCCAGAAGAGCGGATCAGCCAGCAAATCCTGGTAGTTCTTCAAACCGATCCAGGTGGCATCGCCAAATCCAGAATAGTCGGTCGTGCCCATCTGAAAATTGGCCAGCAACGGATACACGAGAAAAACTGCGAATCCGAAAAGCCAAGGACTGACAAAGAGGAGGCCGGCAATCAGGCTTCGGAGATCTCTGCGGGAGAGAGTCAACATGAGGAACGCTGTAGGGCGGCAGGCTTCTGCCGCCAACATCTATCGTTTACCATCATGTGGATTTGCTACGTCGAAGGGGCCTCTAGTTTCATCAGGCGCTAGGTCTAGGCGGCAGAGGCCTGCCGCCCTACAGCTTCACTTCTTGAAATGATCCAACTGGGGCTGAACCTCCTTTAGAACTGCCTGCAACGCCTCTTCCGGCTTCTTGCTGTTCGTAATCACTACCTCTTCCGCATCCTTCAGCTTATCCCAATAGAGTGCACCGACCGGAAGCGGAGGACGCGATTGTGCAACAGGTAACAGGCTAAGAAAGAATTCGTACTCGGGTGGGAAAAGATCTTTTCGGCCGGCTAAGCTCTTTAGCGTTGGAAACATTCCTGAAACCTTGGCGAGCTCTTCCTGGCCATGTGCGTCGGTAACAAAACGAATAAACTGATAGGCGGCATCCGGGCTTTTCGCTCCTTGCGGAATCACAAGCGACCAACCCCCGCTCCAGCTACTTTTCAAGCCATTTGGCGCAGGAATGTATGTGACGCTGTAATCGAGATCGGGAGCATGCTTTTTGATTCTTGGAAGTTCCCATTGACCGGTCAAAACCATCGCGACTTTTCCGGTCAGAAACGGATCCTGTTCTTCCGGCAACGTTCCTACGCTTGGCCACTGCCAATAAGTATCAACAAAGGTACGCGCCTTTTCCGGTCCCAAGTCCTTGGCCCAGTTATAGAGAAATTGGTATCCCGCAACGACGCCAGGGTTTGTTGGAGTGACTTTTTTCTGGGCCGGGTCATAGAATTTTCCACCAAAGGCGTACCCCCAGGAATACCCCCAGCCTTGTTCCAGCCAGGGCACGAATCCGAGCTGCGTGTAAGCGCCGGAAGCATCTGCCTTATTTAGTTTAAATGCGATTCCCTTAAAACGCTCTGGACTCATTGGGCCCTTTGCCGGATCAAACTCCGCAAGATCGATCCCAGCTTCCTGGAGTATCTTCTTATTATAGAAAAGGGCACGCGTATCGGTGCCAATCGGCAGACCAAAAACTTTGTCCGCGTACACTACCTCTTTCCAAGCGAAGTCCAAATATTCGTGGCTGAGATCTTTACCCTCTTTCTTCAGATAAGGTCCAAGGTCTTTGAGCAGCCCGCTGGCAGCGCGTTGCGCAACGGTAAACCGGTCCAACAGATACACGTCAGGTCCGGCACCGCTTCTAACTGCAGTCATCAATTTAGCAGCATCTGTTTCCGTACCGGGAACTTTTTCGATTCTCACCTGCACCTTTGGATTCTGCTGATTAAATTCATTAACAAGCTCCTGGTATCCTTTTTCTTCTCGTGGATCGGTTGACGATCCGTACCAGAATTTGATTTGGGATTGGCCGAACACGGCGACGTTATTAAGACAACAGCAAACAACCAATAGTAGTGTTCTCTTCATAATGGGGGGAATGGGAGTAATGCCAACAACGCCGACAATGCCATCATTGCCAACATTGTTCCAGCCTTCCGTGCCTCTTCATTGTTGGCATTGTCGGCGTTGATGGCATTGTTGGCATTGCTTCCCATGCCCATTTCGAGAAATCCTATTGAGCAATCATTAACCCGCGCCGCAGTGCGTATTTCTGAACTTGCAGCGTGGAGAGATAGAGAGTTCCAGTCTATTCCGGAAGCCAAGTTCTTTTCGAGCAAGTACTCATCCGGCACGCTTCTCCGCTTGGGCGATTTCTGGCCAACTAAAGAGTGCCCGGTTCGATTAGTTTTCCAGTGCGTGATTCCGGAATCTTGGGTGAACGTCACTCCACATGTTCGATTCGAGTTAGGAGGTGAGGCGCTTTTGAGCGTCAACGGCCAGCCGGTCGGCGGGCTGAATCCTTTTCATCGCGAACATCCAATTGCTGCTTCCGCTGGCCAGCAGGTTACGCTGGAGACCGAAGTTGTTCCGCATGGATTGTTCGGAACACCAACGACTGAGCCCCGGTTGAACCTGGTGGCTCTGGTCTGGCCTGACGAAGATGTTCGATCGCTTCTGGAGGATCTGGTCGCCATCTACGATGCCGCAAAGTATCTCCATTCTTCGGGTCGAACAGAACTTGCACAAAGGCTCGCGACAGATCTTCACGAGGCCCTTGCCGGCATTTCGCTGCCACGTGTCAATACCGAGGCATACCTCGCGCGCCTCGCATCAAGCTCGAGCAGCCGTTCGGCGGACGATTATTACGGTAATGAAGAAAGTCTAGCGTCGCTCTGGGAAGATTGGCAGTTCGTCGCTGCACCAGCGACACTAAGCGAAGAGGATCGCAGCCGACTTCGAAGGATACACCAAGAGCTGCCGGAGAGGCTCAGTTCTTACAGGGATGCTGAATTCGGATCGGTTCTTCTCACCGGCCACGCTCATATTGACCTCGCCTGGCTTTGGCCGTTCGAAGAAACCAGACGGAAAGCACGCAGAACATTCTACACAGTGCTCTCCTTGATGGAGCGCTACACGAATTTCTACTTCAACCAGTCCAGCGCACAGCTTTACGCATGGATCGAGCAAGATGATCCAGCACTGTTCGAAAAGATTCGAGCCCGCGTTCGCGAAGGACGCTGGGAAATCATCGGTGGCATGTGGGTCGAACCCGACGGCAATCTGCCCTCCGGTGAATCGTGGACACGGCAACTACTTCTCGGGCAACGATATTTCGCTTCCAGATTCGGCTCTCGCCCAAGAGTTGCCTGGATCCCGGACTCGTTCGGTTTTCCCGGGAACCTGCCTCAGCTTCTCCGGTTAAGCGGCATCGAATATTTCTTCACGCACAAACTGACTTGGAACGAACAAAATCCATTCCCGTACGATCTATACTGGTGGGAAGGGCTCGACGGATCCCGCGTGCTTGCGCACAGCTTCTTCAATCCCGAACGCGGCTATAACGGCGATGTTTGCGCAAGAGATGTTGGCGAAACCTGGCGCAACTTCAAAACGAAGATGCACCACGATCAAACGTTGCTCGCCGTTGGATACGGCGATGGCGGCGGCGGTCCAACCGCTGAAATGCTTGAGCGATTCGAGCGGCTTCGCGCTTTTCCTGGGCTGCCCAAGGTTGAAATGGGTAAAGTCGAAACATTTTACGACCGGATTTCCGCAAAAACATTGCCGACCTGGGTTGGCGAAAAATACCTGGAATATCACCGAGCCACGTACACCACCCAGGCGAGAATTAAATGGCTCCATCGAAGATTGGAGCGAGCGATTACCGATGCCGAGATCGCGACATCGCTAGAGGGAAGCTACCCCGCCAGTCAAATAAATCAGCTTTGGCAGACTCTATTGCTTCACGAGTTTCACGACATCCTGCCGGGATCAAGCATTCGATCCGTTTATGAGTCCGGTGAAAGAGCGCTAAGCGCGGCTCTCGAATCTGCGCAAAGCATCAGCAACAACGCGTTGAGCCATTTGTCGGATGGGGAGTACGGGACCGATGAGACGTATACGACGTATGGGAGAGATGTTCTAACTGTTTGGAACCTGCAGTTCGAGGATCGACCGCTGCGTGTCGAGATCGAGGATCCGTCACTCAAAGCGAAACGTTTCATTGCAGGCGAGCAAAAGGTCTTCTCCCAGATAACGGCGGATAATAGTTTGTTGTTGGCGGCGCCGCAGATTCTGGTGCCTCCATTCGGTTCAATTGCGCTCAGTTCCAGGGATAGTGAAGGTTCAGAAACATACGGCAAGCTTCGCGGCTCGGACAATGAGTTGGAAAACGAATTCCTCAGAGTTGTAGTCGGTGCCGATGGCACGATTACATCGCTGTACGATAAGGAACACCAGAGAGAAACGACAGCGGATCGCACCAACCAAATCTGGCTCTTTACCGATATACCACGGCAGTTCGAAGCTTGGGATATCGATGCTTCCTATCCGTCCGAAGGCCTGGAGCTCCGAGCGAGCGAGCCGCCAAAGCAAATCGAGTCCGGACCGGTACGCACTGCGATTCGAATCAGTCGCCAATTCGACGACATTCGTATTGTTCAGGAGTACCGGCTCTACAATAGCGAGCGGCTTCTCGAGGTCAGGACCCGCGTGAAGTGGCAAGGACGACGGCGATTCTTGCGAGCGCTCTTTGCGGTTAATGTCCGGGCTCACGAAGGCTGGACCGAGACTGCCTTTGGAGCCGTGCCGCGTGCGACCCATCGAAACACCTCTTGGGAAGAAGCAAAATTCGAAGTACCGGGACATCGATGGGCTGATCTCAGTGAGCCGGGGTACGGAGTAAGTCTGCTCACTGACAGCAAATACGGCTACAGCATCCGAGGCAACGTGATCGGATTGAGTCTGCTTCGCTCGCCCATCTATCCCGATCCGTTCGCGGACGAAGGCGACCATGAATTTGTCTACGCGCTGTATCCGCATAGTGGCGATTGGAGAAACGGAACGGTCCGCGCAGCGAGAAATCTCAACTCTTCTCTTTACGCAATTTCATCAGGCTCAGAAGAGCCGCGGCAGCAACTCTCGTTGCCGAGTTCCTGTGTCGCCTCAATTCGGTTGACTAAAGGGCGGCTCGAGCTCTCAGCGCTCAAGCAGGCAGAAGAGAGTGATAGCTTGATTCTCCGGTTATACGAGCCGCATGGAGACCGAGGTGTCGCTGTGATTGAATCGAAAGATCCAATTCGGAAAGCGACGCTTGTGAATCTGCTCGAGGAGCCGATTGCCGATTTACCTGTTCAAGACGGGAATCGGGTCGAGTTTAGGTACACGCCGTTTCAGGTGGTAACATTGCAGTTGGCGTGAGGGGGGTGGCGTACGCACGAGGCTGCGACCTACGCGGTCGGGCGTCAGAGGCAGCAGGAATCCGAACGTGACCCACGGTACGGCTCAGCCTGACGTCGCCAAGGCTATGTCAGAGGGGCAAGCTTCGACCTGCCATTCCATACCCTTGATTAGGATTACCGGACGCGCGACCGTCCGGGTAAACGATGCCAACTGGTGAGACATTGCCGGTCGTAATTACTCGCACACTATGGACTGCAGCAGGTGGCAATCCAGATCTTCTGAACAACTTGGAGATTAGCGGACGTGGCGATCTGCCTTCGGTGTTTCCTGTATCCGACCTCGCCACGGCCGCAATCGGCGCAGCGGGATTGGCCGTAGCCGAACTCGTTGCCGTCAGGTTCGGGGAAACACCCAAGGTACGCGTCGATCGCCGGCTCTCCTCTATCTGGTTTGGTCTGTCCATACGCCCGCAAAGTTGGCCCTTGCCTCCACTCTGGGACCCGCTCTCAGGGGATTATAAGACCAAAGCTGGATGGATTCGCCTGCACATGAATGCCCCACATCATCGCGATGCAGCGCTGTCAGTGTTGAAGGCTAAAGCCGACAAGGAATCGATCGCGCATGAAATCACACAATGGGAAGCTGACGATCTTGAAACTGCGGTTGTCGCAGCTGGAGGGTGCGCTGCCACCATGCGATCAGTCGCCGAATGGAAAACCCACCCACAAGGCAGCGCAGTTTATGGTGAGCCGTTGCTCCACGCCCAAACAAGGAACTCCGGGTCCCGGCACGATTGGAACGGCCCACGCCACCGGCCACTCGCCGGCCTGAGGGTTCTTGACCTCACACGCGTTCTCGCCGGGCCGATCGCAACCAGATTCATTGCTGGGCTCGGCGCAGAAGTGTTGCGGATCGACCCACCCTGGTGGGATGAGCCGACCGTTGTGTTGGAGGTCGCATTGGGAAAACGATGCGCACGGCTCGATCTTCGTGTGCCTTCGAATCGTGAGCTATTTGCACATCTTCTCGCCGAAGCGGACGTGCTCATTCACGGTTATCGGCCGGATGCGCTAGAGAGACTCGGTTTCGATGCTGAGCAGCGCCAAAAAATCCGGCCGGGATTGATCGATGTATCGCTTGATGCTTATGGATGGACCGGTCCATGGAGAGCAAGACGAGGGTTCGATAGCCTTGTTCAGATGAGCGCCGGCATTGCTGATGCCGGAATGAAACGATTGGCCAAAGACCGGCCTACCCCCCTTCCCGTCCAAGCGCTCGACCATTCGGTTGGATATTTTTTGGCTGCTGCGGCAATTCGAGGATTAACCAATAGATTTGAGACAGGTGCGGGCTTTGAAGCCCGGACATCGCTCGCTCGAATGGCCGGTTTGTTAATCGATCAACCGATTGCCCGACAAAGCGAGCCAATCGCTCCGGAAGAACCGAACGACTTGTCAGAAAATATCGAAGAAACGACCTGGGGACCTGCCCGGCGAATCAAACCGCCGGTGATCGTCGACGGCGCGCTACTACGATGGGATCTGCCCGCAAGTGCGCTGGGGAGTTCCGAACCGAATTGGCAGGTTCGCTAGCAAGGCCGTGTCTTTGCCAGACACGGTCAATCCACTGTCGAACAGGAAGTCTATGCTAGTGAGCAGCCAGGCTTCGAAGTGGCGTCCGCGATTTGTCTCGAATGCCGGGGGAGCCAAACCAGATCAGGCTTGACCTTCTGATAACGCGTGTTACTAATCGCCTTGTAACACGCGTTACCAAAACTGGCATCTGCGCGCTTATACCCCCAATTTCTAGCTGCGAAATCCCGCAAGAAATCGTTGCCTCTCCTGCTATGTCTGTACGCGTATCGTCGGAACTGGCCTCCCCTCAGACCGCTCCACGCGTCACCGCGCGACGACGCTCCTTTTTTCGCTCGCTGCTCTACCGGGAATCTTTTTGCGCTTGGATTTTTATCGCTCCAGCTCTAGCCGGCTTCTCCATTTTCTATCTGCTGCCCACTTTCCGCGCCATTTACATCAGCTTTACCGATTGGAATCTGTTGCGGGCACCCGTGTTTAACGCCGGCGCCAATTACATCAAGCTCTGGAATGACCCGAACTTCTGGACCTCGATGAAGATCACCCTTCTTTATGTTCTCTACAACATCCCAATCCAAACAGTGATCGGGTTACTGCTGGCCGTTCTGCTCGCCCGGGTAGGCGGGTCAATCGTCCTTCGTTCGATTATTCTCGCACCGTATCTCATCGCCAATGTCATCGCAGCGATCATCTGGTTTTGGATGCTCGACCCATTGCTAGGTTTCGGTAATGCCGTGTTGCAATGGTTCGGCCTGGGCAGAATCGCTTTTTTCACTGACCGAGGGCTCGCCCTACCGACTATCGCTGCAGTCAACATCTGGCGACACATGGGACTCGTTGCGCTGTTGTTCTACACCGGCATCCAAACAATCCCAAAGGACATCTACGAAGCGGCTTGGGTCGAGGGCGCCGGTCCTTGGAAAAACTTTATCCGTATTACGCTTCCGCTGCTGCGACCGACGTTTGTCTTCGTGTTAGTCACCAGCATTATCGGATCGTTTCAAGTCTTCGACACCATTGCGGTCACCACATTGGGCGGGCCGGGTTTTTCGACACGCACTATCGTCTGGTACACTTATCAGGAGGGCTTCGTGTCGTTCAGGATGGGATATGCATCCGCGATGTCCTGTGCCCTGTTCCTTTGTCTGGCCATCGTCACCGTGGTCCAGATGCGGATTCTCCGCGCTGGTCAATCTGAACTCGAATAAAGGGATGGGCTCGCCTACCTCCAACTCAGGAAGAGTTTCAGAGCGGTGGTTTGGGTACGCCGTACTGGCACTGTTCGCCATTATTTCGCTCGGGCCGATATGGATCGCTGTAAAGACTGCACTGAGTGACAGCCGGACTCTTTTCACCGGGGCCAGCTCGCTTCTGCCTCAGGATCCGTCGCTCTTTAATTTCGAGAGGGTGATGGGGTTGGTCAATCCGAGCGATCCAAGACTGCAGCAGACCAGCTTCGCCAAGATCGATTTCTATCGCGCCCTGCTAAATAGCGTGATCTTTACGCTCCTGGCGGTAGTTCCGCAGATTGCGTGCAGCGCAATGGC
>JBKPBY010000125.1:0-9752 GCA_046727075.1 bacterium | reverse complement strand
TTGTCACGCACTGTTCCAATTCTACGTTCAGGAGGGCAAGCTGAGCTGCCAGCTCTACCAGCGGAGTGCCGATCTGTTCCTGGGCGTACCTTTCAATATCGCGTCCTACGCGCTTTTGACACGAATGATAGCGGCAATCTGCGGGCTGGCCGCCGGTGAATTCATTCACACTTTTGGCGATCTGCACATTTACCGCAACCATCTCGACCAGGTACACGAACAATTGGCTCGTATTCCGCGCTCGCTTCCCGTGCTGAACTTCAAGCGGTTACCATCCCGGCTTGAGGAGTTTGAATATGAGGATCTGGAGTTGGTCGGATACGATCCCTATCCGGCGATTAAGGCGCCGATTGCGGTGTGATTGGGGAGGGAGCTAGGAGCTAAATTTTGGAGTTAGGAGAATAGGTGAATGCGATTGTGGCGATGGCCTTGAATCGGGTGATCGGGAAGGGGAATAAGATTCCGTGGCATCTGCCGGAGGATTTCAAATGGTTCAAGAAGACGACGATGGGGCACACGATTCTTATGGGACGCAAAACATTTGAATCGATCGGAAAGCCGCTACCAGGCCGTCGAAATTTGGTCGTGAGTAGAACTGCTGAGATCGAGGGAGTTGAAATAGTCCGCGACCTGGAGCGATTCGAGCCGGCGGCCTTCGAAGAGGATGGGAAAGCAGTCTTCGTAATGGGCGGCGCGGAAATTTATCGCCAGCTGCTTCCACGATGCCAAAAAATCTATCTAACGCTGGTAAAACGAGAATACGACGGCGACGCCTTCTTCCCCGAATTCGAAAATGACTTCGCGCCCGATGAAAAGATTCTTGAAACGCCGGAGTTCGAGGTGCGCCTTTACCTCAGGCGAAGCTAGCGCCCGTTCCCGGCGACCTGTCCGCCGTGGCCTCCTCCTTCGCTAAAGCTGCGGAGGACAAGTTGGCGAAGGCGGATGCCGGCGTTCCTACCACCCCGTGCCGGTGTGATAGTGCTCATTGCGCCATGGGTACCCTGCTTCTTTCCATGGCTGACTCTTGTCTGCATCCACTCTCTTTGAGATCTGGTCCCAACGGACAGCTTCCTGTGTGCGGTTGTCGCATCCGGTTAACGTTAAGGTCGCGAGACTTAGACAAAAAAGCAGGATCCGAATCATAAGGAGGAAAACAGTAACGATGCGACCAAATGCCACAGAAGCGGGAAGAACTCAAGGGCGTGAAGAGGGGGAAGGATAGAGCCGTTTGTCGCAAGGCGACAACAAACGATGCATTTTCCCATGTCCGCCCAAAGCGGCTACGTCTGCACCCAAAAAGATTTTAGATACTGCTCGCCAGTGAAGTCGGGCGGGATCGGGCTGGATTCGATCTTGCAACGTCCGGTGATCGCTTGGCGCAGAATTTTTCTGAACGTTTCATGGGTTAACGTTCTCGAGTTGGTACAGCAAAGCAGGACGCCATTGGGCGCCAGACAACGCAAAGCCAGCTGAATCAGCGAACCATAATCCGTCTCGACCCGGAATATCTTCGATTGCCGGTTCCGGGAAAAAGTTGGCGGATCAAGAATGATGATATCAAACTGCCGACGTCGACGGCTGAATCGGCCCAGCCAATCGAAAACGTCACCGTGGATAAAATCGTGTTTTGCCGGGTCGAGATGATTAAGCTGATAGTTGCGTTTGCCCCATTCCAGAGATTGCCTGGATAGATCCAGATTCGTTGTGGTCGCACCACCTGCAGCTGCGGCGACTCCAAATGCGCAACTATAAGCGAACGTGTTTAAAACGGTCATTCCTGCGGCTAGCGTGAAAAGCCTTGCCCGGTTTGTTCGTTGATCGAGAAAAATCCCTTGTGAGTAGCCAGCGCCGAAATCAATCTCAAATGAGCGGCCCTCTTCCAGAATTAAGAATGGCCGATCTACCGGCGTCCCAGCCAGCAGTACCGGACCGGCTCTTTCAGTCTGGCGCAGTCTTTTCCAATAGAGCGATAGATAGCCGAGGCTACCTGGTAAGACTGCTGGTGTGCTAAGGCTTTTTGTCTGCATCAGCCATCGGCCGGCGAAATCGTCGATTATGAGGTCGACCAACCCGTCACCGGAACCATCGACTAACCGGATTGCATTTGTATCAGGCGACCGAATCGATCTGCGTTTATCGATTGCCGCTAAAATCTTTTCGATTGGAAACATCGCTGTTTGGTATCAGGATGGATAGGCGAGTCGTGCCGGCAAAAACAGTTTTCTAATTGGAGTGAGAGTTATGAGCGATCTGCGTAAGACTCTTGAGCGCGCGGCGGAAGAGGGTCAGCTCCTGACCACAACCATTGCGAATATCCTGCAACTGCTCTCGCGTGAGGACAATCCTGTTTCTCGAGCGTCGATCGAGGAACTTGTAGATCGACAGGAGTGGACCGAACTAAACGATCGTTTTTTTAAGACGCTCGCGTTCGGGACCGGTGGATTGCGTGGGCGAACCATCGGGAAAATCGTTACCAAAGCGGAAACAGGTGCTGCAGCAGGCGGTCCATGTCCAGAGTTTCCTTGTGTGGGAACGAACGCGATGAATTTCTACAATGTGAGCCGGGCCACCCAGGGCTTGGTGAACTACTTGAAAGAGCATTTGGACAAGACCGAGTCCGGTAGAAGGCCGAGTATCGCTGTGGCCCGTGATACCCGATTTTTTTCGCGCCAATTCGCTGAACTAACGGCCAAAGTGGCGATGGAGAACGGATGCGATGCCTTCCTGTTCGAGGCCGCGCGTTCGACTCCAGAGCTCTCTTTCGCAGTCCGTCACACCAATGCCACTGCGGGTATCGTAATTACTGCGAGCCACAATCCGCCACACGACAACGGATACAAGTGCTATTTCTCGGACGGAGCACAGGTTGTGGAGCCGCATGCTTCCGCAATCATCGAGCATGTGAATCGCGCGGAAAGCTACGAGCCTTTGCCCAAAGAGCGGCACGGAAAGCTCAACGTTCTAGGCACCGAGCTGGACGAAGCTTATAAGAGCCGATTACGAAGCCTGGTGTTGCGACCTGAAGTCGTAGCCGGGCAGAAAGACCTCAAGATTGTCTTCACTCCAATCCATGGGACTGGGGCAGTGATTTCGGTCCCTGTCTTGCGTTCGCTCGGCTTCCAGGTTTTGACCGTTCCGGCCCAGGACAAGGCCGATGGCTCGTTTCCGACCGTCAAGTCACCAAACCCCGAAAATGCGGAAGCGTTATCAATGGCGATCGCGCTAGCGGAAAAGGAGGGAGCGGATCTCGTCATTGGAACCGATCCGGATTGCGACCGGATGGGAGTCGCCTTCCGCGATGCGCAAAAAGGGATGCAGTTGCTGACCGGCAACCAGATCGGGTCGCTTCTGGCCTATTATCGGACCAAGACTCTGAAGGAACAGGGCATATTGAACGACCAAAATCAAGGTCGAGGTGTCATCATCAAGACTCTGGTCACAACTGACCTGCAAAAGGCAATCGCGGCGAAAGAAGATGTTCGCTGTGTGGAAACATTGACCGGATTTAAGTACATCGGTGAGAAACTCGGTAAGTATGAAGCGGCTTTGCCGTCCGATGTCCGTGCACGGTATCGTTCGTTGTCAGAAGAGGAGACGCGAGCGTTGCGGCTGAAGTATTCTTCGTTCTTTGTGTTCGGAGGCGAAGAAAGCTACGGCTACAGTGGAGGCGATTTTGTCCGTGATAAGGACGCGAACGCAGCGACCCTGATGTTTGCTGAAGTTGCCGCCTATGCGAAATCGCAGGGCAAAACGCTCGATCAGTTACTCGATCAGGTCTATCTCGAGTACGGCTACTACCTGGAAAAGAATGGATCGCTTGTCTTTGAAGGAGCGGAAGGAGCGGACAAGATTCGTCGCCTGGCGGAGTCGTATCAGCAACAGCCGCCCTCCGAGATGGACGGATCAAAGGTGGTTTCCGTCAAAGATTTCTCGGTTGGCGGAATTAAGGATGTCGAAGGAGACACGTTGCCGAAAGAAAAGATGACGATGTTTGAGCTTGCCGACGCTCGACGAATTGCTGTGCGGCCGTCGGGTACCGAGCCAAAGATCAAATTTTATCTGTTCGGCAAAAATTCGGAAGTGGCGGCAGCTACACTGGCTCAAGCGAAGAAGGCTCTTTCAGATGCGCTAGACCGGCTCTGGGATTGGATCCAGCAGGACGTAAAAAAACGCGTTGGGTGAGCGCGCGCCTTCGGCGCGCTGTTGTCAGTTTTCGGTTGTCAGTTTTCGGTTTTCGGTTGTATGGGAGGTGCCTTTCCGGATTTGAATGCCTTTGGCTTCAAGCATTGCCTGACCTGAGCCACCGCGGCGCACCAGGACAATCTCGCTCATGATGCTTAATGCGATCTCTTCGGGCGTTTTTGCGCCAATATCCAAACCTGCGGGTGCGCGCACATTTGCTCGAGCAAGCTTCTCCTGATCAATGCCTGCCGCTGCCAGATACTCGAACACCAGTTGAGCCCTCTTTTTACTCGCGACCAGCGCGATGTAGGCGGCTGCGCCATCGATCGCCTTTCTTATAGACAAGTGATCACCTTTATGTTGAGTCGCTACGACCACGTAGGAGTTTGGTCCGACCCTGATTTCTGCGGAGTGAAACCCAGTGGTTTCAAGACGGTTCGCGGTTGGAAAAGCCTCGGGCGTGGCGCCTGGGTCAGCGACTATCACATAAAAGCCCGCTATTTCAGCGAAACGAGCCAGCGTCTCAGCGATACGGCCATGACCGGCGATGACCAATTCGGGCGGCGGCAAGACCGGATCGATATAAATCTTCATTATTCCTCCACAGGGCATTCCGATTCCAAAAACTTCATCGGTCAAGTCGAGCGATACGATCCTTGGTCTGCCCTCCTTGATACTTTCGACCGCCTCCTGCCGGACCGTATTTTCGATGCAGCCACCGCCGACCCAACCCGAGATCAATTTGGCATCGGCGTCGATCAACGCCTTTGAACCGGGTTTGGCTGAGCCCGATCCTTCGACCTCAATCACGGTCGCGATGGCGAAGGGCGCGCC
Source organism: bacterium (assembly GCA_046727075.1). GTDB lineage: Bacteria > Verrucomicrobiota > Verrucomicrobiia > Chthoniobacterales > JAFAMB01 > JBKPBY01. The sequence goes on along the minus strand of JBKPBY010000125.1, from coordinate 4,736 downwards.
TCGGGAACTCAATTCGTTGAGCGTTGAAAAGAAGTCCTGGTACACGCTGAGATCGATAGGGGATGTCAGGCTGTTCGCGAAGTTTCGATGTGCGCCTCCGGTCGTTCATCGAACTCTTGCTTGCAGCCGGCGCAGCAAAAATAATAGACGCGGCCGTTATATTCGGAAGAATGCCCGCAGGTTGCCGGGTCGACGGTCATCCCGCAGATCGGATCCGTTACCTTAGCGATTTGAGTTGTCTCGTCTGCAATTTCACTCCGACTGCGCGCTTGATTGCTCCTTCTCTGCAGAATGATCTGCGCGAGAATACTAATCGCAATCTCTTCGGGGCCTAGAGCGCCGATGTCGAGCCCAGCCGGTGCCTTCACTTGTTTCAGCGCGCCTGCGGCGACGCCCTTATCAGCCAGAAACTGCGAAACTTTCAACGCCTTGGCAGGGCTGGCAACGAACGCAACGTATGAAGCGTTTGCCAGCAGAGCTTCTTCAAGTGCTTGTTCATCGTTCTCGCCTTGAGTCGAGACTACGATAAAAGTTTCCCGGCTAAAGTCGAGGCGACGAACCTCCTGTATCCGCACGAGACGGTCGGCATCGGAGAAGAGGCGAGGATCTGAATCGGGAGCGGCCACGACTACCAGATAACCCATTGCCTTTCCAAGCCTGCACAGAGCCTGGGCAACTGCCGTGCGCCCGAAGATCAGAAGCTGTGGTGCCTGAACCTCAGGTTCAACGTAGATTTCCATAGCCCCTCCGCTTTGGCATGTCATGCGATAGTTGATCACCCCGTTTTCTGGTTTGGGTTCCGGGCTCGGAGTGATCCTGATCAGTTTAGCCTCTCCACTGTAAATTGTCCTTAAAGCTTCCTGGACCACAATCGTTTGCACGCAACCACCGCCGATCCATCCGTAAATTTCGCCATTGGCCTGGATGATCGCCTTATCACCCGGTTTTCCGGACGCCGGCGATTGGACGCGAACAACGACGGCGACTGCGAACGGTGAGCCCTCGGATCGAAGCGAGGCAGCCTTGGCAAAGAAATCCTCGAACATAGCTATCTCCGATTCAATCTGTTCGCAGCCGTCTTTCTAGATCCAGCAGGCTCTGCAAATTGTGTGCTGGTGCGAATACATCAACAAAGGGAAGGGCAGCGCTCATACCGCGTGTAACCGGTTCGTATTGATCAAGTCCCAGCAGCGGATTGAGCCATATTAGCCTTTTGGCCCGTTGTTTCAGGATCGAAAGCTCACTGACCAAGGTGTCAGGCGCGTCCGTATCCCAGCCATCGCTCAAGATGAAAACGGTTGTGTCGGTGGAACGTATTCGCCGGCCGTACCCCCGGTTGAATTCACGCAACGCACTTCCAATTTTTGTTCCTCCTGACCAGAAAGTCTCGATCGCCGACAGTGCTTTTAATGCTTCAGGAAGAGTCGTCGTTTTCAGGGCGCTGGTTACGTCTACTAACCGCGTGCTAAAGACGAAACAAGCTAACTGATCGAAGTGTTTGCTGAGGGCGTAAGCGAATCTGAACAGAAAATGGCTGTAAGGATTCATCGACTCACTGACATCTAATAGAATTACCAGTCTCGATGCTTGGGTCTTGCGTCCTTTGTAGCGCAGCTCGATCAATTCGGTTCCACGCGCCGCCGCAGCCCTTATCGTGCGCCGCAAATCGATTCTACTCCGTGAATGGAGGATCTGAACTTTTCGCGAAAGTCGAAAGCTCATCCGGCGCAGCAATCGCTCGGAAAGCTGCTCTAGTTGGGCAAGATCTTCCCCCGCCAGCTGTGAAAAATCGATCTTGCTCAGCCGTTCAATCGATGTCGCACCAGCGACCGTTTTCCGCTCCCGAACAATTGGCCGAGACTCTTTCGATTTGTGATCGCCGGAGAAAAAATAAGCTCTCTGCTCGCTGCCCTTGCCGGTCGAGCCGAACAGCCGGACAACGGACCGTTCGAGCTTATCCAGTGGGCATCCATACCAGAACGATTCAAATAATGGATCGAAAAGGTCCCACTCCTTTTTCGAGCGGCAAAGCACCGTTCGGAGTGCATACCTCAGCGATTCACCGTCGACGATGAGCGCGGCGCGAACAGAGTCGATCGTTGACCGGACGCTCGAATCCAGCCCATTCCGATAGGCGAACCGGCAAAATTGTACAATACTCGACTCAAAGTCATCACTGATCGATTGGCCGGGCGCAGGCGGAGCCAAGTTTGACGGCACGCAACCCTCTTTCATAGCGTTATTGAGAGATTCGTGACATTAGGTTCTCGATTCCCTCCTGCCTGATTCTCGCTAGATCGCTGGCCGATTTCAGCACGCATCCTAACATCTGTTCGGCGGTTGCTGAATCGAATTGCTTCGTTCTGAGAAGCATGGAAGCTCGCGAAAGGTCGAGAGTTTCGGCCACTCCTGGAGGCTTCGAGAGATTCATTTGTCTGATCAACTGGACGAACCGAACAACCTTGGAGCCCAGGTCGCGATCGAACGCAGGCAGCCTGGCTCGTACTATCTCGATTTCTTTTTGCAGAGAAGGATAGTCAATCCAGTGGTAGAGACACCTGCGTTTAAGCGCATCGCTTAGCTCGCGGGTACTATTAGAGGTCAGCACCACGTGCGGGATTTGTTTTGCCTGGATTGTACCGAGCTCCGGAATCGTGACCTGAAACTCCGATAAGATTTCCAGCAAAAACGCTTCAAAGGCTTCGTCCGCCCGATCGATCTCATCAATCAGCAATACCGGGGGCGCTGATTCGTAAAGAATCGATCGTAGAAGAGGTCGTTTCAAAAGAAAATCATTTCCAAAGATGTGGCGTTCCAGCTCTTCGGCCGGCGTATCACTACGCTCCCTGGCTTTAATCGCCAGGAGTTGCTTCTGGTAGTTCCATTCGTAGAGCGCCGATTGAGCATCCAATCCCTCGTAACACTGGAGACGGATGAGTTCCGTTCCGAGGTAGGAAGCAAGTACCTTAGCGACCTCCGTTTTTCCCACCCCGGCGTGCCCCTCGATTAGTAAAGGTTTCGGGAGTCGCACGAGCAGATAGACCGCAGTCGCCAATCCAATGTCAGCAACGTAACCGAGGCGTCCGAATCCGTTTATGAATTCGCTGATTTCTCGTAATTCAGGATCTTCAGCGCCTGCAGTAGGGGAAGGCATCTTATCTGGTTTCTGAAATCGCCCAAAGCGCGATGATCACGGATCTTTGTTTCCTCCCAAGATCTGCTTCACCGACCGCGCGATACCCTCCCCGATTGCAGAAACGACGATTGGCAAGGCCTTAATTGGTTGCGGTTCGTTGCCGGTTTCTTCGGCAGGTGAAGCCGGAGATCCACTCTGCTTGGAGCGCTCTTTCTCCAGTTCTCTCCGCAAATTCGCTGTAAACTGTTCAAATATTTTGTTGGAAACTTCGTGGATCATCCTGGCGCCCAACTGCGCCAAAAGACCGACCACATTAATTTCCGAGACAGTCACGACCTCGCTGCCGCCCTGCGGCAGACTCCGAACCGAGCCACTCATCTTCATGGAGGCGCTTCCCTTGCCTCTGACATCCTGTCCTTTTCCGACCATCTCAATTTCATGTGAGTCGTGGTCCAGGCGTTCAATATGCGCCTGCCCTTTGTAGTCGGTTACGCTTGGACCGACCTGCACCTTGATCAACCCTTTATAGGTGTGTTCGTCTATTTGTTCAGTAACTTGGGCGCCGGGAACGCAGTTCGCCACTTTGCGTGGATCGCTCAGAAAAGCCCAAACACTTTCCAACGGCTCCTGAATCTGAAAACTCTTCTCGATCCTGATTGCCATAACTAACTATTCTGCCACCCCCTTTTCCTTAAGAATCTGCCAAACTTTCCAGGGAGTGATAGGCATATCGATGTGTCGCACTCCCAAATGCGAGAGCGCGTCAACCACGGCGTTTACAAATGCCGCGGGCGAACCAACGTTCGGCGACTCGCCTACTCCCTTTGCCCCAAGCGGATGATGTGGCGAAGGTGTACAAGTTTTACCGGTTTCCCAATTGGGCGTCTCGACCGCGGTTGGTACCAGATAGTCCATGAAGGTTCCTCCCTGGACATTTCCGCTCTCGTCGTAACCGATTTCCTGCATAAACGCGATAGCCAGTCCTTCGGTCAGGCCGCCATGGATTTGACCCTCGACAATCATCGGGTTGATAATGTTGCCGCAGTCATCTACCGCCACAAACCTTCGAACTTTGATTTCCCCGGTGCCTTTGTCGATGTCCACAACACAAATGTAAGTGCCGAACGGAAACGTAAGATTAGGCGGATCGTAGTAGTGAACCGCCTCGAGTCCTGCCTCCAAATCGGGCGGAAGATTGGTATACGCCGCGAAAGCGATCTCCTGGATTGTCTTGGCCTTGCTAGGTGCACCTTTTACATAAAATTTGCCCGGCTCCCATTCGAGATCTTCTGCGCTTACCTCCAGCAGGTGACCGGCAATTTTTTTTGCTTTCTCTCTGATTTTCCGTGAGGCCATCGCCGTCGCTGCTCCGGCGACAGGCGTGCTTCTGCTGGCGTATGTACCAAGACCATAGGGCGCAGTATCTGTGTCACCCTCTTCTACGGTGATGTCTGCGACTGGGATGCCGAGCTCTTGCGCTATAATTTGCGCAAACGTTGTTTCGTGGCCTTGACCCTGAGCTTTGGTTCCCATGCGCGCAATTGCTTTACCGGTCGGATGAATTCGGATCTCACAGCTGTCGAACATCTTGATTCCGACG
>JBKPBY010000124.1:0-4065 GCA_046727075.1 bacterium | reverse complement strand
TTACCCGGCGATCCGGATAACCAAAATTGGGGAAGCCTCGCTTTCGCAATTGATCCCGACTTGCTTTTGGGCCGGGAATCGTTTCTCCAGAACGTGGATCGGACGGTGGCATATATCAAAGGGCTGAGGCGGACAGATCCTAGCCGGGATATTCGTTTGCCTGGCGAGTTAGCTTTGATCAGGTCCCAACAAGCCGTCGCCACGCAGGAATTGGAGATCGATGACGATCTGTTCCGGCCCTATCGAGAGCGGATCATTTCGCGGGTTCTGTAAGGCGAAGCGAAGTCCGATTATTCGGGCCTCGAAGAAATACCGGTGCAGATGATTGCGCCGAAGTTCACCAGCCGGTTTTACAAAGGACCGATGTATTGACCCAAATGTGTTACCTATGTCTTCCCTGCACGCTCTCCACCTCTCACCTCTCACCTCCCGCCGCCACATCGAGCACGCGATCGACCTCAGCCTCGGTGTTGTAGAAATGTGGGCTGAACCGGAGATAATGCCGACTTTGCCGATCTTGTCTTAACGAGCACACAATGTCCGCGCGACCCAATTGCTCGAACAGTGCCCGAAGATTCCTTTGCGGATGCGAGACGGTGACTATTCCTGATGCATTCGATCCAGTCGCTTGCCCGACGAGTTTGAATCCGAGTTGCTGCAACCCATTTACCAGCCGCTCTCTGAGAGACAGGATCCGCTCGGCGATACGATCAATCCCAATCTCCAGCAATAGATCAATTCCGGCTCTCATTCCGGCGATGCCGATCGTATTCATGGCGCCCGGTTCGTATCTTTGCGCGGTAGGCTGGAACTCGATTTCTTCCTGGGCAACAAACCCCGGCGCTTTGACATTCCAGGATCCCAGTAAGGTCGGCCGGCAAAGATCAAAACATTCACGCCGGACATAGACAATTCCGATTGCGAGCGGCCCGAGCATCCATTTATGAGCGTCGGCACTCAAAAAATCGACATATTCAACCGTCGTGGGAAAGGCACCAAGCGTTTGAATTGCATCCAACGAAAACAGGATGTTTCTCTCGCGGAGGAACCGTCCAATTGGGTTGATGTCGATTCGGTACCCTGACAGGAAGTTGCAGGATGCCAACGCCACCAATCGGGTCTTTGATGTTATCGAGGCTGCAACCAGTTCCGGTGTGATCGCGCCGGGGACCGCTGGTTCGAGCAAACGCACGTTGACTCCGCGGGAACGCAGATTCAGCCACGGATAAACGTTCGCCGGATAATCGTCCAAATAACAGATTACCTCATCATCCTTTTGCCAGTCTAACCCGTTAGCGAACAGGCTCAGGCCGAGCGAAGTCGGCCCGATCAGCGCTACTTCGTCGGAACTGCTGCCAATTAATCTGGCAGCGGCTGCACGGGTCTGTTGCAGCATTTTCAGGATCTCCCCGAAGTCCTCGAAATTGGCTGCACTTTTCTCCGTGAACCCGACGATCGCGTCTGCGACAACCCTCGGAAGTGCGGTAACCGCAGCATGCGCCATAAAGATCTTATTTTGACAGATAGGAAACGCCTTCTTACGGGCTGCTTCGTCGGCGATCAGAGAAATCATCGAGTGCTAGTGCTGGTGCTGGGAAAGAGTGCTAGTGCTAATGCCGGTGCTAGTGTTAGTGTTTGTGCCAGTCTCGCGCAAGTCAACTAGCACCAGCACTAGCTCCATGTACCAGATCGTGTTCAACGAAATTAGCGCTGCCGAGATGGCGCGTATTCCGAAGGAGCTGCAGCTCGAGCTCTTGGCCGAGTTCCAATTTTTGCCGGATGACCTTGATCAGCTGGATGCAAAAGCATTCGGAGTAATCGTTCGCGACGGGAAACGGCTTTATCGGTATCGCACCAAAGAATACCGAATCTATTTCGAGCGCAGCCCGGAAGGAATTCTAGTTCACCGGGTTCTCCACAAAAACACGATCCGCGATTTTCTTTTCCGGTCCCAACTGCCCATGGCCGAGGATGAGCAACTTCAAGAGCACGCCGGTTTCTGGAAGCTGATTGATGAAGGGAAGAAGACGAAGAAATGACCTCGGAACTTCGAATTTCGAACCTCGAAATTAGGATGATATGAGAAGAGCCACCTTCGAGACTCTAGCTTCGAGATTCGAAATTCTGATCCGTTTGCCCTTTACGCTCTTCTGTTTAATTTTTCGGGCGTGGTTATGAGAATTTTTCCTTTCTTGCTCCTTCTTTTGGCCACGCCCGCTCTTGCCGACCTGAAATGGGAAACCCGAGAACAGACGTTTCACGCGAAGGCGAGCGAGAAACAGGTGGTTGCAAAATACCGGTTCACCAACTCCGGCAAACAACCGGTAAAAATCGAAAACGTAAAAACTTCCTGCGGATGCACTACAGCAGGACTTAAAAAGACCGAGTACGCGCCCGGCGAATCCGGCGAGATCGAAGCAACGTTCGATTTTGGCGGTAGAACAGGCAAACAAGAAAAAGGCATTGCCGTGTCGATCGCAGGTGCGCCGCAGCCGACGATTCTACGTCTTCTAGTCGACATTGAAGAACCGGTAAAAATGCAACCGCAATTCGTTATCTGGAAAGTCGGCGATAAACCGAACGCTAAAATCATTCGGTTGACTGTAGCGGACGACGTCCCGGCGAAAGTACTCTCGGTCGAATCGGACAACCCGATGATCAAAGCGGAGCTGACGCCTTCGGAGAACGGCAAATCGTATGATGTACAGATCACTCCGTCGGATACTGTGCGTCCGGCCGCAGCGACATTGATAATCATAACAGATTACCCAGCCGATAATCCGGAGGTGCGTTACGCTTACGCGCGCATCAAATGAGCGCTGTCCGCCAAGCGGCGTTGATCCTTGTGGCAGCGGTGATTCCCGCTCTGCTAACCGGGGCGTTCCATCACAACCGACCTGCCTGGTCCGAACCGGTGGCACCCGGAGAAGAGCGACTGGAAACGATTTTAGGCTGGGGATCCGCAGTGCTTTGGGTCGATGCGCGATCCGAAAAAGAGTACGCGGAGGATCATATTCCTAACGCCATCCGGTTAAGCCTTGAAGATTGGGATATTCTATTCCCGCATTTCCTGGACAGCTGGGACGAAAAAAAGAAAGTGGTTGTTTACTGCAGCTCGACCTCGTGCCAGTTGAGCCATGAGGTTGCTGAACGGCTCGAACAAAACGGCATTCCTTCAGTGTACGTACTGCATGGAGGCTGGGAGGTGTGGAAAACCAGGGAATGAACTCTCGCCCAATGCAGCGTTTTTTGCCGACGCTAAGACTTGCCGCCCGCGTCGTGCTCGCCGGAATTTTCGTCATTGCCGGCGCCGCAAAGGCCTATGATCCGGGCGGGTTCGCGATCGAGATTCAGCGGTACCAGCTTGCTCCCTGGCTGGTTGGGGCAATCGTGGCCACCTATCTGCCCTGGCTCGAGATGATTGCCGGAGCAATGTTGTTCGTCGGAAGACTTAAGGGTGGCGCACTCCTGATCCTGACCCTGTTACTGGTTGTATTCACTTGCGCTCTTGCCAGCGCAATGATCCGCGGACTCGGCATCGACTGCGGCTGTTTCGGTAAAACTTTCCAGTCTACTGGAACGCTGGTTCCGTTCTTGCGTAACATTCTCTTGTTGGCTTGTGCGGCCATGCTTTGGTCGGAGCGTTCGCAAGGAGTGTGGAATCGAGTGTGAGTGTTCGTTTCAGAATGAAGAAAATGCGCTTTTACAGCCTCCTGCCGCCAGAGCCCGTCTACACGCACTCATGATTGCATCTCGTTGCTGGGCAGAGATTAGCATTGAGGCGATTCGCCATAATATTGGCGTTGTCCGTTCGTTTGTTGCCCCTGGTGTCCGACTGGTAATGATCGTCAAAGCTGACGCTTATGGCCACGGTCTGGCTGAGCTCGCGTCCAGGCTCGATGATGCCGTTGATTTGTTCGGAGCCGCGAATCTGACCGAGGCAAACGTGATCCGCGCCGCCGGGGCACGCGCACCTGTATTAATTCTTGGGCCTGCGCTTCCGAGCGAACGACCGAAGATCGTAGAGGGCGGGTTTATACCGATGGTCTCAACCTTTGAAGAAGC
>JBKPBY010000123.1:0-6992 GCA_046727075.1 bacterium | reverse complement strand
CGCATCTAGCATTCGCGATGCGTTTAGCAGCTCTTTCTGTTCCCTTCCTTTTTGCGATTGCCGCTTACTCGGCCGGAACTCCGGCGATCGATGCTAAAAACATGGATCTCTCGGTAAAGCCGGGCGTCGATTTCTACCAATACACGAACGGTTCGTGGCTTAAGAAGACTGAGATCCCGGCCGACTACAGTGAATGGGGATCCTTTGAAGAGCTTGTTGAACGCAACTACCAGATCCTGCGTCAGATCCTCGAAGATAGTGCTGCCGACGTAAAGAGTGGGAAAGCTCCGGCCGGCAGCATTCGTGCGTTAGTGGGGCAGTATTATGCCAGCGGAATGGATGCGGAGCTTATCAATGCGCAAGGCGCGAAACCTCTCCAGCCGGAGTTGGACGCAATCGAGAAAATCGCTGATTCGAAAGAGATTGCGCCGTACCTGGCACACCTTCGAACTCTTGGGATCGGCGCCTTATTCGGTTTTACGGGAGACATCGATCAGAAGGACAGTACCAATCAGATTGGAATCGCGACTCAAGGTGGTCTCGGCCTGCCGGATCGGGATTACTATCTAAAGGATGACGAACAATCCAAGAAGATCCGCGATCAGTACGTCGAGCACATCTCGAAGATGTTCCAGCTGTTGGGCATCCCGGAACAGGAGGCGGCGACTCAAGCAAGACAGATTCTGGCGTTCGAAACCGAGCTCGCAAAAGCTTCTAAAAGCAAGGTGGACTTGCGGGTTCCGGAAAAGAACTACCACAAGATGCTGATTGCAGATTTGGAAACGCTTGCCGGGGGATTCGATTGGTCCGCCTATTTTAACGGGCTGAATCTGTCAAAAGAGCAGGTTGCGAAGCTGGACGTCGAACAGCCTGAGTTCTTCAAAAGCGTCGCCCAATTGGTGGCCAGTACGCCAATTCCTACCTGGAAAGCGTATTTGAGGTGGAATCTGGTCAGCGCCACGGCCTCGGATCTTAGCGATCCGTTTGTAGATGAAGCATTCCGATTCCGGCAAGTTCTCACCGGCCAAAAAGAGAATCAGCCCCGATGGAAAAGAGTTCTCGAAGTAATCGATAGCGGTGCCGGAGAGGCATTGGGCCAGTTGTACGTCGAAAAGAATTTTCCGCCTGAAGCAAAGCAGCGTGCTCTGGCTATGGTCAATGATCTTAAGCAATCGCTCAGAGAAAGAATTGAAAAGCTGGACTGGATGGGACCGGCAACTCGCGCCGCCGCTTTGAAGAAGCTGGACGCGTTCGGCGTTAAGATCGGTTACCCAGACAAATGGCGCGATTACTCGACCCTGGAGATCAAGGAGCAGCCTTACGTTCTAAATGATCTGGCTGCCTCAGCCTTTGAGGCTCAGCGCCAGCTGGCGAAGATCGGCAAACCGGTCGATAAGACCGAGTGGGGGATGAGTCCGCCAACCGTCAATGCCGAGTATACTCCGCAACGAAACGAGATCTCCTTTCCCGCAGGAATTCTTCAACCGCCTTTCTTTGCTGCCAATGCCGACGACGCCGTTAACTATGGCGGAATCGGGGCGGTGATTGGACACGAAATGACCCATGGCTTCGATGACCAAGGCCGTAAATACGATCCACAAGGGAATATCAAGAATTGGTGGACGACTGCCGATGAAAAACGGTTCGAAGAACGCGGCAAAAAGATCGTCGATCAATTCAACAGCTATGTGGTAATCGATAACTTGCGTGTAAATGGCAAGCTTACCGAGGGTGAGAATATTGCTGATTTAGGAGGAGTGAAAATTGCCTACGTGGCGCTTGAAAAAGCTTTGCAACGAAAACCGGCCGAACAACGCGCCGAGAAAATCGATGGGTTCACGCCGGAACAACGATTTTTCCTGTCATTCGCCCAGATCTGGAGAAACAACATTCGTCCCGAATACGCCAGGCTTCTGATCAATGTTGACCCACACAGCCCAGGCAAATTCCGAGCTAATGGACCGTTAAGCAATCTTCCCGAGTTCGCTCACGCATTCCAGATTCCCGATAACTGCCCCATGGTTCGTCCGCCGGCCCAGCGAGTGAATATCTGGTAAATCCAATGCCAACAGCGCCGTCATTGCCGACATCGGAAGCGACACGCGGAAGTGCGCAGCAACGAAAGTTTTGGTCCTGTAATGCCTCGGCCAGCCGCAGCGCGAGATTCTGACCGCTGTCGGCGATGACGGCGTTGTCGGCATTTCCCATTTGCGAGGCACTCAGCTCGCATCTAGCATCCGCCATGCGTCTGCTTGACTTCCCGGTTCTCGGGTTACCATTTCTCCTCATGTTGGCTTTTTCAGCCTGTGGCGCTGATGCTCCCGCGATTGATCCAAAGAACATGGATACCACTACTCAACCGCGAGTTGATTTTTATCAGTACGCCAATGGTGGGTGGGTGAAAGAACATCCCATTCCAGGCGAGTACAGCCAGTGGGGATCGTTTCAGGAGCTCTTTGAGCGGAATCTGGCGTTGCTACACGAGATTTTGGAGGAGGCTGCTGCCAGCGTTAAGAAAGGAGAGGTTTCCAACGACAAAATTCGCCAGCTGGTTGGGCAGTTCTACCTGAGCGGAATGAACGAGGAACAGGTCAACGCCGAAGGTGCGAAACCTTTGCAGCCGGAGCTCGACGCAATTCAAAAAATCAGTGATGCGAAAGGCGTCGCAACCGCGCTCGGACATCTACACGCTTTGGGCGTTGACGCTTTGTTCGGTATTACGGGCGACTTGGATGAGAAGGATACAAAGAACCAGATTGCCCAGTTGGGCCAAGGTGGACTCGGACTCCCCGATCGCGACTACTACTTGAAAGACGACGAGCGCTTCAAAAAGCTGCGTGATCAATATGTCGAACATATAAGCAAAATTTTCCAATTGTTGGGCGATCCAGCTCCGGCTGCCGCGGAGAAAGCCAAGCAAATTCTTCGTTTTGAGACCGAACTGGCAAAGGCGTCCAAAAGCCCAACTGAACTACGAGACCCCGAGAGCAATTATCACAAGCTCGCATTTGCCGACATACAAAAGCTGGCCACTGACCTTGATTGGCCAGCCTACCTGGATGGGCTTGGGCTGTCGCAGGAGCAGATGGCGCAGACCGACGTCGGTCAGCCCGACTTTGTGAAGAGGGCGGGCGAGCTTATCGCGAGTACGCCGATTGATACCTGGAAAGCCTATTTCGAGTGGCATCTGATCCATTCCATTGCACGATATTTGAGCGCTCCGTTTGTTGACGAAGATTTCGCGTTCTATCAACAGGCCTTGCAAGGTACGAAAGAGAATCAGCCCCGTTGGAAGAGAGTTCTTCGCGAAATTGATCAGAGCGTTGGAGAGGCTCTCGGCCAGTTGTACGTCGAGAAGCATTTTCCTCCTGAGGCCAAACAACGTGCGCTGGCAATGATCAATGATTTAAAGAGCGCGCTTCGAGACAGGATTCAGACATTGGAATGGATGGGGCCGCAGACACGAGCAGCCGCACTAAAAAAACTGGACGCGTTTGGCGTTAAGATTGGTTATCCCGATAAGTGGCGCGATTATTCTGCACTGGAGATCAAGGACCAGCCTTACGTACTCAATGTTTTGGCCGCGCAAACGTTCGAGCTGAAACGCAGGCTCGGAAGAATCGGGGAACCGGTAGACAAAACCGAGTGGGGCATGAGCCCACCGACGGTAAACGCCTATTATAGTCCACGGCGTAACGAGATCGTGTTCCCAGCCGGTATTCTGCAGCCTCCGTTCTTCGATGCTAATGCTGACGACGCGGTGAACTACGGTGGAATTGGCGCCGTTATCGGTCATGAGATGACACACGGCTTCGATGACCAGGGGCGTAAGTACGATCCTCAGGGCAACATGAAAAACTGGTGGACCGCAGCCGACGAAAAGCGATTTCAGGAACGTAGTAAGAAGATCGTCGAGCAGTTCAATAGCTATGTCGCTATGGATGACCTGCATATTAATGGTGAATTGACCGAAGGCGAAAACATCGCCGATCTGGGAGGTGTTAAACTCGCTTATGCTGCACTAGAAAAAGCGCTGCAGCGAAAGCCTGCTGCGGAACGGACTCAAAAGATCGACGGGTTTACTCCAGAACAGCGCTTCTTCCTATCATGGGCACAAGTTTGGAGAAATAATACGCGACCCGAAGCCAAACGGCTCCGGCTGCAGGTTGATCCTCATAGCCCGGGCCAATTCAGAGTAAATGGGCCGTTGAGCAATCTCCCAGAGTTCGCGCGCGCGTTTCAAATTCCGGACAAGAGCCCCATGGTGCGCCCCGCCAAAGATCGGGTCCAGATCTGGTAAGTTTGGGAATCGCGTCGGGGGTATATCGTGTGTGCGAAGCCTCTCAGCGACCTCGTGCCGCTCCCGCTTCGACGCCGACGAGGTAACCCGTCCGACATTGCCTTGGCCACGTCGGAAGCTCTGCCCTATCGATGTAGAGAGATGTCACGCTGTCCGCCTCCTTACCACTGTCACCCCCGCCACCGGCATCTCCCGTGAGCCCAACAGAAATTCGGTTCCCACCCGAAGATGCAACGTTGCCGGCTCCGGATTGTAATTGAAGAAAAACTGGAGCTCGCCATTACTCCGGGTTCGGACGCCTTCAGGGAGCTGAATGGATTGGACTCCTGCTTTGTCTGCCAAATCTGCCACAATCGCGTCCAACAGATCCTGATTCGGCAACGCCGCCATGTACGTATAGCGACCATTGCGGAAGGCTATACCTTCTCCTGATGGCAGCGCGATAAAGGGCTCGATTTCGGTCTCGACATGTTCGAACCATAAACCCACCTCGTAGCCAGACGATTTCCAGGTCAAACGTTCGGGAGCAAAGCTCGGCAACGACTGAACCCGCCATACCCTGAGTGGGATCAACTCTTGTAGACGGCCGGGTGGGAGGTTGGACGGAATTTGGAAATCCTCAGTTTTGGAACCTGTCCTTGGAGCTATGAGCACCTCTCCATCAAAATCCCTCAGCCGCTGAACAAAGGCTGGATCCAAAATCAGCAATGACGGGATAACGATGAGCCTGTACCCGCTTAGTGAGCTTCCCTGCGATATCACATCAACATTCAAACCGATTCGTCTTAACGCTCGATAACAGCTCAGAACGACCTCGAGATAGTCGTACTCGTCGGTGTGAGGTTGAATTTGGAGTGTCCAAGCCGCTTGATAATCGAAGACCAGTGCCACGGGCGCCTGTTCCAGCTCGATTGATGGGAGCTGGTCCAACTCTCTCGCCAACTGGCGAACTTCTGAAAGTCCGGCATCCGGCGTTCCGTCCGGCCGATTCAATCCGCCGTGCATCTGCTCTTGAGCGAACAAGGCTTGTCGCCATCGGAAATAGCTGACGATTTCGGCTCCGTGCGCAAAAGCTTCGTGCGACCATAGCCTTACCATACCTGGGTGCGGTGCGGGATTATATTGAGCCCAGTTCACTGGGCCCGGCTGCTGCTCCATAATCCACCATCTACCCCGCCCGCAGCCGCGGTATAAATCGTGATGAAAAGCGCAAAAATCTGGGTCGCCTGCCCTGAGGTAGCGCGTTTTGTGTTGGGGCACAACCCGAAGCCGGCTGAGAAAGCCAAGCGGGTAGGAGTCCCAGCTAGCCACATCGAGGTCCCGGGCCAAAGAAAAATGATCAAAGTCGAGAGACCCTCCCATAAAATTGTGCAAAATCGGGCGCCCCGGAGAAAAGCGACGGATTATTTCGACCTGAAGCCGGTTGAAAGCAATGACCTGCTCCGAAGAAAATCTGCGAAAATCAAGTTGATGAGATGGATTCGGTTCGGTGACCGTTAGATTCGGAAGCTCGACTTCATCAAAGTCTCGATATTCCAGACTCCAGAAGGCGTTTCCCCATCTTTTGTTTAGTGCTTCAACGGTCCCATATTTCTGTCGAAGCCATACTCTGAATGCGATCAGGGCGGCATTTGAATAGCTCAGCACTGTATCGTGGCAGCCATACTCGTTATCTGTCTGCCACGCGGCGATCGCGGGATGGGTCCCAAATTCCTCTGCCAGTTTCTGAATGATACGTGCACACTCCTTGCGATAACCCGGATGCGAAAAGCAGTAGTGTCTTCGCGATCCGAATTTTCGCTGCCGTCCCTCGGCGTCGACGGGCAGCATGTCCGGCATCTGTTCCACAAGCCATTTCGGCGGTGTAGCGCTAGGCGTGCCTAGCACGATCGACAGGCCATGAGCGTTCGCCAGGTCCAATACCCGTTTTAGCCAGTCCAGCTGGCAGTCGCCTGGGGCAGGTTCCATTCTGCTCCAGGCGAATTCCCCAATCCGGACAAAACGGATCCCTGCATCGCGCATTTCACCAAAGTCACCTTCCCATTTTTCTTCCGGCCATTGTTCGGGGTAATAACAAACACCAAGGGATGGTCTGAGATTTCCCGGCATAAGATCTGGTAGAGGTCGGCTGCCTATGGCGCGTTTGCAACTCAGATTCTGAAAGTCGCCTTTTGAACCTCTGTGGTGGCAGTTCAGGCTGGAGCATGGCGGATTCTGCTAGAGATTTTAAGCTGACACGGACCTGGCACCTAGGCAGTCCGATCGCACGGCTTAAAGAAATTTTGAAACTTAGCTCTCCTCAGCGGGTTCAGCTTGTGAGGTTACGTACGAGAAGCATTACGGAAGCCTCCACTCGAGACTTTCTATGGCCAGGCGGTTTCCTGGCCATGGTCTGCATCCAGTGCTTGCTGTTGCTTACGAGGGGCGGTCCGCCCAGTGGCGGAATGTCTTCGACGGTGCAGTTCGAATCTGTAAGAAAACAATACTTCTTGGTAACAACATACTATACTATGACAAAACGCATTCTCCTTTTGGCAGCGGTTCTTGGTGTTGGCTTGCTCGCTCAACCCAGCATTTACGCGCAGGAAAAGAAGGCAGCAGCCGCTCCTAGCCCAGCGGCAGCTACCACTGAGGCAAAGACCACAGCAAAGAAATCCGCAAAGAAGACCACTCATCACGCTAAGAAAGCGGC
>JBKPBY010000122.1:0-7279 GCA_046727075.1 bacterium | reverse complement strand
GCTTTAGGCTGTCGGGAGCTCCCGGAGGCGAAAATGTGGAACGCAGTGTAGCAGTAATCCAGCGGGTCCAACCGATCTTTCAAATACTTTATCTTCTTGAGTTGGTAGGCGCAGCCGTCGTGACCTCTCTGGGCTGGATCGTGTGCCGAATCCTGCAGGTTGACTCCCATGCTTCTGCGCCTCTGTGGTTCGCCGGTTATCTCTTCGTATACAACCTCGACCGTTTGTATCGTGATCCGGCGGACCAGATTAATATTCCGATTCGGTCCAGGGAAAGCGAGCACCTTCGACCGTTTCGCATTGGCTTGTGTGTTCTATCCGGCGTTACCCTTGTGCTGTGGCCAGCTCTAACCGGTCACTGGCAACTAATTTTGCCCATCGCCCTCGCCAGCGCGATCTTACAATTTTATTCTCGTCCAATCCCCGGGATTGGTTTTCGGTTCAAGGACCTTCCCTACATTAAATCGCTTTTGGCGCCTTTGGTTATTGCTGGCATTTTGGTTGTTTGGCCGTGCATAGAAAACGGCAAAAGTTTCCGGTTAAAGGAATGTTTGATATTCATCTGGTGCATGCTCATTTTGGCCATCAACGCTTTGGTGTTCGACTATCGTGATATTGAAGGAGACGCGGTTGTCGGAACAGCAACAATTCCGGTGCGATTAGGACAGAGGAATTCGATCTATTTGTTAGCAGTGCTGGCACTAGCTTTGGTTGGGGTAAGTGGTTGGTTCGCAACGAAAAGATTTGTTAGTCCATTAATGCCGGCGACCCCTGGGCCTGCGGGAGTAGCGGATTATTTTTAGGGCTACTCGGCCAGTCCCTTCCGATAACCATCAGCTTCTTCGCCGATCTTTTGCTAGTGCTCCCTGCGATCGTAGAGATCTTTGCTTGAGGTCAAATCCTTCCCTCGTCATCCCGCTGACATGTTGTTATTTCGTATTCAGTTAGCCGCCAGGTGGGCACGCCGCCCTCGAGTAAACACCCCTGGATGTGTGAGCCCCCTAAAATTCTGAAGAATTCTTAAGGAAAACTTCAGTAACGGTTCAATGAACTCCCGCCTTACGTTGTGCTGTTCGCAAAAAATCGAATGCGAAATCGGAGTGGACACCATCGAAACCACGGTTTTGTTATTCCGAGCACTTTGGTGTTGTTGGTTAATGGATAAAATCGTGAGCAGGGAACGGTTCATCAATTTCGTGCTCCGGGCCGACAAACAACAATAACCCTCGTGCACCGTGTTTGGCTTGTACGAGAATGCGAGTCCAATGCCTATTGTGCAAACCGACAGCCCCGTTCACAGTTCTCAGTGTCGTCTCTCGTTGCCGCCGCAGAGGTCGATTCTGAAGAATTCTTAAGGATAACTTAGCTGACTTCCTAGCCGGGTGAATCTTAGACTGCATGGTGGCTCAACTCGAATTTAGGAAATCGATGGTAGTTGCTTCCTGTTTGTTCGCGCTGGCGAACATGGCCGAAGGGGGACCACCTTTTGTGACGGACGATCCGGAGCCGCCTCCGCCGCGCGGATGGGAAATAAACATCCCATTCACTATTGAGCACACCGGGCGCGGGACGGAAATGGACGCGCCATTGTTCGACTTGAACTACGGCTTGCCAAACCTGCAACTAAAATTGGAGGTGCCGGTTAGAATCGTACAACAGCAGGGCAGCAGAGCTGTTGGTCTAGGTGACCTCCTGCTTGGTATCAAATGGCGATTCTTGGCGGATGAAAAGTCGCAGATGCAATTGGGCGTTTACCCGCAGGTGCTACTGCCTACGGGCAATCAGCGTCGTGGACTTGGCGAAGGCCAAGCGGCTTACATCCTGCCGTTCCTGGTGCAAAAGGGTTGGGAGAAATGGACGCTCTACGGGAACGTTGGCTACTGGTGGCAAACGGCGGCCGAACGCCGTAACTTTTGGTACGGCGGCGCCGTTTTGGAACGGGAGCTGAACGAGCGGTTAACACTCGGAGTGGAGCTTTTCGGCAACACACCGCAGGAGCGAGACGGCCGTGCCGAGGTAGCATTCAATCTCGGCGGGAAATGGAAGCTGAACGAGCATGTTAACCTGCTGTGCACTGGCGGTCGCGACATTGTTGGCAATGCTCGCGTCATCGCGTACGTCGGCCTGCAATTCTTGACTAAATGACAAACACCGAAAGGCGAAAACTTGGTTGATCTGACGATCGATGCATTCTGCAGCGATCTGCGCCATTTTCGCCTCCGGTTTCGCCGTTTTATATGTCTCGTGAAGTTTCTCGGAGACTTTCCCGGCGACACAGTGAGTAGACGACAACACAATGGTTTCCACAGGCCTTTTCGCGTTTCTATTAGCAAGAATGACTTCTACGGCCTCACTGATTCCGGCGCGACGGATCGCCCCGCGTTCAACCAGTTTTTCGAGTGCGGCGCTGAACCAGGCGGGGAATAAAGTGGTAAACAGGGAGTCTTGTTTTTGGGGTGTTCAAGCCGATTTGCACGTTTTTGTCGGTAATAGTAATCGCCACCAGCGTGTTGGCGAACACTGAGGTCCAACGCCCCGGCATGATGGGCCTCCACGTTGTGCCCAGCCCATTCGTCAGTAATTCGTCTCTTGAGGCGGCAGCGGCAATCGCGGACAACGACATCTGGGCAGTTGGTAGCATCGGCTCCGGGAGCGGGCCGTTTCAAACGATCGCCGAACATTTCGACGGGACGAGCTGGAGCGTCGTCCCCACTCCGTCCGGAAACGCCCTCTTCAGCGGCGTAGCTGGCGCCGCGAGCAATGACGTGTGGGCGGTAGGAAGAGTGGATCCTTACCTCTCTTCCGAGGAGGCGTTAATTGAACATTGGAACGGCACGAGCTGGAGCGTGGTCGCCAGTCCAAGGCTGCCGAAGGGGAGCTTTCTCATCGCTGTGGCTGCCCCGGTATCGAACGACGTCCGGGCAGTAGGAGTCGATAGCAGCTCATCCAATGCGCTAATAGAACACTGGAACGGTGTCAGCTGGAGCATTGTCTCCAGCCCTGCGTTCACAAATCAGAGCGCTACGGCCATCTCCGCCGATTCTTCTACCGACGTCTGGACCGTAGGAAGTTTCGGGGCGGGCACTGCAGCCCTGCACTGGAACGGCGTGACCTGGAGCCAAGTGCCCACCGCGCGCCTGCGCTTCGGCGGAGTCTCAGCGGTAGCGGCGATCTCCGCGATCAATGTCTGGGCCGTCGGGGTGGGGCCAGGCGTCCCCACTGGAGGATTTTCCGCCCATCCGACAGCGTTGGTTGAGCATTGGGACGGCACCCGCTGGAGCGTGGTCGCCAGTCCGAACCCAAACCGCAGGGCAATAACTCCCTGTTTGTGATCGCTGCCGTCAACGCGAACGACATCTGGGCCTTCGGGCTGCAACTCAAAGGCCCGTTCGGTGAACGCTGGGACGGCACGAGTTGGAGCATTGTCCCACTTCCGAGCGGAGTTAGCGTAATCGCCGGAGCGACGGCCCTCACCGATGGGACAATCGTGGCGGTCGGCGAGGGGACGAACGGCTCGGCGGTGATCCTGCACAATTAACTTGGAGGGAGGCAATAGGGAGCCAACCGCTGCCGCGGAGCTTCAACCCCTCGAGCAGCGGATTTAGGCGGGAGTTATCTCCGATCTCATCAAGAAAAAGCGGACCCTGATCGGCTTCGCGAATCGGCCGCGAGAACCCTCGCGCCTAGCTCCGGTAAAAGTTCCGTCTTGATAACCGAGAAGTTGCTTTTGCGTGTCCGGGTGCATAACCTGTTGGTGAGGTTGTAAAAGAACGATGTCCCCCCTGAACAAACGTGTGGCTTTTCTGCTTCAAGGCGAACGGCCACGTTTGGTTGCGAGTTCTTTTCGACTCGTTTCCCATGTTTCTACCCAGATCTCTATTTTATGAAAGCGGCTGTACTTCATCAATATGACCCAAAGCTAAAAAACTCAGACTTCGTTATTTGGGGAGAAGTGCCGGAACCCAAAATAAAAGGGGATAACGAAGTTCTCGTTCGGATTGGCGGTGCCGGTGTCTGCCGGACCGATCTGCATATCATCGAGGGCATCTGGCGCGAAAAGGTCCCCGTGCAGTTGCCGTACGTGATGGGACACGAAAACGCGGGTTGGGTAGAAGAGGTGGGACGCGGGGTCGAAGGCTTCAAAAAGGGCGACCCGGTCATCTGTCACCCGCTCAATGTAAATTGTAGCGCTCTAGCAGCCCGCCGCGGTCACGATATGCATGTGGAAGGGAGCGAGTTCCCCGGGATCTCAACCAATGGGGGTTACGCGGAACTGTTGCGCACCGGCGCGAGTGCGCTCATTAAATTGCCGCAGACTTTGGCACCCAAAGATGTTGCTCCACACGCGGACGCGGGCCTGACCGCATACCACGTGGCCAAAAAAGCAGCCGACCACCTGCTACCCGGAGAGCGCGTGGTGGTAATCGGTGTCGGCGGCTTAGGGCATATCGGAATACAGGTCTTGAGTGCACTTTGTCCGGCCGATATCATCGCGGTCGATCGCTCGGAATTAGCGCTCGGCCTGGCGAAAGAGTGCGGTGCGCATCACCTGGTTAAGGCGGATGACAACCAGGTGGAAGCTGTGCGAGACTTGACTAACGGGAAAGGCGCCGAAGCGGTGATCGATTTTGTCGGCGAAGGCAATTCGATCGTTAACGGCTTGGCCATGACCCGCAACAACGGAGCCTATTATATTGTCGGTTACGGCGGTGAGATCAGAATTTCGGCTATGGATATGATCACCACGGAACGTAGGATTATCGGCAACCTGGTAGGAAACTACGCGGAGTTAGTCGAGTTAATGGAGTTAGCTAATCGCGGGAAGGTCAATCTAGCCACCAAGCAGTATCGTTTGAACGAAGCCAACCAGGCGCTGCACGACCTTCACCACGGCAAAGTCAAAGGCCGTGCAGTCTTGATACCTTAACATCCAACCAGCAAAAGCCCCCAACTATGTTTACTACCAAATCCGGCGAAAATATCTTCGTTATTGACGCTCACACCCATTTGTGGGACGGGAGTCCAGCTAACCAGAAGAATATTCACGGGAAACAGTTTATCGACTGTTTTTACGATTATCATCATCTCGGCCCAGACGCTTATATCTGGCCCAAAGAAAAATTCGAAAGATACACCGAAGAAGATTTCGTCAAAGATGTATTCGAAGAAGGCTATGCCGACATGGCAATCTTCAATCCTCAGTACCTCGGTGACTTTTATCATCAAGGATTTTCCAATCTGAAGAGAAACGAGGCATTCCGCCAACAACATCCGGATCGTATCATCGCCAACGGCTTTTGGGACCCCCGCAATGGAGACAACGGTCTGGAGCAACTGGAACAGGATGCCAAAACCTATAACTGGAAAGGGGTAAAACTCTACACGGCCGAGTGGAAAGGTGATTCCAAGGGATGGAAACTGACCGATCCTTTCGCTTACCGGTACTTGGAGAAGTCCCAGGAATTAGGAATCAAAAATATCCATGTACACAAAGGGCCCACCATTCGCCCACTGAATAAGGACGCTTTCAACGTGGAAGATGTCGACGGAGCGGCAACGGATTTTCCCGATCTAAACTTCATTATTGAACACGTCGGGCTACCACGCCTAGAAGACTTCTGTTACATTGCCGCCCAGGAACCGAACGTCTATGCCGGCCTGGCGGTTGTTACCGCATTGATTCATAAGCGGCCACATTATTTCGGTGAAATAATCGGTGAACTCCTTTTTTGGTTAGGTTCGGACCGAATTCTGTACGGTAGCGACTACGGTATCTGGAGCCCGAAATGGATTGTGGAAGAATTTATGAATTTCGAGTTACCGTCCGACGTGAGTGCCGAAACCGGTCAGACGCTTACGCTGGAGATTCGGCGAAAGATCATGGGAGAAAACGCCGCCCGTCTTTATAACATCGATATCGCGGAACGATGTAAGAAACTCGGTTTACCGGTAATGGGTAAAGCGGAGGCTTCGCCGGCCTTTGCCTGAGCCTTTCATTTCATAAGCAGAACCGATGGTTCAGAACAACCGAACGCAGCAGGTATGGGCCGCTCTCGGATCCGTTACCGATCCGGAAATTGACGAATCGGTAACGTCCCTGGAATTCATCACTTCGCTGCGGATCGAGTCTGGGAACCGGGTTCATATCGAATTCCGGCTCCCAACCTATTGGTGTGCTCCGAATTTCGCTTTCCTGATGGCCAGCGATATGCGCGATGCAGTCGCAGAATTACCTTGGGTGGAAAACGTGACAGTCGGACTGCTCGATCATTTCAGTTCAGAAATGATCAACCGCAGTGTTGCGCTCCGGCAAGATTTTCGAGACGCCTTTCCCGGTGAAACCGACGATGACCTAAGCGAAATACGAAAGAAATTTCTCGGCAAAGCGTTCGAGCGACGGCAAGAACTGTTGCTCCGCAATCTAATGGCAAACGGTTATCGACCTGCCTGGATCACGCGGATCAGTCTGCATGAACTGATGGAGCTACCTCTGAACAACGAAGGCGCAGCATGGCGGAAGCTCTATCTTTTTATCTGGAGAAAAGTCCACCGCGACCGGACCGATGAACACTTGGCGTTCACTACAGTCGACGGGGCTCGATTGGATCCAGACGCGTTCCCCGTGTACCTGCGAAAACTTGCAGGTGTACGTCGCAACGCCGAATTCAACGGCTTCATCTGTCGTTCATTGCTCGCCTCTCGCAATAGCCAGCGATCAAGCAGCGCGCAGGCGTAGGGCGCCAAGTCGTAAAATCGTCGGCATCGAGCGGGATCGAGCGGCATCGAGCGGGATCGAAAAAGTGTTTCCTGACTAGGGCATTTTGGAAAAATACGAGGTACTCAGCAGCCAGAGTTGCCGACGTCGATCGTCTTTCCCGAGGCGAGCGAATTCACCTCTTGCTCGATGCCGCTCGATGCTTGCTCGATGCCGCTCGATGCCGCTCGATCCCGCTCGATCCCGCTCGATGCCGCTCGATGCCGCTCGATGCCGCTCGATGCCGCTCGATGCCGTTCGCTCCCTACGCCGCTCGATGCCGCTTGCAATGAGCTTCCCTTTTCATTTGATTCTGATAAGCTGAAGGTACTCCCCGGAGGTACACCTCAGATGAAAAAGTTGTTGATCCTGTTGCTCCTTGTCGCCGCGTTGGTCGTCGCTCCGCTGCCGGCCCGCGCCGACGGCATAAGTTTCGGAATCCCGCTCCCGTTTCCGTTTGTATTCTATAATTTCGGTAACGATCACCCCTACTATAGTGGGTACTATTCCCGTCCATATTATGGC
>JBKPBY010000121.1:0-14794 GCA_046727075.1 bacterium | reverse complement strand
CAGTAAAATATGTGATCAATCCTTGGATGAATCCCATCACCTGGGCTCGCAACGAGCGCTCCCTTGCGGCGGCTTCCCGGCGCGAATGGCAGGCACTTCGCGAGACGCTCGAGGATTTGGGCGCAACAATCGAGCTGGTGCCTCCCGTCTCAAATGTGCCGGATCTAGTCTTCACCGCGAATGCCGCCGTCGTTCTCGATCGCACGGCGCTGCTGGCGCGCTTTCGGCATCCCGAGCGACGGGCGGAAGAGCCGCATTTCCAGGCGGCATTTCGGACACTGCAGTCTCGTGGTCTCATTGACGCGATACACGCGCTACCGGATGGCTTGTCGGGCCGCCGAGATCGGTGTCCAAAATAGCAAAGCTCCCGGCGACAGCTGCAATCTGCGGACCGGGCCACGGAGTGTATCCAGAAGCAGTGTTACCCAAGGCCGCTCGCAAAAGTGTCCACAGGCTTCCCCAGGTCTGCTGGAAAATGCCGCAAAGCAGCTATGGACTAGGCACTGGGATGATTCGGGGGACCACCATGCTTCTTTTTACCGGATTGGTCGCTTTCCTGCTTGGTCTTCTCTCGCTGTGTGCGGTCTCTGACGCTCTGGGGCGATAAGACCGTCGTCCAAGACATGTTGTTGGACGATTTCGGTCGTGAACACAGCCGATTCTTGCCTCAAATGGCTGTTTTCGTTCGGCTAATCGAGGGCGGCAAAGACGCCGGGAAAAGCTCCTCGCTGGGAAATCGTGCTCCGCACTGATGGCAACATCATTGGTTCCAGTCAGGAAGTGGTCACGCGTCGCAGTGCTGGCGCCGACGGCGGCCACCTTCTCGGTCGCAGGGCTCGCTGCCTCAGAGGCTCCCGGGCCGCTGTTCGAGCAACCTCCGTCCGGTAGTCTTGATTCCCCCCGGGATATCGAAAAGGGGGCCCAATTTCGGCGGCAGAGGCGCCGGCAAAGTCACAGCCGCGTTCCGCCTTCGAGGAGCGGTTCGCCGCGGTAATCTACGGGAAGGAAGAGCTGGATTCAGTACCGGGGTCTTCGTTCGAGGAGCGGTTCGCCGCGCTAATCGAAGAACCGGATTCAGCGCCTCGTCCCTCGTTTGACGAGCGGTTCGCCGCGGCATTCGACCGCTACGAGGAAGAAGACGAAGGCCCAGCTTCGCTGTCCACCGCGCCTAGCCCGGACGAACCGAAGGCGCTGTACAAGCCTCCACCACAACGTTCGGCCAAGCCTGATTCTAAGAAGTCCGCCCCGGTGGCAAGGTCCGCCTCGTTGGAAGTAGCGCCGAACGACATGGAGTTGATGCAAGAGCCCGGCGACCGGACAGCAATTTACGACATCTCGGCGCATGCGGTGTACTTGCCGACTGGCGAGAGGCTTGAAGCGCAGTCGGGGCTGGGCAGCGGGTTGGATGATCCCCGCTACATCGGCGTGAAAGGTCGGGGGCCCACGCCACCGAACGTGTACCGGCTCGTCCTGCGGGAGCAGCTATTCCATGGTGTTCGGGCTATCCGGCTCGTCCCCGTCAACGAGCAAAAAATGTTTGGACGCGCCGGCATGCTCGCGCATCCTTACATGCTCGGCCCCAACGGTCAGTCGAACGGCTGCGTGTCCTTCCAGGACTACCCCGCGTTCCTCAATGCCTTCTTGAGAGGAGAGGTCGACAGCTTGGTCGTGGTCGAGCATCTCGAACGGGATCCTATTGCGAACGCAGGGTTAGGGTGGCTACCCGACTTCATACGGAAGCTATTGACCCCGTCCTAGCGTGTGTTCGGCACAGCAATCACGGTCGGCACTGGCTCGTTCCGTCTCGGTCGGGTCGCCGCTGCCGCTCCGGCGCTCAGTGGCGGCTTGAGCCCGCGGCGGTCGGCTGAATGGAAAGCGGTGCCGTACTAGCCATCCCAGGCCGACTGGGCTGCTTCGTGAACTGGCAGAACGCGAAGCTCATTCCGGCCAGTGAACCGCGGAAGCTTTGCGCTCCGGTGCGGTCAAGGTCAAAGCAGGGCTCCAACGGAATACCCCGTATGGAAGCGCAAATGACTTCACCCCTGACGCGCAGCGTTCCGGGAGGGAGACTCGCGAAGCGAGTGGGCCCGCTGCCCGCAAGCCGGATCGTACCCACAACTGAACCATCGGCATTGACCCGTCCCTCTCCGGTGGTCCCTTCAAAGCAAGTGAACGAGAACAAATTATCCACGACGAACTTGCGCGCTTCCTCAGCGCGCATTTCTCCGGCGATTGCAGGAATGGTTGCGAGCAAAGCCCCGGACGCGACGAGCGCGGCTACCGTTTTACTCATTTCGTGGACCCCCGCTGCGATCACATCGCTGCGATCACATCCCAGACTGGGACTTACTGTTCAATCCTGGTCAGGAAGGAAAGTTCCATAACGGCGCGTAGGGCCGATCCCATTCCGTTGCGTGAACCATTGTGCCGCGTGCCATGCATTGCGCGGAGGCTATTCCGAGGGAGCCGTCCGGCAGCGCGCCATTAGGGGTAGGGGGCGGTCGCCTGGGATAGGGGCTCCTGGCGACAGCCAGCATTCGTTGGAGAACGCAGCGGAAGCAGC
Organism: bacterium; assembly: GCA_046727075.1. Lineage (GTDB taxonomy): Bacteria > Verrucomicrobiota > Verrucomicrobiia > Chthoniobacterales > JAFAMB01 > JBKPBY01. The sequence continues at coordinate 12,231 of JBKPBY010000121.1, read as the reverse complement.
TGAGCTCAGGTGCGGCCAGAACGGAAATCGCCGTTCCCTTACGCCACCGCACTAGGCTGCGAGCTTAATCCCTCCACAACCTTTAGAGCTTGGAGCTGGCCTGTGGCTAGGTCGCGAAGGAACAAAGCTGGCAGGTTCGGCGTAGAACCATCCTCTTGGAAACCTAGGAGTAGGGATGAGCAAGGCCCGTTACGACACCGCCGCGATGCAATTCTACAAAGCGGCGAAAGCAGCATACGGGAAGAGCCGCAAAGCCTCGTTGTCCCCGACCAACATTATTAGAGGCGTCGCCCTTACGCTGCTCCGAACCCGACGCCCTCGCCGTTTATCTTTGCGCGCTTATTAAGCGGGCGCGCGCGGCAAGGGAGCGACTGCTAGGCTCCCCTGCCGGGGCTAATGTCCGGCCGGTCGCCCCCTAGGGGACACCCAGATGCACAAGGGTACCGGGGGGTCCGGCTCGCAGAGGCGGGTCAAGCGTTCAGCCGCCTGCGGACCCTGATGACTTGCCCTGCAAACCACTTCCCGCCAGCCGGGGCCGAAATACCGCGCCGGTTCAATTCCTCGGCGGCCTTTCTGGCTGATAGGCCAGCAAGCTCCGCGAACACCGGGCGAAGCCGCTCAGAGCGTTCGGCAGCCTCCCGCTGGTTCTCTATCCCCTTGGCGCTAAGCCCGCCTAGTCTCACTCCACGGGCCTTGGCGGCTGCTAGGGCTTCCTTCGTGCGCCGACTAATCAGCGCACGCTCTTTCTCGGCCAGGGCGGCGTACAGGTGAAGCATGAAGGGGTCCGTATCGGCACCAAGCTCGGTGATGTTCGCAAGGACCGTGAGGACGCAGGCTGAGTCGGTGATTCGTCAGCTTACCGATCAGCGGCGGGCCTGGTGGCGGCGAGCGGTGGGTTGATCGCTTCGGCAAGCGGTCATCCTTTCCATCCGGTCGCAGAATTACCAGCCACTTGCCTAGCTTTCAGACGCTCGCCGCGATCGGCCGGAGAAGCATATGCGTTCGCGCGGCGGGTATCTTGCCGGCAGCACCTAGACCATGTCACTTTTAGGGCAACAGTGCCGGCAAAAGTAGCGTCACTCACAGGCCGGTACTATCGCCTCGCGCCGAACTTGGTAACGTTACCTTGCCCCTCTTGGGGCGTTTCCTCCCAGACTTGGGCCCTGCTTCATCGGGGCCATTTTTTTGGTCGCGAGGCAACCGTGCCGCCTGTTTCGTTACCTCACCGGCTCGTTGATCGGATCAGTCCAGTCAAAACTGTAGACCTCGGTTTTTCCGCACTCCCCACACATGAAGACATGATTATTCACTTGTTTGCCATCGCACGCTGGTTCCACAAGCCTGATCGGCATTTCCGCGCCGCATTCTGGACAAGTGGTCCTAATAGTAATCGGACTTGGTGATCTTGGAGTAAACACAGGTTCTCCTCTTCGCGCTGACGTTTCAGCGCGACTACAAAGGTCAGTCAAAAGCAAAAGGTTGGAAACTAGCCCCGGTCGCCTTATAGCGGCGGCTCTACCATCAAATACTTTGCGCGTTGGCCGGCGCAATGTCGACTTGTTTGTGGATAATTCTTGTGGATAAACTCGCCACTTATTGACACGCTGCTATACAACAAAACTTGGCGATTCGTCCCTTGGCATTGCACCGGAAAAAAGCACAGAGATGGGGGGCCGCCGTTTCCAGGCATCGCGTCGGCAGTCGTAAGAGAGCCTATGGGACCCCACGTATATCTGGGGGCCGGGGGTGGAATCTCTAAACTTTTTCGATCAGTGAGCGCCGGGGCGCTCCGATGTCGCCTTGTGGAGCCAATCAACAAACATCTCAGTGTTACTTGATCATTTGGAATACCTCGCTGGTTCAGTTCCTTAGCCGCGCGCCGAGCTCCCTCTAGGTCAGCTTTTGGTGGAATAGCAGACGGAAACAAACCAGCCGGTCACTTCCGTTAATGACCCATTGCGGACATCAGAACTCAGTCCAAGAATTCACAGTGGTCCCGCCCGCTTAGGGCCAACTTTCCAGCCGCCTAGGCATCTGGGGAATTCACGGCGCGGCCAGGTAGTTCTCGCTTCGCCGGCGTCGGCTAGAGGTGGATGATTTGCTCACACAATTGGAATGTACTTGCAGTACGGACCGAAGATTCGGTTGAATTGACACGGCAGCGTCCAAAGCTAATGAGGCCGTCCGAGCGTGGATGAGAAGGGCACCAAGAAGACCTCTTCCCCTTCATCATCGCGAACGTCTATAGCCCAATCGCGCCAGTCTTCCGGACCCGTGGCTGTGATCGCTGCCTGAATGAGCTGGATAGCGCGCGCGTGAGCCTCGACCAGATCCTCCACATCGCTGCCACATCGATCAATTCGAATCTCTTCTGCGCTCGAGCAATGGAAATAGAAGTGGGCCATTCGCACCTCCTGAGACTAGCGTTTTGCCAAATCGATACGACTCATAATTATTTGGTTCAACGGCGCCGCTCTATTGAGCAGCACTGGTCCCAACCGTTCCCTCCACTACGACGGTCCCCGTCATATGCGGATGCAGCGAGCAGAAGTACTCATACGTCCCCGGCGTCGTGAAGGTGAACGAGTACGTGTCGTTGGTATCGAGCGCACTCGATTTGAAGAAGCGGGCGGTCGCAGCAACGGTGTGCGGGATGTCGTCCTCATTGCGCCAGGTCACCGTCGTTCCGGACTTCACCGTCAGACGCTGTGGTGCGAAGGCGAAATTGTCGATCGTCACGCGCGTGCCCGTCGCGTTAGCCTGTTCGGCCCGCGCGAGCGGCGGCAAAAACGCTGCCGCAAAAACGGCCGCACCCAGCAGAAAGGTCCCGACGAGTGTGCCGCACATTGTTCGCTTCGTAATGGCTTTGACGTCGACCATCTGCCGGGTCAGCCTTGGTAAGGTTGGGTGATGATGCCGAACCTTTGCTCTGAGGATCCGAAACTGACGAAGTACGCCATCCTCTCCTTGCCCGCTGTATTTGCCCATTTCCATTCTCCGTTAAGCCTATGTGGGTTCCAGAGCCAAAACTGCGCGGGGGTGCGGTTTATTCCCAGAATTGTCCGTAGGTCCGGTTGCTCTTCACGATGCCCTGATTTTCTAGTTGCTATCATCACATCGACTCCTCGCCATGGCTCGTGAAGGAGAGCGGCAATGCGCTTTCGCATATTTGAACGGTCACGATCTCCCGAAGACCAAATGCGAGGGAATCCAGAACTGCTCCAGGCTGGCGATTGCTCCGGGCCAAGCCAAATGCCCGTAATCGCCAGCAAAGGGATCAGGCCTGCAGTCCTAATAATAGCACCCGTAGTAGTCGTAGTAATAAGGATCGCAGTCATACGAATAAGGATACCCACCATAAAATCCGTAATGTCCGAAGCCGCGCCCAAACCCGCGTCCGAATCCGCGATGGCCAAATCCTCGCCCGCCGCCGAAGTGGCTGAATCCTCGCCCGCCAAATCCTCCGCCGCGGAAACCACCTCGGCTGCCCGGGATGGCGATCGCCCCTACGCGCGTAAGGGATGCTTTGGCTGCGCGCCGTTGGACATCGTCAAGCTTTCGTCATTGTCATTGTGGGCATTCATGTATCTCTACACTTTCGCGGCGGCTGCGGGCGGTTGCCCGAAAGAGGGAGACGCAATTGTCACCGATCGCCCCGACGTCACCAACTCTAGTATTGTGGTTCCGGTTAGCAGCTTGCAAATCGAAAATGGTGTCAATTTCAGCGCGCGGGACGGCGCCGAGGTTCTTGACGGCACGAACACGCGACTTCGCTTGGGGGTCGCACCTTGCCTCGAGTTGCTAGTGGACCTGCCCACATATTTTGTCGCCTTGCGCGGTTCGGCAAGCTCAGGATTTTCCGATGTAGCGCCAGCCGTGAAATGGCAAATCAGTCCGGTCCCCGGTAAAGTTGACCTCTCTGCCGTGGTCGGTGTGGCTTTGCCGACCGGCACGACCGATATTGCCGGGCGTGGCGCACAGCCTTATGTGCAATTTCCCTGGTCGTGGGAACTGCACGATGGCTGGGGCCTCAGTGGAATGGTCACAGAGTTCATTCGCCCCGCCGATCCGACGAGCAAGCTCGTTACTCAGACCACGTTCGTCACCGAAAGGAAAGTGAGTGAGAAGGCGAGTCTTTTCGTGGAGTATGTTGGCTACTATCCCGACCATTCCAGCCCCAGCCAACTGATCAATTCAGGCGGCATGTATCGCCTCACGCCCACGCAACAGATCGATTTCCATGTCGCGGTCGGTCTTAACCACAATGCACCCAACTTTATCTTCGGCCTGGGGTATTCAATTCGCCTGGATGGCTTGCTCGCAGGCAATCGGTGATCCCGATTCAACTTACGTCCACACAGGTCGTCACTTTCTGTCGTCTGTCGTCTGTCGTCTGTCCTCCGTCTTCAACCTCTCAGCATCCGCATCAACACCTGGTCCCTTCGGATGAATTGATGGAACAGGCCTGCGCCGACATGGGCGCAGATCAGCACCGCAAGCGCGATGCCGATGCCGGTATGCACCCACAAAATCTGGTCGGAGAGGCCGCGATCCTGTCGCCAGATCGGCGGCAACTCGACGAGCCAGAAGAAATGGATCGGGGCGCGGTAGGCCGAAGTCCCGATCCAGCCGACGATCGGCTGCACGGCCAACAGCGCATACAACAGCCAATGCACGCTGTGGCCAGCCCGTCGATAAAGCGCGGGAATCTCGGCGGGAAGCGGCGCTGGACGATGCGTCGCCCGATGGGCCAGACGAAAAGACACGATTGCCATCAGCGTGATGCCGAGCGACTCGTGGAGAGTAAACAGGAAATTCTGCAGTGGGCCGGACTTGAGCACCTCCACCATGATGAAGCCCATGGGGATCGTCATCAGGACCAGCGCCGCCGTGGTCCAATGCAGGAGCCGCGCGAGGGGCGTATACGCCGGTTGCAGCACCGCTAAAGCCGCGGCGTCGGCCCGGCTCACCGCTGGGCCCCAAGTTGCGTACCCGACGCCATCTGCTCCAATCGGGGCCTCCACAAATGATCGACGCGATGTCCGGCCCGCATGGCCGTTAGATAGCGGCGGTTCTCGGCAGTGATCCAAGGCATTCTGCCGACAATCGTCGCGAGTGCTCGAAGGACATCTCCTAGGTCCAATGCCCCTTTTAACCCTGCTTCGGCTCGGTAAATTCCCGGTTTTTGTTCAGTTATTTGCCGGAACGTGCGCAAACTGTAGCAACCAATCCGTTGACCAATGAACCCGTGTCAAGACGTCTCGAGCGGTGCAGTCTCGCATCAACCCGAAGCGTTCACCAACCGACCAGCCCAGCGGCAATGCAGGCTTCGACGACGCGCTCGAGAACCTGCCGGAACACGTCGCACTCACGGAAACGCTCATGACGGGCTCGCGAGAACGCCGCATGGTCCGGGATCTTGTCCTCGATCGACAGCCCGCAAAACCGGGGCCCGCTAAGTCAGCTCTGAAGAGTGAAGCGGACCACGTCTCGCAAGGTGCTAACGGCCGTCGATGGACCCATTGCGGACAGCGACGGTGCCCTCATCGGTTCTTCAAAAGACAATTTGAGCTGCTCAGCCCCTCAGTCCGCGACAACTAACCTTTGCTGTGGGAACTAATTCGTGCCGATGACGACGAGCAACAAGATCGAGATTGCTTTTGCAGTCGAGCCGCACCGCGGCGCCGTCAAGAATGGGCCGCGCGCCCGGGTCCTCCGCATCGCCATTGGATCCTTGGGAATAAACGCCGGTTCCGTGGGGTCTGGGACTCGGATTGGAAGGTGCCGCGGAGTCAGTCGCGGCGGTGGTCCGATGATCGAGATCAAGCTGTCGCGGGGCGCCAAGCCGGGCCACGGCGCCGTGGTGCCCGGCCCGAAGGTGGAACGCAAAGGAAGGAGAAAAAGTGCCTTCGGGCTCGACCCGAGGGTCTCCGATAAGAACATGCTAAAAACGAAAAGCTCTAACTTCGTGTGTTGGTAAATTTTACGAAGCCGGGAAACGTTATGGCCATGATCCTGTTTGGAGCGTTCGTGCTCTATATCGGCGTCGGGTTTTTGATCGGGTTGGCCTTTGTCATCTTCGGTGTCGTGCAGGTGCAAGCAATGCCCGTAACGCTCGGCGCGCGAATCTTGCTTTTGCCCGGCGCCACCGTTCTCTGGCCGTTCGTTCTATCGCGCTGGCTGAAATCCAGCTGCGCTCGATGACACGGTCGCACCGCTCGGTCCACCGCGCCCTCTGGCCGGTCGGCCTTGGATTTGTCATGGCGCTTGCATTGCGCGCGCCTCCTCCCGCCGACGTGCCGGCAGCGGCAAGCGAGAGCACCCGATGAGCGTCGGCTTTCGCGCGGTATACGTCGCCTCGGGCAGCAGGAGTATCATTATGCTTCCACCAAGCGTTTCGCGCGAAAGGCAAGAAGCGGTGAAGCCATTACTCTGCGGGACGTTGATGGAGACTTGGTTAAAGCAGTCATCACGCACGTTCGTCGTGGACCGAGTATCGGAAAGCGAACTATACTCATCGTGCATGCTGACGAAATTGAGGATTGATGTGTGCCAAACATGACCACCCTGCTGATCTGACACATTTGCCCGGGCCACCCATAATTCGGCGAGCAGCTAAGCGCGTGCCGATAAAATCTCTGGGGTTGGGATGGTCAACCGACTGCTGCTATTTGCCGCCGTGATCCTCTTCACCGCCACCGCAGCGCCAGCAGTTTGGCGGGGCCCGCCGCAAATGGTTGCGGCTCTCGATGACGAAACTCGGGATTGGGTTCGAGGGCTTAGAAACAATTACGGCGGCGCATGCTGCGACACGGCTGACGGTTACCCGGTCGAGGTTGACGGCTGGGATATGGCCGGGACCGTCGATGACATATCGCAAATGGGCCTGTGGGAGGCCAGGAACGCTCGGAGCGGCTATCGTGTTCGGTTGCGTGATGGCAAATGGCACGATGTGCCGAATTACGCGTTGATCGATCCAAAAACCAATAAGCTCGGTTATGCTGTGGTCTGGCTAGTCCCGGCGACCCTTCACATTCGGTGCTTCCTTCCCGGGGCGGGAGGCTGACGCAGCCTGCCCCCATCCTCCGTGATCTCAACTCCGGCCTTGCCTGGCACGTTCACGACGCGCTCCAGGCGACCCGTCGAGACGCGGCTTCCCGTCTCAGCTTGCGGCCTTCCCAGCGCCTTCCCACATCCAGCCTAGGCCAGCCGGACAGTCCCCCCAACCCCGATCCCCGGTTGGCAAATGTGCCCTGGAAGCCTCCAGTCGTTGCGTTAGTCCGGGGGTCTTCTTTTTGAAACGATGCATTTAGTCGATTGCGGTTTTGCGGGGCCTTCGCCGCGCGCAGGGCTGGTAGGACGATGTGCCCGCCCTAATCCATGGAACTACCATCGTACTAGCCTATTGCGTTTAAAGTTTTGCATTTTGGGGTCTGGGGCATGTCCAAGGACGAGTATCAGCGTCGCGCTCTGGACTGCCTTGCCCTTGCTCAACTAACGAAGGACCCTGACCATGCGGGTGCCCTCCTCCGCATGGCCAATGCATGGCTACACCTCGCCTGTTATAGCGTGACGTTCCGGGATACTGCCGAGCTTGTGAGTATCGCTACGCAGACCAAAAGAGACGAGGAACTCTAATTTCGCCGCCCTAATGTCGCGGCTACAAACCCATTGCCACCGCGACAACCGCGACGAGCGCGATGCCACCTGCGAGGAACAGCCAGTCAACGGGTTCGAACCCGAAAAGTAATCGACGCTGTTGCGTAGAACCCGACATAACACGCACCCTTACACCGAGCATGTTATGGCAGGAATTCGTTAACGATAAGTGTGAGCCGGACTACATTTGAGGCTGCGCGCTATGAATGCCCTCACGGGATACGTTATTGGAGCAGCAGTCGTACTGGCACTTGCCGCTCTCGGATTGTGGTTGCGTTGGGGTCCTAATCGCTTCCCGCTCTTCGTATACGTAATCGGGGTCGTCGTCGCGTGGGCGGTCGTCCTCGGCCTTGCGCGGTTCATAGGCGGCCCCGCACGGCTCCAGACCTATGCGTTGATTTGTGGAGGTTTCGCACTCGGGATGCTCGCCATGTACATTGCCGTACACGTCTATCGCATGTAATCCCAACCTAATTCGATGCTTCCAGGACACCACGCAACACAAAAGAGGCCCCGAAGGGCCTCTAAAGTTCCAACGGAGGAAGACCTCATCATGAGGAAGTCCCGGCCACTAGCAGCCGGGAACAGTAGCGGGAACATCTTACCTCAGGAGCGGCAAATTCCGCAACGGCATAAACAAGAAGAGGCCCCCGCTTGATGGGGCCTCTATAGTTTGGGAGAAAACAACCCTCGGCTGGAGAAGCAGCCGAGGCCCATGCTTGTAGGGCATGACAGCGGCAATTTTGGGGCAGCGGAGAGTGCTATTCTTACCCGGTGCCGCCTACCTTGGCTTGAAATACTCCCCACTCAAAAATCTTTAAAACGAACTCTTCTGCCCGACGGCGTAAGATGTATGCCAGGCCAGGGAGAAAGTCTGTTTGTGCAGCCTATTCCCCGGCTCGGGCGGTCCCGGTCGACAGGTTGCCCCCTGCGAGGCCGGGACCGTTCTGCACTACGTTGAAGAGGGACGGGTGTGACCTTTGTCACATCTCAACAGCTAAGTCTCCCAATCCAACCCGGAACTTTGATCGTGCCGAAGAAGGGCCGCAAATCGAAGAAGAAAGAGCGCGTGACCGAACCTAAAGCCGGCAGGCGAGCCCGCCCTCGTCTAACAGCCCGCGAGCGAAAACTGCTTTCTACCTTGGCGAGCGCGCTCACGGGCAAGCAGCGGTGAGAGCCGCTACGCCAGCAGCAACGCCGATGCGGAATTCGGTCGTGATTTTTCAACAGACCGTTGCCCCAAGGACACAGCTTCGAAGTCCCGCGGATGTTAACATTGAGCACGGTCTGGATCGCTTCGAGGGGGGTTGACGACACTTGAGCGACCAGACGATTGGGCCCGGAGGGTATGATGCAGGCCCCCCGGGCCCTTCCCATCTGTACGACACTCCGACAATCCGCAGCAGCTCCAGGCACGTCAATCCGCCGCTGGCCCAGCTCATAGCAAGCCACTTTGACCCCTCAAGTGTGTGACGTAGGTCACATGGAGTGGTCCGAGCAGCCTGTAATATTTGGCGACCTGCGTGAGTAACATAGGGGGTTCTTATGGCTACCGTGATCCGCGCCTTTCGCTGGTTCTTCCGTCGGCGCCGCGCAGCCAATTCTGCGGTCGATTACAGCGCTCATGGTTTCTGACGGGCTGGCTGTCCTCGCTGCACCAACGTCGGTAATCGCGGTCTTGAGAGCGTCCTCCAGTTGGGGACGCTTTCTGCACTTAAAGCTGCCCCCGCCCGTCACACCCCGCTCAGATTGCGGACGAGGTTTGCATCGTCGTTACCGGACAGGGCGCAAACGTTCCCCTGATCATTCCTCCATGTACGGTTTCACAAGCTCGTTCCATCCAGCTTCGGTACGACACGCCGTGCCCTCAACAAGACAATTGAGAACGCCGAAATTGGTGCTCCGCATGAAATTGCCGTATTCTCGATAATCGAGGACGTCGAACAGCCGAAACCCACTCATGATGTCTTTGCCGTCGAGGACGGTGCTCAATTCCATAAAGAAACACTTATTCTGGTCCGCGTTGTAGTGGGCCCGATACTTAAAAACCTTCGTCCAATTCTTACCTCCCTGGACACTTCCGTTGGCGTAATCCCTGGCGAAGACCTGCTCTGCTTGTTTCGCGCATTGATCCGCCACGACATTGGGTTCCGCCGCCGCCGTCGCTGCCGCCAGCATTAGCGCTGCCGCAATTCGCTTCATGGTTCCGTCCCAGATCCTGCGGAGTTGACTTTCTTTCGCCACTCTCAGATGCGGCTCATCCAATGACTTGATCTTATACTGGTACTCTCCATCGCTTTCCGGAAGTTGCTGCACAATCTCATAAACTTCAATAGTCGCAAAGTGGACTGCCGCCCCCGTGAGGAGCCGAACTTTCTCGCCAATTTGGTATCTGTGCTTCGCCATCCCGGATACTTTGTTCGGTGCGTCGCTGGTAACTTTCAGTTCTTATTTGACGATTACCTCGTCGGCGCGAGTGCGGTGAAAACGGTGCGGTCGAATGCGTCGATATGAATGGTAATTTTGGTCGGGCAGTAAATTCGGGAGATGACATCGCCCAATTGCTGGCCTCAAAAAGCCTCTATGCGATCGATACCATTATAGTGCCCTGAGAAGGGGACGGCCCCGGTCGTTGCGAACGGGGGGTTCGGGGGACACAACCGGGACCGTGCCTTTCGGTGAAGAAAGGCGGGCTGTCCTAACTCAATTGGGCTTCCTTGATCAAGGATGAGCATCAAACCTGATCTCGACCGCGGCGGACCATATTACCAATTCCTAATCGTGTCCTAATTGCCACGCCTGTCGAAATTCGGCCCCAGGACCCTTTACAAGCCCAGATCCGCGCACATTCGCCTACGAGACTTACGTCCAAGCATGGTCCCGACAGGTCGAGACCTTGTCCTCTTAGCATGGGGAGTGGGGCGTCATGCTTCCTCGATTAACGATCGCGGCCGCATCTACACTCGCTTTATGCAGCTGCATAACGGCGGAACAGCAGGCTTCGGTGGCAGAACCTCCGAAGCCGATCACCTGTCGTGCAGGAGCCGACTGCGATGCAAAGTGGTCGCGGGCGAACGCGTGGGTAACGGAGCATTCCAAATACAAGGTTGAAACGAACTCCGAAACACAGATCAAGACTGCCGGCCCAAGCACATTCGAGACCAATCCCTCGCCGAGCTATAAGATCACAAAAGTCGCAATGGGTCCGGACGAATATACGATTGAGTTCACTGGCGGGTGCGACAGCATTTTCCCGTGCACTCCAGCGCTCCCGGCAGCACAGGCCGACTTCACTCAATCGGTCTCGGCGGCGGAACCTGCACCGCAATCGCATCCAACGAAGAAAAAGAAGAGGGCGCCCTATCAGACATCTCAAGCTGATGCCGCCCCATTTCATGCGACCCTATCCCGATCAGCCTCAACTGACTAAATTCGAGGGGAAGAAGGGGAGAAGTGTCCGGCCGCCGCCGATCAGCCCCTTAATTGATTTTAGTCGGATCCCCTTGGTGGTGAACCGTGGGCGGATTTTCGCGCAAGAACTGTTGGGCCTCATCGACCGACGGCGGTGGATGACGGTCGCGCCAGGCTTGGGCTTCCTTCTCCCATTGCTCGGTGCTTTGTGCCGGGTAGGGAACGCGTACCACGTTCTGGCCGGTACCGATTTCCCTGGCTGCCTCTGGCGGGGCTTCCGCGATGGCGGGCTTTCCGAGATTGCGGTCCAGGATTTCCTTCGCTGCGGCCAAGCGAATGTTCTCGTTCTTCGAATAACTCGCCAGGCGAATGACGGTGCGGACGGCGGCGGGCAGCCCCGAGCGTAAAAGTGCCTTGATCTCTTCGGGAGTTTTCGGCCGGCCTCCCGGGTTTCCGCTTACCCCGGGGCGGAACCGCCCACGCTTTGGCTTTTTGAGACGAATTCGCTCCATCGATCATCTCCTGGCGAAATCCGCGATCTTGTGTACGTGGCCTTCGAATGCCGTACGCCGGGCTTCCAGGTCCTCAAGATCCCGGGTCAGCTGTGCCGAGCGCTGGCGCAAGTCGGACCTGCGCGAGCTGCTCAACGACAATGACCCGAGCACGCGCGCCGAGGCGCTGGTGGCGCTCGAGAACCTCGCGGGCCAGGGCGCACCGCCCGCGGAACTGAAATCTCTCTCGGCCCACCGATGATCCGGCTATCAGGACGCGAATAAGCGGCGGCAGGCGACCTGACGAGTTATGGCGACCATGCCCCGACCCTACTCGCCCGCGCCGACCAGGTGATTGAATAAAAGATCCAATCGAGTGAACCGTGCCGAATGTCGCCTTTTGGCACAAAGCGGCACAGTGCCAAGAGGCTTTCCAGGTCGGCTCTGAGGGGTGAAGCGGACCAAGTTAATCGGACGCCGGATGACGGCTGATGACCCAACTGAGACATTGATACCGCCAAACTTGTTATCATGCACAACAGCATCGTCGCCGAATGTGATAGGGTCAGCCGGCCCGGGGGTCTCGGTAGGAGGGGGAAGCTCCATGAGGCGGCGGACATTCATCGTATTTCTTGGCGTCGCGGCCGTCGTGTGGCCGCTTGCCGCGCAC
>JBKPBY010000120.1:0-14400 GCA_046727075.1 bacterium | reverse complement strand
GGATTGAGGGCACGGTAATGGCGCCGGAGGCCCGGAACACGGTCAGCTCGCTGGACTTCGCCATTGGCGCTGAGTGTAACAATGGAGCCACCAGACTACCAGACATAAAAGGGGTTATGTGGGGTAATAGTTAGGCGAGGCTAAATTTCTTGTGTGTCACTTTGCGAATTATTTGAGGCGACTTTTTCCACGAAAAATGAGGGCGCAACCGACTTCAAACTGTGTTGGCCACAGCCACGAAGACCAGGCGAGAGGTCGACGACTAGGCCGTCGCGGGATGAGCAGCGGGGTCACGTAAGCCCGCTTTGCCACAACGCTGCCGAACTTAGGTTCCCAGGGCTACCATCGTTCGGTCCCAGTTCGCGCGCACGCTGCGCACCAGCGACGGGTACACGATCAGTTTTCGGAACGGATCGATTGCCGCCATGTATAAGGGCGTCCACCAGCCGACGCTGTGGACATAAACCGCGAAGTAAAAGCGATACCTATTCGGGGTTTCAACCAAGCGCGCTCAACGCCGCCGCGTGGACCGTCCGGTTGATCAGTTCGACGAGTTTTTCGTTCTCGAACCCATAGACGACGCGAAACAGCCCAGCCGGCCCTCGCGGACGCCCGCTGGCGGTCGCTTTTCGACCAAGAATACCGTTCTCTACTTCCAGCGTCTCTCCCGGCTTTGGTTCCGGCACGGGGTCTAGGCTATCGCAAAGAGTCGTAAAGCTGTGCAGAACGTGGCGTTCTCGGCCCAAAGGCGACGGACGAATGCAGAGTCCCCAAGGCGACTCCCTGTTTTCCTTTCGTACACCCGGTGAGGCAATAATAGGTAGTAGTGGTCTCGGCGCATGGATCTACCTTCTCGGAAGCAGCTATCTCCCAGAAAAGTTTGGTTTTCTCTTTTCTAGGAACGCTGCCAATCCCTCGGCTCGATCTTCAGTTGAGAACGTCTTTTCCACAAGCTGCCGTTCATAGGCTAGGCCCTCGGCCAGAGGCAGTTGATACGCTGCCATAATTGACGCTTTGGCTAGCCGCATGGCAACGGGCGGTAGCTCCGTGATTCGAACAGCCAGTTCCAAAGCCCTTTCTATCAAGGCGCCCTCGGGCACCACCTCAGAGACTAGACCTGCGGCTTGCATCTGCCGGGCAGTAAATAATTCTCCCGTTAGAACAAGCTGCATTGCCATCGACTTTCCTACAGACCGCGGTAGACGCTGGGTACCGCCGTCGCCCGGAATCGAAGCGATCGTGATTTCCGGCTGGCCGAACTTTGCTTCCTCTCCCGCAATCGCGATGTCGCACAGCATCATAAGCTCGCAACCGCCACCAAGCGCATAGCCGTTCACCGCGGCAATTAAAGGTTTAGGAAACGCTTCTACTACACGCCAGCTTTCGAGCCTCTTCTGGTCAAGGTAAGCAGCCGCGCCACGTTTGGCCATGTCGTGAATGTCTGCTCCCACAGAGAATGCCTTACGACTCCCTGTTAGAACCACACAACGCACCTCTTCACTTTCGCTCGCGGTTCGTAGCAACTTCGCGAGTGACTCGAGCAGCGTCTTGCTCAAAGCATTCAGCTTTTCGGGCCTATTGAGTTCCAGCAGCAGAACACCCGGGGATTTGACACTCCACTTCACTAAATCCGAGGGAGCGCTCTCTGGCGCATTAAACAAGTTCGACATACAATTGCTTCAGATCTTGAGATTCACGTCGCGTGGACTCGCGACTTGCGACGATCCCTCGCCAACGTCGCGCAACCTTTGAGCTGGCTTGCCGCGGAGAAGGCTGTGCGACTTAGCCTCTATAAAGATGCTCTCGGACTTAGAACCCCTTCCCGAGGTACTGATCTATATTCGATGTGTCCACGCGAGTCGATTTAAGAACGACGTGATCCGGTACCTTTTCTCCAGTTGCGATTTTATAGGCGTACTCGATTCCTTCGGGTGCGCAAAATGGATAGATAAACGTCGCAGCGATTTTCCCGTCCTTCACCGCCTGAAATGCGCTGTTTTCTCCGTCAATACCCACAATCACGATTTCTTTCTGCCGGCCAGCGGCTTCCACTGCTTTCACGGCCCCAAGTGCCATTTCGTCGTTGTGTGCATAAATAGCTTGGATTTGACCGGATCCAAACCGCTGGAGCATGTCTTCAACAAACTTCACGGCGGGCTCCCGCAAGTAATCGCAGAACTGATCTGCCACCACTTTGATGCCCGGGGCATCCTTGAGAGCGTCTCGAAAGCCTTCATGGCGATCGAGTGTTGCAGACGCCCCTGCGGTCCCCTGAATTTCGATAACGTTTCCTTTGCCGTTCAATTTCTGGATAATGAATTTGCCCGCGTCAACGCCTATGGGCTTGTTTTCAGCGCCGATATGACAGGTGACTTTGGTGTTAACCTGCCGGTCGAGCGTGACGACAGGAATGTTTGCCTCCATCGCTTGCTTCACAATTGGGGTAAGGGCCTGCGCCTGCAGCGGGCTGATGATCAGCACCTTTATGCCCCGCGCCATCAGGCTTTCCACATCACTGACCTGCTTAGTCGCCTGGTTTTGCCCATCCGTAATAACCAAATCGACATCCGGATAGTGTTCTGCGTCATACTTCTTGTTTCCTTCGACCATGGCCACTCGCCAAGGGTGGTTCATTGTGGCTTGGGAAAAGCCGATGACGAACTTCTCTGCCGCCGCCGTGGTGGAAGCAATGCTTACCAATGAGAGGCTGGCGCACAACAGGCCAAAGCCTGCAAATGTTGCTTTAGATACATGTTTCATGTGTGTTGTTTATTATGTTTGTTTTGGGGGTTAGATATGGGATATCCGGCTTTGCTGGAGTTACCTTTTTCTCTCCTTAAGGATCTCGAGGGATACCGCCGCTATAATGATGGCGCCTTTGACTATCTGCTGTGTGAACGGAGAGACACCTGTCAGGTTAAGGATGTTCGCAAGCACGGCCAGAATAGCGGCGCCCAGGATGGTTCCAGAAATCGTACCTTCGCCCCCAAAAAGGCTGGCGCCGCCAATGACCGAGATCGCGATTGCCTCCAACTCAATGCCGGTTCCAGCCGTGGGTTCGGCGACACTAAGCCTGGCAACAAAGATAATAGCGGTGAGCGCTGCAAGAAGGCCGCTGACTACGTAAACGCTCGTCTTAACGAATAAGACGTGGATACCGGAGAGTCGGGACGCTTCCTCGTTGCTTCCAACCGCATAAATGTATCGCCCGTACGGGCTGTATCTTAGCGTCAGGCTGGCGATGAGCGCGACCGAAGCGAAAATCCAGACCGGAACTGGAATCGTTAAGAAAAATCCGGTGCCGATCCAGCCAACTGCTTTGGTGGCAGGGTCAGACAGCGAAATGGGTTCGCCGTTGGCCAGCGTCATGGCCAGTCCGCGACCCATTACCATCACCCCCAAGGTCATGATAAATGCCGGTATTCGCCCCAAGGTTATCCCGAGGCCGTTGAAAACGCCGAGCGCACTCCCCGCGATCAGGGCAATGACCATCGCCAGGGCCGGAGTCATTCCGGCATTGAGAAGCTGCGTCACGATAATGGCTACGATTCCAATTATCGAACCAACGGAGAGATCAATTCCTGCCGTCAGAATGACGAAAGTCATCCCAATGCTAACGACTCCATATAAGGCCATCTGTCTTAAGACATTGACGAGGTTTGATAGCTTGAGAAACTGCGGTGACACGCAAACCGCCAAGATGCAGAGCAAAATTAAAACACCTAACAAACCGGATTTTCCGAGCAGACGAATGAGCTCCGCGTGTCTTGCCCTCTCAGGCGGTTTGTCCATAGTAACAGAGATAGATTTCATTTGGTTATCCTCCTCACTCAGCACCTTTAAAAATGTCTAAACCATGCCTTCGCTGATCAGCTTTCTGACGGCTTGAGCGACGCCCGCTTCGTCATTTGTGCCGGTTACCCAATCCGCTGCGAATTTCACTTCGTCTGACGCGTTGCCCATCGCTATTCCGATAGCGGCTTCCCGCAACATCTCCATGTCGTTGAGGCCGTCTCCCAAGGCCGCCACTTGCGAGAGCTCCAGGCCTCGCATTCGTGTTAGGTTTGCCAACGCTTTTGCCTTGTTGACTCCAAACGGGATAATCTCCAGATAGTTCGGTTTTGAGAATGTCGCGGTGCTAACCGATCGAACCTTCTGCGCGATGGTGTCCAGCCTCGCGGCGGCATAGCCTTCGCTTGTTATGAGAAGAATTTTGTTAGGTTCCTCACCTTCCCATAGTACCTCAGAGGTGATGACGGGCCGGGTATCGGTAATTTGGCTCTCGGCTAAAATCTCTTTGGTTAGCCTTCTCACTCGCCACGTTTCCGGGCCAAAGACATTGGGTTCGACGTCGTGGGCGAATGCCGTCTCGACAATCAAACGCGCAGACGAAGCCGTATGGCGCTTTTCCCACAGCGCAGGTCGCGGCGTCAGTGATTGGAGGGTCATTTCCCCGATCCAGGCTCCGGAAAAGCACACCAGCAAAGGTGCAAATGTCAGCTCACCCAATACGATAAGCAACGCTTGAGGACTACGAGCGGTGGCCAGTACAACATTGACGCCGCGCGCATTTAACTCGTCCAGGGCCTGTCCCACCGGCTTCTGGAGGCGATGAGAGCTGTCTAGGAGCGTCCCGTCAACGTCAATGGCTACTAACCGTATCGCTGCTTGTTTCATCCTTTAGGAAAGCAGGTGTTCTTTTTCCGGTATGGAACAGCACTGTTTTTAGTTGGGTAAACTCTTCCAGCCCAATCGATCCCATCTCGCGCCCGAAACCGCTGGCTTTGTACCCTCCAAACGGAAGCTGGGGTGAACCATCGATCATGGTGTTGACCCATACGGTGCCGCTCCGTAGGGCCCGCGACGTAGTAAGGGCGTTGTCGAGGTTCTTCGTCCACAAAGCGTTGGCCAGTCCGTATTCTGTATCGTTCGCGAGTTGAATCGCCTCTTCGGTCGTTCTGAAGCGAGACACGCTGAGTACCGGGCCGAAGATTTCCTGACGAAAGATTTCCATGTCAGGCCTCACACCGCTAAAGATGGTGGGTTGTACGAACAGACCTTCGCTGAAAGCACCGGCCGTCTCGCGTCCTCCACCGACTAACAACTTGCCGCCTTCCCGTTTTCCGGATTCTATGTAGCCCAGGACTTTGTTTAGGTGGCCTTCGTGGATCAAGGCGCCGACGTCCGTGTCGTCTTTCAATGGCGAATCGAGTTTCAGGGAACTCGCCGCCTCGGCAAGGGCTGACTCAAAATCGGCCGCGATCTCCTCGTGCACCAACAGCCGGGTGGCTGAGCAGCAGCATTCCCCATTGTTAAAGAAAATTCCGAACAGTGCCCCGTCCACAGCGTCCGGAATGTCTGCGTCCGCGAAGACGATGTTAGCCGCCTTACCCCCGAGCTCGACGGACACCCGTTTGATCGTTTCGGCCGAATTCTGAATCACCTTGCGACCGACTGCGGTGGAGCCGGTAAACGACACAAAATCTACCAGCGGGCTCTTCACCATGGCTTCGCCCACCGGGTTGCCATAACCGGTGATAATGTTGATCACGCCCTCAGGAATACCGACCTCGACTGCCAAACGACCAAGCTCCAGCGCGGTACCCGAGGTCAGCTCCGAAGGTTTAACGACCACGGTGCAGCCAGCGGCCAAGGCGAATGGCAACTTTTGGCTAAGGATAAGCGTCGGAAAATTCCATGGGACGATCAATCCGGCGACGCCGACCGGCTCTCTCAAAATAAAGCCGTGCTTTTGCACGCCCAGGTTGGAAAACGATTCCCCGTGCGCTTGAGCGGCCAGCCCCGCAGCGTAGGTCGTCAGCATAATTGCGCCCTCGATATCGCCGCGGGCAAACTTTATCGGCTTACCCACTTCCGTGGCCTCAATCTGAGCGAATCGCTCCTTTTCCTCCCTTAGGCGAGCAGCCAGCGCCAGAAGCAGTTGACCGCGTTCGATCCCAGACAGATAGGGCCAGGGTCCCTCGTCAAAGGCTTTTCTGGCCGCCAGAATGGCCGCCTGCGCATCCTCGACAGTTCCCTCAGCGTATTCGGCGACCGGCTCGCCATCGGCAGGGCTGCGCCGCACAATGATTCCTTTAGAAGATCCCTTGGTTTCCCGATTAGATATGAAATGTGAATAAAGACGTGGTTGCATGATACGTTAATCCTAGGTAGCAAAGCGCATAATCATCTCTTCGGAGGCATCCTTCCGCGCAAACTCGGCGGTAATTCCCCCCTGCCTCATCACCAGAATCCGATCACAGCATCCGAGTACTTCCGGCAATTCCGAGGAGACCATGACAATCGCGAGTTTTTCTTTTTCGATAAGATCAGAAAAAAGCTGGTAGATCTCACGTTTCGCGCCGACATCGATCCCACGGGTCGGTTCATCGACCAACAAAACGCGACATTGGGCGTTGATTTGTTTCGCCAAAACGCACTTTTGTTGGTTGCCCCCGCTTAAGTTGCGAACGCGGGCGAGAGGATTCGGCGTCTTGATACGCAGGCCTTTGATGTAGTCCCCGACCAAGGCTTTCTCGATAGACTGGTTGATGAAGCCGTTGCGTAAACTTCGGCGGATGTTGGAAATTGTCAGGTTGAACGCCACCGAATGGATCAAGAACAAGCCCTGATTCTTCCGATCTTCCGGCACCAATCCGATACCAAGGCGCAAAGCATGCCTCACCGAACGAATCGAGACCGGCTTCCCGAACACTTCTATGGAACCTGCATCGATTGGATCGGCGCCGATGATCGCTCGCAGCACTTCGGTTCGGCCGGCGCCAGCCAGCCCGCAGATTCCCAAAATTTCACCCTCGCGCACCTCGAGGTTGATGTCGTGTAGGACGCTACGCCGCATTAAACCCTTGACTCTGAGGGCAACCTTCCCTGGATTGTGTTTCCGGTCAGGAAAAAAGTGCTCAATGTCGCGACCCACCATCCACCCGACGAGGCGCTCCTCGTTTACTTCCGCAACCGGGCGAGTGGTGACAACCGATCCATCCCGCAAGACCGTGACCCGATGCCCGATTTCAAACACCTCTTTTAGCCGGTGCGAGATGTAAATAAAAGAGATGCCCTCTGCCGATAATGCTTTCATGACCTTGAAAAGCTTCTCGAGCTCTTTGTCCCCGAGAACAGCCGACGGTTCATCCAGCACCACGAGCTTTGCGTTACGTGAGAGCGCCTTGGCGATCTCTACCATCTGTTGTTGTGCGACGGTCAAAGAACTCAATCGGGCCTTAGGATTTAAGTGAAAACCAAGCCTTTCCGCGACTTGTAATGCCCCTTTTTGCGCACCCCTCCAGTTAACACATACAGGGTTGAATTTCGGCATGCGGCCAAGGAAGATGTTTTCGGCGACGCTCAAGTGCGGCGCCGACATGAGCTCCTGGTAAATTACTGCGATCCCGCGCTCTAACATAATTTCCGGCGTGGGATGCGTAATGACTTGCCCGCCGATTTCAATCACTCCCGTGTCCGCCTTTTGAGCGCCTGCCAGAATCTTCATCAGCGTCGATTTGCCTGCGCCATTTTCACCGACGAGAGCGTGAATTTCTCCTTTGCAGACGTCGAAACTGACGTCCTTTAAGGCTTTGACTCCAGGGTAGCTCTTTGAGATACCCGTCATTCGAAGAAATTCGTTTGCCATAAACGCCAAGACCAAAGAGGAGTGACGCTCTTTCAATACGCGTCTTGTAAAACAGCTCGTAGATTGCGCTCGTTGTTTTTTCGCGGATTCGCTGGTCGATCCAGTTGATCGAGCGCTTCGCGCGCGATTTGATCCAGGCTGTCTTCGGTTACTTGAAGGTCCCTTAACATTGAGGGCATGCCGACGTCCTCAATGAGCGCCCTAACTGCCTGCACCGCCAAGGCCGCAGATCGCATCGGGGTCAGCTCATCAGTGCGTTCCCCAAGCGCTTCTGCGATTCGCGCGAACCGGGATGGACTTGCAATCAGGTTGAACTTCATCACGTGAGGCAGCAAGATTCCATTCACTGCGCCGTGGTGGACGTTGAAATGGCCGCCAATGGTGTTCGCAAGGGCATGGCCGATCCCGAGCCCCGCGTTATGAAATCCGGCACCCGCCAGGCACGCCGCGATTTGCATTTGGTGGAGCGCCTCCACGTTTCCTGCCACCGCCGGCCGCAAATGGTTGCCAATAAGTTCGACCGCATGGAGGTTGAGCGCGTTGCTAAAGGCGTTCTGACCGGTGCAAACGTAAGCTTCGATCGCATGCGTTAGCGCGTCCAAACCGGTTGCGGCACAGATTCCCGCCGGAAGAGATTCCACCATTTTTGGGTCCAGGAATGCCACTCGGGGGTACATCCAGTTGGAAACCGCGATGATCTTATGGTGACGCGCGTGATCGGAAATGACCGCCCCTTTCGTCACTTCGCTTCCAGTACCAACGGTGGTGGGGACGGCGATAATTGGAAGGGGTGAGGCCTTTAGCTTTTCGAAACCTTCGTAATCCCCAATGGTTCCGGGATTAGTCGCCAATACCGCCACCGCTTTCGCCGCGTCGATTGGGCTTCCTCCGCCCACAGCGATCAAAACGTCGGCACCAAAGGCATGCTGTGCCTCGTGGCCGTTAGAAACGTTTTCAAGCGTCGGGTTGCTCTCAACATCTGTAAAAACCTGCACTTGCAATTCGGCTTGTTCGAGTGCCTGAACGAGAGGTTCGATCATCCCGACCTTGTGAATACCTGCGTCCGTTACGATCAGAACTTTGGAACCTAGTTTTTTGGTTTCGTCGCTGAGGGACGTGAGCGCGCCAGGCCCAAAAATAACTCGAGTTGGAGAATAAAATTGCTTGATCATAAGTAAAGGGGGGAGGTAGGAAGACGGGCGGGTCAATACGGTGCCAAAATTGAGGCTAAAAGAGGGGGACTATCTTCAGGAAGAAGCCAGGGACTGCCTGAAAAAAAGAAAACATTTTCTCTAAAAGTTAACGTCAGGTGAGGCGGTTCTCTGTAAGGATTTCATCCAGCGCAGCTGCGAAATAGTATTCTCCCCACATCACACTCTCATCCACCCCCAACTGGTTGCGCTGATGGTAGATCGCATGTTTTAGTATGCCCTCCCAATCGGGCGTATCGATGGCGAGGAACTCGGGAGTCAGAAGGGTCGACAGGATGTTCCTGGCATAAGCGTTGTACGCCGCTGCCTTGTCGGCAGATGTTACTTGCTTGTGGAGGTGTAACAGGCCGCAGGCCGCGATGGCCGCGGCAGAACTTTCGTACGGCAACTGAGGCGCAGGTTCCTCCCAATCATTGGGTGGCACCCCGTTCGCAGGCGTCCTGGCAATATAGAAATCAGCACAACGCTGAGCGACGTCTAAGAATCGTTCGTCCTTGGTTAGCTCATAAACTTGGCTGAAGCCGTAGAGTGCCCAAGCGGTGCCGCGAGCCCAAGACGAGTCGGGCCTCCAACCTTGGTGGGTTGTTTGCTTGAGAAATTCCCCCGTGGCTGCGTCGAACCAACCTTCGTGCGCTGTGCTGCCATCGCCTCTGACGAGGTATCGTCGGGTCGTAAGGCTGTGTTCTAAACCTATCTCCAGCAAACCCTGATCATTGCTCTGCTGAGCGGCATAGATGATCAAGGGTACGCTCATCATAATGTCGACAAAGGTGCTCTCAGGAGCGATGAACGATCGGATGTATCGACCGTTCCTGTTGAATCGCTTAGCTAGAGTTCGTCCCGCTTGGATCACTACTTCCCTAGCTGCAGGTTCCGCGGTTAGTTCGTACCAGGTTTTCCATGTCGGCAAGAAAAGAAAACCCAGGTCGTGGCTCGTCTCATCATGCATCCGCTCTTTAATGAGCAGAGAATAATGCTCAGCCTGAGCGCGCCACCAGCCATCTCCGGTTTGGCGCGCGCAGATCCAGAGCAATCCCCCAAGAAACCCGTCACACCAGTTAATCCAATTATCCGAGTCGTGAAACCAACGACCATCCTTGGTAAACAGCGGAAAATGGTCAGGATGTTTGGTGATTAACTCGCGCACTTGCGCTTGAGCGAAGGCTAAACCCGTCTTCGCTCTATCGATGAATGAATCTTGTGAAGCCGAGGTTGTCATACCAAAGGCGAACTCGAAGAATCGGCTTGAAACAGTTGGATTGAGCTAAACATGTATTCGCGTTGGCTCTGGTTTAGGCGTTGCAGACGGCAGGGCGACAACGTTGTGATTGCCCAGATCATGGATTTCTGAGTCACTCTTACCGAGTGCGCGCAAAATCTGAATTGCATCCGCTCCAGGCTGAATCGCTAAGTGTCGAAGCTCTGGGGCCGCTCCGTCGTATCTAATAGGGTGGTTAACTAAAGTGACTGGCACGCCATCCAAATCCGCGGCCAGAAAGATCTGATTCGCTTCAGTTTGCGGGTCGGCCGCCACATCGTCGTAGTCAAGTACCGGCGCGTACCAAATCTGGTACCGGTCAAAGCGTTCAGACACCTGCGCCATAGTTAACCCTGCAAGGGCATCCGCAAGCGCGCTCGCGTACTCGTCCCGACGCTCGTATCGGTCGATCTCTCGTAGTGCGTGAAGTCGTTCGCTGCCCAAGGCTTCCGCTAGATTGCTTGGGTCATTGAGCGGAACAGCCACAAAGCTGTCTTTTAGACGGTAGACACCATAGGGCGCTTCGTGAAACCATGTCGCCAGATGGGAATCGCGTCGATAGCGCTCACGAGTGTGCCCACCGTTTAGGTAGGCCGTGAGCGGTTCGGCTTGCAGGTCGAGCGCCGCGTTATACAGGTTGGACTCAACCCGTGTCCCCTTCCCGGTCGTTAATAATCTGACATAAGCGGCTAACAAACCCAACGCCAAGAGGGCGCCGGCGTGCTGATCGACAAGCGCGCCTCCAACCGCCTTTGGGTTTTCAAAGCGATCTCCGGTCGCCGCGATTAAGCCGCTCCTGGCTTGGGCCAAGAGGTCCTGGCCAGGCTTATCTTTAAGCGGACCGGTTGGGCCGTAACCCGTGCCGGAAGCAAAGATGATGGACGGCTTTATCTCCTTGAGAGACTCGAAACCGAGACCGAGACGATCCATCACCCCAGGCCTGAAGTTCTCCACGACGGCATCTGCCTTTGCAATAAGGTCGAGCACCAGCTGACGGCCTTCTGGATTCTTTAAATCGACCGCCAAACTCCGCTTGTTTCGATTAGCGGCCAGAAAGAACGTACTTACCCCCTTTACGAAACTCTGCCCCCCCGACCAGTGGCGCTCATGCGCACCGGTCATCGGTTCAATTTTGATGACGTCTGCTCCTAGATCTGACAGGTACTGCGTAGCGGCCGCACCTTGCAGCCAGTGGCAAAAACTTACGACCTTAAAACCTGCGAGCGGATTGGGCGCACTCATCGGACTCAAAGCAATTCTTTGGGGGCAAGCGGAACAGTGAGCAAATAAATGGTATCGATTCCATTTTTCAACAATAAATTTTGGAAATTTTCGAACACCGTTCGGATCGTCCCTGAAATTGTAGCCGTAAATGGCTTACTGCGAATAGCTTCTTTTGCAAGATGCGAATCGAAAAATTCTTAGAAAGAGACAGAAATCATGCATCCGATATTACTTTTGTGTGCTCTGATCTCCCAAGAACGCTCCTGATTTGGATGGGCAACTGAAGTGCACCCATGAGAGGTGCATTCGTAGCCTCGCGACTCGTCCTTCTAGGATATAAGCAGGATCTCGCAACTCATTTTCTGGCAACTAGCCGCGGGTCGTGCTAAAAAACAACTATGGAATCGATAACATTCATTCTGCCGAACTTTCTCGACGCGCACGGCAGCAACCAATAATGGAGCCTAAATGAAAGGAGATATCGCGAGAAAGCGGAATGTTGTTAACGGCGCAAGGTCTATCCGCCTCACTGACATTGCACGCCAAGCGCAGGTGTCAACGACTACTGCTTCCCGGGTTTTCAGCGCCCCAAATAAGGTGAGACCCGAAGTTTCTCACCGGGTTCGTGCAGTCGCCGAGAAACTCGGTTATGTCCCGAACAGTGCAGCTCGAGCTCTCCGTTCCCGGCGGACGCGAATGGTCGGAGCTGTCATTCCGACGCTCGCTCATTCCATCTATGCAACCGAAGTTCAGGCGATCCAAAATTACCTCAGGGTTTCAGGATATTCGCTGGTTATCACGACGTCTGATTACCGGCTCGATTCCGAATTCGAGCAAGCTCGCATACTATTAGAACGCGGGATCGAGGCGCTTGTTTTGGTGGGCGACGAGCATGACCCGAAGCTTTACCGTCTGATTGCCGACCAGCAGATACCTTACATTAACACGTACGTGTATAAGCCCGAGCAACGCCATGCGTGCGTAGGTTTCGACAACCGATTGGCAGCCCGCAAACTCGCAAATCATCTGTTGGATCTTGGGCACAGGAGAATTGGAATGATCGCAGGTATTTCTCATCACAATGACAGGGCTCGCGAACGGATCGAAGGTGTCCGTCAGGCGCTCGCAGAAAGAAGGGTAGGGCTGCCGGAAGAGCTCTTATGCGAAAAACCCTACGACATAGCTTCGGGACGTGAGGGTCTCCGCTACATCAGGTCAGCGGAACCGAATCCAACCGCAATCATTTGCGCGAGCGATGTCTTGGCGTTCGGAGCATTAGCGGAGTGTATCGCCCTAGGCATCCATGTTCCGATGGACATATCCATCGTCGGCTTTGACAATCTCGAGTTTGCTCCCCACCTCACTCCGCCGCTTACCACTATAGAAGTCCCCGCCGAAAAGATGGGCGAGAGAGCTGCGGACTTTCTGGTCAGACAGCTTGCCGGGAAGCGGAGTTTGGAGTTTATCGAATTGGAGGCGAATCTAATCTTGCGTGGCACCACTTGTCCGCCAAAGCCGACCTGATCGAGTTCAAAAGTGTGCCCGACCCTGGCGATGCTCGAGCGTTGTTTCGTTGCTGGTTTGTTTTTCGACCGTCTCCAAACAGGCGGAATAGTCCGATGGGTGGTCGCAAATCTGATTCGTTCGTCATCCGGCAATCTGTCACAGAGTAGACTGCGTGTAGAATGGATCGCAAATAGCGCCGGCTCTCACACGACAGCTCGCGAGATCGAAAACGCCTGCCGGCGAAGTCTTCGACGAGCTGCTCGTTGCTGGGCAAACCCTCGAACTCCAATTCGTCGATGTCCTTGGCGAGCGGAGCCTAGCGATGGTGGGTACTTGATCGAGCGCCTGCCACAACGAGGACAAACGGACGCTTCGCCGACTACTTCATCCACCTATTAAACGGGGTTAAATTGCACGATGCTCTGGTGCGATCAACAATTTGGATCCAGCGATTTTAGGGCCTAGATTGGAGCATATTCAGATGTTACCTGACACTTCCGAGACTCGAGCGAATCGAATTTTGACAGGGGGCGGGGCGCAAACCTGGATGGTTTTGGTTTTTGATCTCCCGTCTAAAGCAATTCGGATCTTGGCAGGAAGGCGAGTGACGAGACCTGCAGTATGAGTAAGCCCGTCGTCGAAGTGCAGATCCGCGGCCTAGCTGCGACGAGTGGCGGCTGCGCGGTGTTTCTTGGCAACGAGGAAAAAGTGTTCGTGATGTTCGTTGATCAAAGCGTTGGGACGGCGATCGCACTCTTCCAGCAAGGCACGAAAAAGGAGCGGCCGCTCACCCATGATCTTCTCGCGAACATCTTGCGAGCCCTCGACGCAAAAATCGAAAAGGTAATCGTCAACGATCTCCAGGGCGGCACCTATTTTGCGCGACTTGTCCTCAGTGCAGAGAACGAACTGAATCAGAAGAAGATCATCGAGATTGATGCGCGGCCCAGTGATTGTATCGCGATGGCGACTCAGCAGCCCGCGCCGATCTACGTGAGCCTTGATGTTTGGGATCAGCTCGAAGACGTTACAGAGACGCTTCGAATGATACAACAGGAAGGCTCCCACACTGAAGAGAGCGACGAGGAGAAGGAATCGTAGGCAATGGTTGCGTGAACTAAATCCCGTTCAATGCCGCTGTTGAAGCTGGAGAAGTGACCGGCTTCGATCATAGCGCGATGCAGGCGCATGATGGGTCCGAGCATGCACCGGCAGAGCTGCTAAGATTCTTAAGCGCCTGCGACGGCTAGACATCTCCTTGACGCTTCGATATGATGCTACATACCCGCAGCAGGGAATTAGGCCTTTCGAAATGCGTGCTAAGGCCGAACGTGTGAATTGTCCTCCACAACAACAATTGAGATGTTCTCAAGAGAGGGCACGTCAGCTCCGGGGTCCTCATCCTACTGTTCGATTGATTACCTTCAAGCGGACTCAGGGGTATTTGTCGGTTCTGTAGGCGCAGCAATCGCCCTTAAGAATTGGTTCGCACACGATTGGCAGAAAAATCAGACTAGGCGCAATGCAGAGCCGCTAAACCGACACCCAGC
>JBKPBY010000119.1:0-9199 GCA_046727075.1 bacterium | reverse complement strand
GGGTTTTTGCGTTTTCCAGCAAACACCCGGTTTGGTGCTCCAAGGTTCGCAAGTCCTGTCGACATTCGCAAAACTTTTTCCGCTCCACCTGCGGATAGGGAATTAAAAGAGCCCTTGGAAGAATTAAGGCAAAATTAGGGCCGCAAGCTCGGAAATACCGTCAAATTTTCAAGCACAAAATCGGCTGCGGATCGGCTCTAGGACTTGATTTGCACCCGGCGTGATTCGAACACACAGCCTTCTGATCCGTAGTCAGATTGTATGAATGAGTTGGTGTGAGCCGCTGTGACCCGCAATTGGGCTTCTAGATTGGCTTTCCAAGCTGATCAGCGGTCCATAGCATTAGGTCAAGAAGGCTCATGAAAGTGCAGGGATGAATCAAAAAAGTGGCTAAGAAATGAAGGATCTTAGCCACTTTCCAAACCGGTATCAGATTTTGGCAAAAGCCTTTTCCGTCAGCCTAAACCGTGGACCACCAACGCCGGTTGACAAAAGAGTGCTATGCTCGCGTCCAGTGTGGCGGTAAACGGAAGTTCTTTTCTCTTGGGACCAGGTTTTCAAGGAGAAAGAACGGTGTAGGTTATTACTCTGTGGCACTGACCATCCAACTTCCTGCTCATGCAAATCAAACAGAGTTCAATCTCCGCCGGTGGACCGAGCTGGTAAATGATCCTGAGTTGACAAAGCTTCCTTTTGGCGTTGAGACGGATCGATTTGGCCGAACCATTATGAGTCCTCCGCCTGCTCCCGATCATACTAAGCGTTCTGCCAGGATATTGCGACTATTGCACGAATTGGCGCCGCATGGATTGGCTTTACCCGAGATTGCTATTTCAACAAGCGATGGGGTGAAAGTAGCCGACGCAGCCTGGCTGCACTCGGAAAGAGCAGGGGAACTCGATTCTGGGCCATGCCTCGTGCGGGCGCCCGACGTCTGCATCGAAGTTCTCTCCCCGTCAAATTCCGATTCTGAAATGGCGGAGAAACGCGCGCTGTATTTTGAGGCGGGCGCAACAGAGGTGTGGATCTGCTTGGGCGATGGCACGATGGAGTTTTATTCCAGCGATGGCTCTCATGCCACATCGCGGTCAAAAGTCTGCCCAGTTTTCCCGCAACGCGTTTGACAGGCGTTGGGAGCGTCATGGAAGCTGGGAACGCGCCCGAAGCGGTTTGAAGATACTTCCAACCCAATCGATAAATCGTCGTCAAGTATTCCGTTAACGGAATACTTTCCGTTCGTGTGCTGACCCCAAAAGGCATATTTGCCCGATCGACAGGTTGGCCGTTTGCCTCGTGTTCTTTTGGCCGTTCGAGTTGCTTCAGAGCGATGGCGGTGTTGTTTCCGCTGCCGGTAGCGCTCAGCGCCTATTCTGCAGGCTGTTCTGCACCAACGGAGGATCTTCAGTACAGAAATTGGCGACCATTCTCGATCTATGGGTAGCAGAGAGGCCGAGGCTGCGGTCAAGGCCCGGGGCATGTCGCAAGCAGTTTCACCGGATTCTATGGTATGCTGATTGGCCTGCTCTTTACTACTTATAGTATTTTTCTCATTTGGTTCTGTTAAAACATCTGCTCCTTCTAGGGTGATCATCATCGGTTTTAGTCGGTTCGAGTTTTTTATTGGGCCTAGCGACTGATCGCGGTCCGGTCGCTTTAGGGAATGGGACCTCGCGGTAACTCCTATGCCGCGGCGCGGGCGCGGTAACGCGCTGCCGGGACTTTGAGGGATAAGTTCGGTATGAGTTTCTGTCGGGCCGCTTCGTACGCGTCCCAATCGGCTCCGTCCGGAAGCGATGGGATCGTTAGGAACTCGCCATTATCAAGGCCGACCAGTGCGGCATCAACCATGTCATCCGCACGCATCACAATCTCGTTTGGCAGTTGCTCGACTGGCTTGCCTGCCTTTTCCCATAAATCCGTCGCCGTCGCGCCCGGTAGAACGACTTGGACGCGCACATTTCTGTCGGCGAGTTCTTTGTGTAGCGACATGCTTAACGCAATTACGAATGCTTTGGTGCCGCCGTAAACGCCGTTGAACAATTCTGGTGCAATGGCGAGCACGGAAGCGATGTTAACGATTGTCCCACCGCCGCGAGCGACAAACCGCGGCGCAGCGGCGTGGGCCAGGCGAGTAAACGCCCTGACATTCAGCTTGATCATCTCATCGATTTCATCGACACGGGTCTCCAGAAGCGGAGTCAATGCTGCTACGCCCGCATTGTTGACCAGCATCGCGATTTGGGAATCCGTGCGCAACCGCTCTTCCACTCGGCTGAGATCTTTTCTGTTGGCCAGGTCGGCGACGACTGTTTCTACACGATTTCCCATATCACTCGTTAGGCGTTCTGCCACGGCATCAAGCCGTTGTTGATTACGCGCTACCAGAATTAGATCGTAGCCGCGCTGCGCCAGGCGATTGGCATAAATTGCGCCGATGCCTGAAGACGCCCCGGTTACGAGTACGATTCCTTTTGAATCAGCATGCATTGTTCTCTTCCTTTCCAAACTCAGCGCAACGATTTGAATGCAGCGCGGAGCTCGTTTGCGAAAAGTTCCGGCCGTTCCCAGGCTGCGAAGTGACCGCCCTTCTTTACCTGGTTGAAATAAATGAGCTTATGATTACTCCGCTCAGCCCAGCTTCGCGGCGCACGATAGATCTCGCCGGGAAAGACTGTCACAGCAGCAGGGATGTTGACATCCACTGCATTGAAGTTGTTGGCGTTGTTCTCCCAGTAGAGCCGCGCGGAGGAGGTCCCGGTATTTGTCAACCAGTAGAGCGTGATGTCGTCGAGCATCTCGTCACGGGTAAGTTCCTTTTCGGGATCGCCGCCGGTATACCTCCAAGCGGCGAATTTGTCATAGAACCACGCGGCGAGCCCGGCAGGCGAATCCGCTAGGCTGAAGCCCAGAGTCTGGGGACGCGTCACCATCATTTTGGCGTAGCCAGAGCCTTTCTTGTGCAACGCGTCAAGCTGCTGGTATGCGGTCTCTTCCTCAGCGGAAAGTCCGGCCGGCGCCGGTTCGCCACACTTGAGAGCCTTCGCAATGTCCGGCGGAGCTGTCGCTGGCATATTGACGTGGTTACCTAGTAGGCGTGGTGGTGCCTGACGTGCCATCACGTCCGAGACTACCGAACCCCAATCGCCGCCTTGAGACACGTAGTGCTCGTATCCCAGACGCTTCATCAGTTTATCCCAGGCGCGCGCGATGCGGTCCGGGCCCCAACCGGTGACTTGCGGCTTGCCTGAGAAGCCATAACCGGGCGTGGAAGGCAGAACGAGATCGAACGCGTCCTCTGCGCGGCCTCCATAGGCCGGTGGATCGGTAAGTGGACCAATGACCTAGAGAAGTTCAAAGATCGATCCTGGCCAGCCGTGGGTCATGATGAGTGGCAGAGCATTTGGATAACGTGAGCGGACGTGCACGAATTGAATATCGATGCCATCGATGGTAGTCACGAACTGTGGCAAAGCATTCAGCTTCGCCTCCGCCTTCCGCCAATCGTATTTCGTCCCCCAGTAGTGTACGAGCTCCTGCATCGTCGCTAGTTGCACGCCCTGAGATTGATCCGCCACTGTCTCTCGGTCAGGCCACCTAGTCTCGGCGATCCGTCGACGGAGGTCGGCGAGTGCCTCTTCCGGAACGTTGATGTGAAATGGACGGATCGCTTCGGACTGCTCGGCCAGCGCGGGCGCTCCCGAACCCTCACCAGCGCGCGCTGGGATGCTTATCGTCGAGAGGGCGACGATTAGCGCGAGTTTGATTTGTTTATTGATTTTCATCATTGTGATTCGGTTAGACAGTTAGTCGATGTGCCGCATGGAGCGATCGCGATAGATCAATCTGCTTTTATCCGTTCCATGACTGCCACCGCAAAGGCCATTGGAACTTTCTGTGGCAAGTTGTTCAGCAGAAGTAGCTAGCTGTTGCATTGACTTTCTTCACCCCGAGAGACTCCTCTATCAGATCGGCAGCGACTGAAAGTCCGTTGGCGTCAGCGATTGCTTTCTGCAGGTTACGTGCATTCTCTCGATAGGTGGCGTCGTTTAGCACCTCGTTTAAAAGGAATGCGAGGTGGTCAGCAGTCAACTTATCTAATGAGGTGACTAGACCAGTTTGTTTGTACGCGATTCTCGCCGCGACACCCGGCTGATCATAGGTTATCGGGATGGCTAGTTGCGGAACGCCTTGAGCCAAAGATTCCAGGACGGTGTTCAACCCGGCATGGGTGATACAGACCGAGGTCCGTTTCAGCAACTCTAATTGTGGCGCCCGCTTTACGATGATGGCATTGCTCGGAACCGGGCCGATCTGCTTCGGATCGAGCTGATCGCCAATGGAAAGCACTAATTGTAGATCTTTATTTTTCGCTAGGGCAGCTACGATGGTCTGGAAAATATCCACCCGGCCGTTCAAAATCGTCCCCATCGAAGCATAGATAAGTGGCTCTCCCGTTAATCGTTCCCAGGGGAAATCCATCTTCCCCCGGCCCTTGCCATCATGGAATGGACCGGTGTGATGAAACTGCGAAGGCCAATGTGAACTTTCAAAGTCGAAGGCTTTGGGAGTTTGGGTAATTGAGGCGAATGGAGAAAGAGTAGAGTCGAGGTCGTTCCAGTCGATCTTTAGCCCGACGTTCTCCGCATGTGCTCTGATGCCTTGACCGACGCTTTGCAATACCTCCGCCCACCGTGCGACACCTTCTCGGTTTCTAGCTAGCGCGGCAGGACTTATCTCATGAGGCCAGTCATAGAGGCAAAGTGGAGTGTAGCCAGAGTAGTCGAAGTGCAATCCATTGGAAACGTGTACATACGGCATGCCAAGCTGCATTGGGCCCAATTCTGCATAGAACTGAACCGTATCGATTAGCAGCGCGTCGATCCCGTTTGCCTCTACAACTGCGGGCAATGATTTCAATATCGTTTCCGTTTGGGCCAGTACCTGGCCGACCCCGGATCTCAAGGCGTCCTCGCCCTGGCGCTTACTCTGTTCGGTCCGGCTCTCGTTAATGTGATCCTTCTCGAAACCAGGAACAACCGGTAGGCCGTTTGCCTCTGTCGAATAAAGAAAGATAACCTCGTGATCGCGTGCCTGAAGATGACGTGCCAATACAGTCATCGGATTAAGATGACCCGGAAGGTTAGGACAAATAAAACCCAGTTTCATAGATTCAGTCGTTTGTATTTAAACTTTCGTGATCTAATGACGTGCGTGGTGTGCGACGACGTGTGCGAGTTTCCGTTGTTCCGTCAGTCTGCTCGTTCTTGCGCGGCAGCCTACAATTGCTGCGCGGCTAGCAGATAATGCCGATTGACTATTGCCGTGATCCGGATTTTTTATCACCTTTAAGCCGTGCTCGAAGCGCTCCGCTTCTTTTTGGTAATTCTCGACGAAGGCAGTCTCCGCCGCGCCGCCAAGCGCCTGCACATTTCCCAGCCTGCACTCACCCGGCAGATGCAGTTGCTCGAGCACGATCTCGGCGGGCGACTTTTAGAACGGACTTCGGCTGGTGTACGTCCAACTGGCGAGGGGCACGCTCTGGCAGAGAAGGTGCGGACGCTCTTAGGCTACTACGATTCTACAATCGCCGAAGCTCGACGGATGGTTCGCGGAGAAAGTGAACAATTGCGTATCGGCTACCTGGCGTCCGTGGGGCCAGACTATATTGATCCTGCGCTTACTGCACTGCGTCGCCTGCATCCGAAAGTTAAAACGAAGTTGCTCGATCTAACATCCGGCGAGCAGATTATGGCGCTTCGACGAGGTGAAATTGACCTGACTTTGACCTACCTCGGCAGTGATTTGCTCTCGCAAGACTTTTACACGCGCAAAGTGGCCACTGTTCCCAGCGTCGCAGTGCTTTCGCAAAATCACTGGCTGGCCTCTCAGACACAGATCTCGATTGCAGAGTTGAGAAATGAACATTTCCTGCGAGTGCCGGACACCTGTGCGCCCGGATATAACCAGAAGATCAGTCAGCTTTGCGTTCAGTTCGGAAAATTTCGACCTCGATTCGCTGCTATGCGGCACTTTACAAGCTTCGCCGAGGGTCTCGCACTCGCCACTAACGAAGATGAGATTTCGTTGAATCCGATTTTTGTTTCTCACCTCAGGATACCGAACGTCGTCATGGTCCCCATTGCCGATACGGGCGCGACCTGGGATTTATCTGTTGCCTGGCAACGAGGCAGAACTTCGGGCCCGCTGCGCGTTTTGCTGGACGCGCTTACTTTTAAATCGGGTAGGTCACGCGCTCACCTGTCCGCCGTCTTGTCCAACGAAGCCTTGGCGAAGGAGGAAGACGCGGGTCATCAAGCGTGATTTAAGTTCAAACAGTTGTGGGTTGAGCCGCACTTTCCTCCTTCGCAAAGCCTGCGGCCAACAGGTCAGTGTGTCGCGCATTTGCGTACATGTACCTAGGGCTGCGCTGACGCGTCGCCCTCGCTGCTCAGTGCCAATTCTATTTTATACGAAATACATTTACGATGTGATTATAACGTTGTTACATTGTGTTATTGGCAAGCGAAGCTGCTTGGTTAGAATCTTTAGTATCGGTTTTCCAGCCGAGAGGGATTTTAGCGCCCAGGTCGAAGGGTCTTAACCACCAAACAGCCAAAGGCGTAATAATGCGATTTATTCTTGCCAGCTCAATCGGAAGCACAAACGCTAGCTTGTGAGAGACCAGAAAAGGTCAGGGATGAATCAAAAAAGTGGTTAAGAAATGAAGGATCTTAGCCACTTTCAAACTCCGAGATTCGGTTAAGGCGTCCTCGGCCATCATACTTGGCAGTGTAACGATTTGGCGATATTCATGCCCCGAGCACGCCCTGCTACCCTTTGACTACCACAGATCACTATCCGAGGAGTGCGCGTATTTTTGCGCGGACCTCTGCCAGTTGTTCCGGCGATACGTGGCCTTTCAGTTGGGCATTGCGACTACGCCAGTCCAGGCTCTTCACCTGATCGGCCAGAACCGCGCTTGGCGGAGCGCCACCAAGGAAGACCTCAAACGGATAGTTCTTGATCTGTGTCGTCAGAGGACAGCAGATCATCAAGCTGGTTTTGCTGTTGTATGCAGCCGGGCTCAGCACGAGCGCGGGGCCCGCCTGCTCATGGCCGGCCTGCGGCGTGAAGTTCAGCCAGACGATGTCGCCCGCGTCGGGAACATAGCGTCTCGCCATTACCACACCTCTTTGCCCTGTCGATGCCCGAAGTCAGCCGCCTTATGCAGATTCTTTGAAGTGATTCCTTTCAGCAGAATCGCCAAGTTGTAGGTCTTTTGCCGAACAGGCTCGATCACAATCCTACCTTCCTCCTCGTATACCTCTACGACCTCGTCTAAGCGAAGATCTGCGGCCTCCATTACCGACGCTGGAATCCGGACCGCCACACTGTTACCCCACTTCTTCAGCGTGGTTTTCATGGTTCTCCTTTCTCGTTTAAACTCGGGATATACGCTAAGCAGCCAGACCAGCATGTGTCAACAATGTTGATACGCACGCGCTCTGGATCGATTTCGATTGGAAACGGGAGGCGAACCGTTGGTTATTGTCCGGGGGACCCGAAACTAACAGCCGACATCAGGCAACGCGCTTTCAGAAGTGGTCGTAGCGCTGCTTGCTTCCTACCGACGGCGTCTTAATCTTGGGATTGAAAAACCCTTGCTTGTTGCTCTGGCCAACATCAACGGTGAAGTTGCTCAAACGCCTATGCTGAAACGACTTGTTCTTCGGTATTGAGCTAGAATCCGCTTGTGCAGGCCTCTCATTTGCGAATAGCTGATATCTGTTCAACCCAAACGACCTGAGCTGGTAGGCGGAGAACATCGGCGTGCGACGACGTGTCAAACTTGGTATGACCAGGGGCCTTTTGACCAGCGAATACCGGGTACGAACAAGCTGCAATTCAAAGGTTCCTGGAACGAAATCAAGGGCAGGCTCAAACAGAAGTACCCACAATTGACTGATGACGATCTCGCTTAGGCCGAAGGCAAAGATGATGAATTGATCGGCAGACTTCAGAAGAAGCTCGGAAAAAGCGCGGAGGAAGTGCGCAAAATTCTCGAACACTAAGCCGGCGCACCTGGATCTTCTGGGTCTAACACTTCTACCACCGCTTCAATCGCGTCGCTGAGCTTCTCCGAGGCCTTCGAGACGGATTGACTTTCATCTTGTAGACCCTTTGACTCTAAGTCCTCTTTAGCGCGAGCCACTTCAAAAATTGCAGCCAGAAGTTTAGGACTGACTTCATCGTGGAACAGCTTCATTATTCGATTTCGCTCCTCTTCCTGCCCGAACACACGGGCATCTTCGATCGCGCCGCTAGCCGGGTTCAGTACGTCTAGCATCAAAAGAATGAACCCGTCGTCTCGTTTTGCTGCATATCCTGTCGTAGAAGGCGCGGCATGCGGCTTTCGCAAAGTAAATCGTACAAATTGAACATCGGATGAAGCCTGCAGACCACTGTCGAGCAGCTCAGAGTCTGGTTCACCCAGATCGATTAATTCCTTAAGAGACGCGGAGTAAAGCTCGTCATCGGAATAAGCCGTTTGTGACTTGAAGCATTCGTTCCACGCAAGGAAACGATCTTTTTCGACGTGTGCGATCGCTCTCGGCAGTTGAAATTCATTCAAAGCTCCACAGATGAGTCGCGCGACTGGTGCGAATTCCATACAAATTCTTGGGGGTCTGGTTTGATGGTGACTGCAAAAGCCTTTTTGCGCAACTCATAGTATGAATCCCGGTAAGGACATTCATAACCGGATGGCGTTTCACGTGCAGGCTGGACGATTCTCTGTTGCTTTCGGAAAGTTAATGAGGACCGTCACAGCATATCGGAGTTTTGTTCGAAGCTTGAATCTAACAGGGTATTTCGAGCAATGGCGTACATGCTTGCAAAACCGATCAACGCGGCTCTTTCGAACTTAACTAGGAGCTTATGCCGGACAGAGGAGCCTTAACAGGTCTTAAAATTGCAATTGTCGAAGATCGTACGGAGGTCCGAGAGGCTTTAGCCGGCTTTTTGCGAGGCCGAGGCGCTCTAGTGGTGACATGCTCAGGTGCCCTCATAAGGAACATGCTGGAGGTGCCGGGGCTGAAGCAGCAGGGAGCTCATGTTGGAAGAGGCGTTAGAGTGAAGCCCATCATGCGAGCGGCTGAGGAGAGGCGCTTAAAGCGCCGGAGCTCGTTGGCCTTTTGTT
>JBKPBY010000118.1:0-24556 GCA_046727075.1 bacterium | reverse complement strand
ACGATAAAGGGTGCTCGCATCGAGCGTCGAGCTAGAAGCTCGACCCACGGTCAAGCCGGAGGCTTGGGGTGCGAAGCTTCCAGCTTCACAGTGGCCCGACCTTCCAGGTCGGTGGAGCCGCAACGTCCTACTGCTTCAGCGGACCAAGCTCCATCGTCTAGATATATATCAACGGTGGACGGTTGACGGTCGACCGACAACCGCAGCCCCGAATGCTTTCGGGGCTGCGCCGCTACCACTTACCTTTCTTGCGGACCGGTTGCGGGGGTGCGCCTGAGTAGTCGCTCGGGTGCGCTAACGGATAGGCTTCGGGACCGGCTTGGGTGCGGCGCTCTTCCTTGATGCTTGCACGGAAGGTCTGGGCATCGTCATTGACGACTGTGGGCGAAATGAACACGAGCAATTCATCGCGTTCCTTGCTCTTGGTAGAATACTTGAAGAGATGCCCAAGGTACGGAATCCGGTCGAGGTATGGGATCCCATTGTTCGTGTCACTGATGGTCTCCTTGATCAATCCACCTAATACAACCGTCGCTCCAGACGGAACGGTGACGGTCGTAGTCAAGCGCTGGCTATTTACCTCTGGGACCTGGTTCCCAGAGATATTTACGGTGTTGCCAAGAGTATCGTTGATCTGCGCGACTTTCAGGGTCACTTCGTTGTTCGAATTGATCAAAGGAATCACTTCCAGCCTTAACTCCACATCTTCGTAGTTCACTGTCGCCGCAACGGCGGTGCTGCTGCTGTTGTTGATGATTCCACCAGTCGTTCCAGTCGTCAGGTTCGATAACGTTTGTCCAGGCACAGGCACGCGTTGCCCACTGGCAATGACCGCGCGCTTATTGTTCGCAGTATAAACGGCAGGCCGACCCAGGATCTTGGTCTTACCGTAACTATCGGTAGCGCGTATGAAGTAGCTGACCGCGTCCCCGATTGTCCCGTAGATAGTCAACCCTTGGAGGCTCGGCAAATTCGAAGGGTGCAGAAGCTCACGCGGATTAAGCACCGACGCGCCAGCGCCGCCGCTCCCGTTTGAAAGAATTCCCGCCGAGTTCAGGTTGCTGGAGGCGATACCGCTACCCCCAGAGATTTTCTTGAATGTCTGCGTCCAGTCTACCCCGAGCGCGCTGTCATTAGTCAACGTCAGCTGAGCGATGACCGTTGAGAGGTAGACCTGCTGCGGGCGGCGATCGAGTCGATCAAGAATAGTACGGACTTTCTGCAGATTTTCCGGCGGACCGATGACAAGAATGTTATTGTCTTTCGGATCAGAAATAATTCTGGTCTTGCCTACCACAACCGCTTGGGGAGCCAATTGTTCATTCGGTTCCTGCAGCAGGTCCTGGCCTGCCCCGACCGATCCGGCAGAACCGCTGACTGGACTGTATCCGCCTGCACCGGTCGTCGTACTTCCGGCTCGAGGCTGGTTGATGTTGACGCTGCGAGTTTGCTGTGGCTGCGCTTGGGTTCCTGTTGGTCCTTGGGCTTGCTGACCCTCCGACAGGAAGTCCTGGAGCACCGGCAATACGTCTCCTGCAGATATGTAGCGCAGACGATATTCGAGCGGCTTGGCCGCCGTGACTGCCAGATCGAACTGTTTGATCAGCGTTTTGTAGTAATCGACATTCGCGGGCCTGGTAACCAGAAGAATCCGGTTGGTTCGTGTATCCGGCACAAGCTGCGCCTGGGTAGTCAATATTCCCGCTTCCGCTCCTACGCCTGGCTGCACTACTCCAGGTTGCTGGGGGTTACCCCCACCCCCTCCCTGATCTTTCCGCTGGGTCTCCAAGAGCTTGTTGATCGTTTCCGCGACGCGTTCGGCATCCGCGCGAACCAATTGGATGAATTCGGAGACCACCTTTGCCGGTGGCGCGTCGATCAACTGCTGAAGGGAGATGAGCTGGCGAATGACGCTTGTCGTCTCGGTGATCAACAATGCCTGCGCACTGTTTATCGGTACAAATGAGGTAAATGCCCTTGGCAAAATATGCGTTTGGAAAACAGTCAGCGCTTCGTTCGCAGAAATATATCTGAACGGCATGTAGTAGCTGATGATCTGCTCCCCTTCCGGGATCGATTCCGGTCCAGTAAAAAGTCTTACCCCTTCGCTGCGCGGGTTCTTGCCCGCGTTGATGTTGATCACCTTGACCGTGTTCGGTTCTTGAGAGGGAATCAGGGCAAAATTATTGAGAAGCAACGAGGCCTCGATCAGACGCACCAATTCGCTTTTGGGAACCGGCTGCAGCACTGAGATAGTAATGGGCGCTGCGTTTGCCGTGAGGTTGCTATCCTTGATAATGACTTTGCCGGTCAGCTGTTCGTATTGCTGCAAAATCGTGTCGACGCTCGCGTTGATTGCTTGATACGAGCTCATCGATTCGTCAGTTGCGGCTGGCGACCCGGCAGCGTTAGG
This sequence comes from bacterium, assembly GCA_046727075.1. Lineage (GTDB taxonomy): Bacteria > Verrucomicrobiota > Verrucomicrobiia > Chthoniobacterales > JAFAMB01 > JBKPBY01. Next base: position 22,143 of record JBKPBY010000118.1, on the reverse strand, counting down.
ATCCTGGCCGTGCGTCAACGACGCTGAAAGCAGCAGCGTGAGAACTATTGCCGCCTTGCCGGTATCCGAAACAAAACGAAAAGACATAAAAATTATTCTTGGGTTTGGCGCGGGCTAATCGCCTGGTTACCGTTTTGCGGCATTACCGGCATTTGCCGTGGCTGCGGCGGCAGAACGCGTTTGCGTCGGAACTCTTGAGCTCGTGGCGGCCTCGTCTGCTCAGGCAAGGGCGACACTCCCGGGTTCGGTTGAACCTGTTGGCCTGGAGTCTGGCCGGCAAGGCTCTGCAATAATGGATTTTGTGCCTGACCCGGTATTTGCGGAATTCGCTGATTCTGATTCTGGTTCTCTGGAGGGACCACTGGCATACCGGCCGTGGCCGCGGCTTGCTCGGGATTCGGGGCCTCTATCTTGAACTTGACCGGCCCCTGGCCCGTTCCGTTTGAGAGAACGGCTTCCGCCAATTTCGGGTCTTGGTTCGGATGCAACTCGAGCAGCTTGAGATTGTTCGAGTTCGGTTCACGCGTGATTTTTTGAACCTCGTTGGTCTCGCTGTTCTGCACGAAAACCACATCATTTTTGCCCTCTTTCAGCCAGCTCACCAGGACAAGCTTATCGAACAGCGTCGGCTCGGCCTGGGCCGCCGCGTGCGTTGGCAAAGTAAACGGGTTGCGTTCCCAGAGCTTCTGATACCGATTCAGAGAAAAACCGCTCGGGATGTCCTGTGCGTGGGAAGAGATAATCGCGAGGAAGATAAAGAATAAGGAATATAATGGGCGCGGAAGGCGGGTGACGCCGGGTCCAGATCGCACAGGCCCCGTCTCGCCGAAGCCTCCGGCGAGGGAGGAAGCGCGAACCCTGCCGACCATCGAGTGCACACGATTGTATACGAGGTCACCCTCCATCGAGGACGAGTTCGAGAACGAGGACGATTGGAAAGGGCGTGCGTTACGCATTGGGGGCATACCAGCGAGCCACCTCCAGCTCGAGGTTGATAGTAGGAGGCGTGTCCGCGCTTTTCAAAGAGAAATTGGTTACCGCCTGGAATAGCTCTGGCTGCTGGATCTCGACAAGCCATTTCACCGCGTTTTCTAAGCTACCGGTCAATTTCAGGTGTACGGAAACCGACTGATAATTCGGCGTTGTTTTGACTTCGCCGAAGCTCTGCTCCTGGATTTGCAGCCCAGCCGCCGTCGCACTCTTTGTGAGAGAATCTTGCAGCTCCGATTGCGGAACCTGGTTTGCCGCAATTCGAGGCTGCTTTTTGTCGATCCATTTCTTGCGTTCCAGCCACAGGTCTCGTTGTCGCAGCCAGATTTCATTCGAATTTTTCTGGCTCTGCAGTTCGGCAACACTTTGGGCCAGCCAGGAACGCCAGTCGAGCAAGGCGCTAAGCCCGTAGAAGTTCGCCATTACAAAAATGGCAATCAAAAGAAGCAGAGAAAGTCTCCGCTCATTTTTGTTCAATTTTCGCAACTTTTGGAACTCCTTCGATCGTGAAGTCTGCGCGACCGTCCGCTCGCAGAGTCGGGTTTGGCATCTCCCAATTGAACATTTGTAAACCGGGCTTTGCTTTGATGTCTTCGGAAAACTTGAACGCGGCGGGCGGGTTACTTGCTTCTCCCTTGATTACTATTTTGCCATTTGAGGATTCAAAAGCTGTTAGGCGTAGACCGTCTGGAGGTAACAGCTCAGAAACCTGGTTTAACAGTTCAACGGCGTATAGCTTCGGATCGACCGCCCACTGGACTTGGGTCCAGCGATCGGCCGTTCCTTGAATCGCTTTGACGGTGGGCGCCTGGCTGGCGATTTGCCTGCGCAAGTTATCCGCGACCATAGTCTGCCACCCGATAGATGCCAGCAGCGCGAGCACCGCGAGAACATACACACCGAGAAGCAGTAAGATGACGTTGCGAATCCTGTGACGACGCCGTTTCTTTGCGTGCAACAGCGCGACCTCCTGCGGAAGCAGTTTGGATCGGTCCGGGGGCAAGACCGGGGGCGGGACGGCGTCGTGAGTTACCTTTAGGTCGAGATGCTTTTCGACTCGTTCAACCTCGTCTTGGCTGAAATCGCCCCACAAGGTGATGCCAAGAAGCCGATCGCAGAGATTTTGCGTCTGAAGCTGGTAAGATATGCAGCGGAGCTCTAAGGCCGCAGACTCGGAGAGCTCGTTGTCGCTCAAAACCTGGAACATCACCGGACTTCTGCCCCGGGTCGCTGTTACCACCAGGTGACCTTGTTCGCGCCAAACAATCAGCCGATCTTGCGGTAGCGCGAAAGTAAATGCCGATGGCTCGAATCGGATCGCTTTCTCAAACGTAAGCTCTTTTGGGAACTCCGGCTGCAAGACCGTAGCCAGAGCCAAGGTCTGGTTCTCTAGCGTCTCCACTACTCGGACATCTATTGGAATGTTGTTCTTGCCGAGAAGGCCATGCTGCTCAAGGCGCAACTTCAGCATCTCCGGAAGAACTGCCTGGTCGTTGGTTGCCAGCCAGGCTGGGAACGAAATTGTGCGGCTGGCCGGTAGCGCAACGGTTGTCTCGCATGGCGCATCGCCAGGATGGCTGAGACGGCGTACGAACTGTGCGCGCTTTGCCTCCGGGAACGACCAAAGCTCCCAGTCGCCCTCGTCGACGGTTCTGACCAAATGCGTGTGCGATTTGTCTATCTTTCTTCCCATGAGAGGTAATGCGGCGGGGTAACAGTCCGATTTGCGACCACAACAATCGTTCTCTGGTAGCCCGCGATTATGCCTGTGCTCTCGATTCGGTCAACCGCGCTGTTTAGAGAAAGTAGTTCTTGAACGAGTTGAAATTGTTGCGGTGACATACCCAATTCGGCCTGGACTTCGTCCATCGTATGATAGACGCGGTCATCGAGAGTATCGGCTATGCCATCCGGCCCCCAGCGATATTTAACGAACCGGCTCGCCTGCCCCGGCGAAACGCCGGTAATGAGCGTAATCATATCCGCGTCTGCCAAGTTGACATCGATCTTTCCGTCGCCCCAAATCGTAAATGCCTTAGCCCAGTCGGGTTGCTTCTCCATGATCGGTTTGAACTCAGGCACCAGGCTCATTTCTTCGACGGTCTGAAACTGTTTGCCAAGTTGCAACACTTGTTGCGGTTGACCGGGCTGTCCTGACTGCTGGGCCTGGCTCATCTGCGCCAGTTGCTCCATCTGCTGTTGTTGCGCTTGTTCGGGACTAACCGGTCCGGACAAATATTGGCGTAGCCCTTCCACGGCAAGCTTAGCCGTTTTCGGATCAACCCCCCAGTTTGCAAACAGCTTTTCCAGAATATCGTTACGCCCTGTCTGTAGGAGTGTATTGATATTGAGCTTGGTTGACTCACTCGAGATTACGACCCGAAAAGATCCCCCATCGTTCATTTGCTGCTCCAGAAGGCCCCTATCCGCGTTCTGAACCACTGGAACGCTGGCATAAGCCAGACCGGATTGCGCAAGCTGGCGCGCACGAAACTCTTTGCTTCGCGCGCCGTACTCATCCACATCGTTCTTCAGGAACTCGACCGCACCAGTAATCAATCCCGTAAGCAGCATGATTGTGAATAACACCAGCAGCAGCGCAGAGCCGTTGTCGGCGTGTCGGCGTGTCGTCGTGTCGGTGTATCGGCGTGATAGGGCACACACACCAGTACGCCGAGACGCCGATACGCTGACACGCCGATACATTTTGTCGCCAACACCCCTCCAGCAAGACTCGGTTATGCCGCTTTTATTCATGCCGCCATTGACCGCTAAGCTGGGAGTAAAGATTCGCCTGCGTCGTCGGCCATGGGAGGACCATTCGTTCCATTCGTCCTCGCCCGGAGAGTTTAAACGTCAGTTCGACCATGCTTGGCTTCGACGAAGCATCGCGCCAATCGTTTGACCAGTTGCCTGTTCGCGAATCGAAAAAACGCCAGCTCAGCTGCTCGATGTCAGTTATGATTGGGACCCAGTCGCCCTTACGATTTTTGCCACCGTCAACATAGCTATCGGCGCCCGTCGCGATTTCTTGAAGTACGGCTAGTGACAGACGGCCGTCAGGTTGCGGGCGGGCAGATAGTACTACCGCCCCGAATTGGGCTTCAGCGCCGGTCCAGGTAAAGTGGAATGGTGCGTTTCGGAAGATCAGTTCCAACTGATTGTTCTGCGTACGCGTCTGGAACTGCGTTCGTTCCGGCATCATCACAAAGTTACGCCGCAATAGTTCGCTCAACCCGTCCACCCTCTCTTGTTGCACAGCGAGGAAATTGACATCCGAAGTGATGCGAAGTGTCGCTTGAACAATCTGGAAGATCATTACGACGACGATGCACAAAATTGCCAAGGCAAGCAGCACCTCGAGCAGGAGATAGCCGGGGGAAGCAGTGTGTCGGCGTATGGGCGTATCGGCGTATCGGCGTCTCGTTGCTGGTTTTCCGATACGCCGATACAAAGCTATTTCGCCACTGCTGTAACTACGCTGCTTCACGGCTGGTAGATGGTCATGTTGGCATGCTGCGTTCGGTCTTGGCCTGAAGATCGCCAGGATGCCTGGATATCGATCTCATAAAGGTTGGATAGTTGTTCGCCTCGCGCTGTCTTCGCCTGGATCGCGCGAATCTCTCGTTCGTAACGGATCCGTCCATCGCTGGATTGATTCTCGGATTTTCCAGGCTTGACCTTTGTGGACGCGGTCTCGGTCAACAGATTTTGCAGCTCTTGACGGACCTGAGACTCGTCGCGAATCACAATCGAAGTGTCGACTGTCTGATGCAGGGCGGCAGTTAATCCCACGGCGACAACGCAAAAAATCGTCAACGCGAGCATGATTTCCCAAAGAACAAAGCCGGGGTTAGACGAGACGGCGACTAAAAAGGACCTATCGGCGTATCGACGTGTCGGCGTATCGGCGTTCGCACTCGCACTCACACTCGCACTCATCTAATGAACGACTCCCGTTGTTGAACGGTTGCGGTTAACGGATCGACTCCAAAGCGAACCCAATTCCCGTGTTGCTGGAACAGAAATGTTAACGGCTCACAAAGACCGTTTGATGAGAAAATCCAGCGAGCGTCCTCCGTTCTCTTGAACTCGCGCTCGCCTGGGCGCTTTATCTCAAACCGGACATCGGACGGAAGCTGATATTTCATCGGCGCCGGTTCACCGTTTTTTTCCGGCGTTACAGGTTGAAGAACGTAACCATCATCCAACAGCAGAACAGCGTAGGCGCGATCTTCCATCATTGCTTTGCGTCGAGCGGTCTTAGCAAAAGTCTGCAACTCTCGAATTGGTCGCTGCAGACTCTCTTCCGCCATCAAATGGGTTGCCGGAGGGACTGCGACCACGAAGATCACCGCTACGATAAAGAGAACGACGCAGACCTCTAAAATGGTGAAGCCTTTTGTTCGTATCGCGACTGCGCGAATGGCCTGTTGTGACCGATCGACTTGCGGGAACTTTCCCAAAGCGCAGCCCTGCACAACGCCGTTGCGGACATCAGCCAAGGAGGATCCCGATCTTAGTTCACTCGCCGGTAGATATTGTTTGGTCCCTCTTTTCGATCTGGGCCAAACGAAAAAATATCCACGCCAGAGGGATCTTTTTTGCCGGGATTTCGATATTGATATGGGCTGTTCCAAGGGTCAACTGGGACACTATCCAAGAGCTTTGTCCAATTCGCTGGTTTAGGTCCGGTACTCGGCGGAGTTACTAGTGCCTGCAATCCCTGGCCCTGATCCGGCATCTGATAGTTGCGAGCCTCGTAAAGCTTGAGAGCGCTGTAGAGGTTGTTGATATCTTGCTCCGCACGCTGAATTTTCGCGACATCTAGAGCGCCGGTCATCTTTACGATGACGCCGCCTGCAATCACCGCGATGATTGCAACGACAAGCATGATCTCCATCAAAGTGTATCCGCCCGACCAGGAACGAAAAGCAGGGGATCGATTCATAAACTGAAGAGGTACATCGAAGGAATCTAAATTAGAGCGGCGTCAAGCTAAGTCAATTAGCCGCGTAGTCGACCTGCAGCAACAGGTCACGAACTGCGACATGGCTGCCTGACGGTGTCTCAATCTGAAAATGGTTGTCACCAACCGGCAATTTGTTACCCGGCAGAATCAGGGTCGCCTTTCGCCAACCGACAAATTGCATGGTGCCCGGATTAGCTCGATCATATCCGGGGTCAGTCAGATCAGGGATCTCTGGAACGATCGTGCCGACCGGGCTCCCATTTAGCCACAGCTTCAACGTCTGATTCAGTGGCAAACCGTTCACCAGCAATTCAATTCGAGCACGATTGACTTTGTTCGGAATCGAAACCTGGTAATCGATCCCTTTTTCGATGCGTTCTGCCTGATCGCTGATAGAGGTCGTGAGAATTTGCCCCTCCCAGGAGTCCGCAATCGGAGTCAACGCAGTCCCGTCCACTTCTTCAGGTGCATAAAATTTTCCTCCGGTCGTGATGAGCGCTCCGTTCGGAATATTGTCGACAAGTCTGACCACTCCTGGACGCGCCCAGTCGAGGCGCACCCGCAAAATGTTCAGGGCGCTTTGGCTGGATTTCAGCACAACCTTACCAGGACCTCCCATAGTCGGACGATTGATCAAGAGCGTTCGCTGGTTCAACAGGCCAATGTTCTCGGATAGGTTCGGCGCGAGCAACTGACGCTTCCGATCAGCGTCCTCCCAATAGACACTGAGATAACTTCCGATCTCTTCTCGAAATACAACCGTCACAATCAGGTCGCTGCCAGCCGCATCTGGAACGATCGGAAACGAGAGTTCTGATTGTTCCTTCGGAACAGCCAAAGGCCGCTCCGGCACCCAGGACGGAAAATCGATCCGGCGGTTACTCAGCAAATCAAATGTGAACGAGTCTGCCGATGCCGTACCAGCGGAAGCCAATAGTCCGCTGGCCACGAAAAATTTTGCCAAAAGAGCGATCGCACGGCGATTCATGCAGTTGACGTATGTAGAGCTTGACGCCGAAACTAACAAGCACGTTTCGCGGCGACATCAGTCGCCGCGATACGTGCATCGCGCGACAGGCGTCTCGTGGATCACGATCTCGCAGAGACCGGGACAATGTGGTGCGAGCTTTTTCCAGAACCAGGCTGCCATTTGTTCGATGGTAGGATTATCCAGCCCAGGAATGTCATTCAAGTAAGCGTGATCGAGTCGCTCTACCAGCGGCTTCATCGCGTCGCTGATCCGCGCGTGATCGTAGATCCAACCAGTCTCAGAGTCGACCTCGCCCTCAACTGATACTTCGACTTTAAAACTGTGCCCGTGCATTTTGCTGCATTTATGCCCGGGTGGCGCTTTGGGTAACGTCTGTGCCGATTCAAAAAAGAAATCCTTGGTCAATCTCGCTCTCATACACCCTTGGTTTCAGGAGACCAGATAAACTTGTGCATTTGGAGTTGGAACCTCACCGGTAGGCGGTCGGCTAACATCCACTCCACGATCTCTCTCGGTTCGATCCTTCCAAAAATCGGGGAGAAAAGGACGGTTCCACAGCGGTTTGGCAGATCGAATTCTTCCAGCTTTTGTTTTGACCAATCGTAGTCTTCGCGTGATCCGATTACGAACTTCACTTCGTCCCGAGCGGTCAGATGGGGAACGTTTGCATACAGGTTCCGGTGACACTCGCCACTCCCTGGCGTTTTCAGATCCATGATCCGATGAACGCGAGGATCAATCTTGGAAATATCATGTGCGCCGCTGGTCTCGATTAGAACGGTCATTCCGAGATCGCAGAGCTCTTTCATGAGCGGCAAAACGTTCTTCTGCAATAGCGGCTCGCCACCAGTAATTTCGACCAGCCTGCATCCATACGACCGGACCTGCTCCACAATTTCAGGCACTGTCATTTTCGTGCCCGCGTAAAACGCATACTCGGTGTCGCAGTAGGTACAACGGAGATCGCAAAACGTCAGGCGAACGAAAACGCACGGCAATCCAGCCCAGGTGCTCTCGCCCTGAATTGATTGGTAGATCTCGTTGATCGTGATGGTTTGGCGCTTCTCTCCCACAGCTGAAACCGAAATCATTCGCGCCTTTCCGACGAAATCGCAACTGGCGACCTGGATATCTGGATCATCCCGCTCCTCAAGATCAGCGCCCGCAGGCCTCCACGCCCTTTCAAAGCTTCTTCGGCCCCTGGCGCAAACGCATGATCCATCCAGCTACACGGCTTGCACTCCTCTTTCCCGAAAAAACGGACGCCCTGGATTTCAAATTCAGTGCCTATGAGATCGTTCAGCCTGGTTCCGCGGGTGATGACATTCCTTCGAAACGCCTCTGGACCTCGATGGTACACATTCAAACGGGAGCAGAGATCCTTATACACTTCCTCTTCGAAGAAAGTGATCTGACCTTTATATTCTTTCTTAAAGCCGAAATATCGATCTCCCTTAATCCCCTTTCCGGCTACACATTCGATCTCGCTCACAGCAAAGACCTGGTACTCGGCCGGCGGCTTCCCCCAGTGGCCAACGAAATTGTGCCCGGGAGAAATGAATAGATGCCGGATCTCAATCTGGGTCTGAACTGGCATCAGACAGGATAAGCTCAGCTATTTTGTGGGGCAAATGGGGGATCGCACGCCAAAACGCTAGACGGAAGGATCTCACGCCAAGACGCCAAGACGCTTAAGGTTCAGAGGCAAAGAAAAAGAGGTTGGTTTGGGACGAAACAGCCGAAAGAACAGTCCAAGCGTTGGACGAAGCTTGGCCCTACTAATGACTTGTGATGGTCTATAGTCGGTAGGGTCGCGCTTCAGCGCGACCTCGTGCGCTTAGCTAACACACAGCGTCCCTATTTATTTACACTCTAAAACGCTCACTCCCCCAAACCCAACACCTTTGCGTCTTGGCGTGAGAACTTTTTGCTAGCGCTTTGGCGTGAGATCCTTTCGTCTAGCGTCTTCGAGTGACTTCCGTGGGCGACTTGGCGTGAGGCTCCTATTTGCGCCTACGCCCATCGAGTTCTAAAGTACTAACGCTCAATGCATTCCTCCATCCGAGAATTCGGTATCCACCGGTGCCAGCCGGCATCTGATTCGGTGTCCGACTTTGATCGTGTGGCGGTCGAAGAGCCACTCGAGATCGTGCTCTCTTTTCGCCGCAAAGGTGTACTTGTGCGAAAACCGATCTCGATCACCATGCGAACGCCCGGAGCGGATGAAGCACTCGCAGCCGGTTTTTTGTTCACTGAGGGAATTATCCAGGACCAGGGGGCGATTGAGTCTGTCGAGAGAGGATCGGAGAACGGCGCCTCGGTCTTGCTTCGGTTGCGAGAAGAAATCGATCTCAAGCGTCTCGATCGGCATTTTTACGTCTCTTCCAGCTGTGGCGTTTGCGGCAAGACATCGCTAGAGGCGATCAAGATGAATCGAGATGTACGGCTGTTGCCGGGCGTACCCCTGCAGGACGCACAATTTCTGGTACGGCTGCCGAACATTGTCCGGAGCAGCCAACCGATTTTTCAAGATACAGGCGGGCTGCATGCCGCCGCATTGTTCGACCAGAATGAACAGCTTATCCGTGTATGTGAGGACATCGGGAGACATAATGCAGTCGACAAAGTAATCGGCGCGGAGTTGCTTGCCGGACGATCCGATTTTTCATCTCTCCTTCTATTTGTAAGCGGACGGGCCGGCTTTGAGCTTGTGCAGAAATCGGTCATGACCGGCATCCCATTTCTCGCGGCGGTGGGAGCACCATCGAGTCTATCGGTGGAGCTCGCCAGGAGATATGACTCGACGCTCATTGGATTTTTGAGAGAAAATCGATTTAACGTATATGCAGGCCCGGGCCGAATTGCCGGGACCACCAATTCGCGATTGAACTCCCCGGCTCAATCGCAGCCAGCAAACGTAATTTTATGAATTCGAATCCGACCCCCACGGACAACTTCGAAGCGCAGGGAAAGCCAAATCAAGCGAAACAGCCATCGAAAGAACAATCATTACATACCGAGGCAATTACTCCTGGTGCGCAACCTCCTGTTGAAACGCAAGGAATTCATCAGGGCAAACGCCGAGAGATTGCCGCCGGTCTTCGTGGCGTGGAAGAAGCCGTGCGTTACGCTTGGGGTCGTATGGGCATTGTGAAAGGGACACAGGCACTCATGCGAGTAAACCAAAAGGATGGATTCGATTGTCAGAGCTGCGCCTGGCCGGACCCGGATGATCATCGCAGTTTTGCCGAGTTTTGTGAGAATGGCGCTAAAGCTGTGGCGGACGAGGGAACACGGAAACGAGTAATCCCAGAATTTTTTGCTCAGAACACTATCCCGAGTTTGCTTAAACGTTCGGATCACTGGCTGAATGAACAAGGAAGGCTAACCCATCCGATGGTACATCGGGAAGGTAGTTCCCGTTACGAAGCGATCCGGTGGGAAGATGCGTTTACTCTGATAGCGTCGGAGCTACGCTCACTCGAGTCACCCAACCAGGCGGCGTTTTATACTTCCGGCCGGACGAGCAACGAGGCCGCGTATCTCTACCAGCTTTTTGTTCGCTTCTTCGGTACGAACAATCTGCCTGACTGTTCAAACATGTGCCACGAGTCCAGCGGCTCTGCCCTGTCGGAAGCAATCGGGATCGGCAAAGGCACCGTTACCTTGGATGACTTTCTGCATACCGACGCGATTTTCGTCGTTGGTCAGAACCCAGGCACGAACCATCCGCGGATGTTAACCTCGCTGCAGCAGGCGAAAGCGCGGGGAGCGAAACTTGTCAGCGTCAATCCCTTGCCGGAAACGGGAAATTTTCGATTTAAGAACCCGCAGTATTTCGCGAATCCTCTAAAAGCGGTTGGAACACTGGTCGGAGCTGGTACTCAACTTTCCGATCTTTGGTTGCCGATCAAGATCAACGGCGACCTGGCATTCTTCAAAGGTCTTATGAAGGAGCTGCTTGCGGAGGAACGCAAGGCTCCCGGTAAAGTTTTCGATCTCGAGTTCATCAACAAATACACGATCGGCTACGAAGAACTGATCGAATCCCTCGAACGCGCTGAATGGAATGAGATCGTCGAGAACAGCGGCCTCAGCCGCCAGCAGATCCGGCAGGCCGCCGAAATCGCGATGAACGCGAAGAGCATCATCTGCTGCTGGGCAATGGGGTTAACTCAGCATAAAAATGCTGTGGCAACCATCCGTGAGGTGGCCAACTTTTTGCTGCTTCGCGGAAATATCGGAAAAAAGGGCGCCGGTGCTTGTCCAGTTCGCGGTCATAGCAATGTGCAAGGCGACCGCACCGTGGGCATTTGGGATAGACCAACTGCCGCATTTCTCGACAAGCTTGGTGCCCGGTACCAATTCAATCCCCCTCGCGAACACGGAGCCGCAGTTGTCGACACGATCAAGGGGATGCATCAGGGAACCATCAAAGTTTTCTTTGCGCTGGGCGGCAACTTCTTATCGGCTACACCGGACACCGAGTTTACGGCGGAGGCCTTGTCTCGCTGCAGACTAACTGTGCAGGTATCGACAAAATTGAATCGGTCACATCTGATCACTGGCAGACAAGCTCTCATCTTGCCTTGCATTGGCAGATCAGAGATCGATCGGCAAGCCAGCGGAGACCAGTTTGTAACGGTCGAGAGCAGCATGGGTATAATCAATCCCTCGAGGGGAAAATTCCAGCCGGCTTCCGAACATCTGTTAAGCGAAGTCGCGATTGTTGCTCGGCTCGCCAGAGCTGTACTTGGCGAAAAGTCAACGCTTCCCTGGGAAAAATGGGCTTCCGATTATAGCCTCATTCGGACTGAGATTGAAAACGTCATTCCCGGTTTTGAGCGCTTCAATGAACGAATTGCTCAGGGGACTTTTTATCTTCCAAATCCTCCGAGAGATCGTCGCGAATTCCGAACACAAACCGGAAAGGCGAAATTCACCCTAAATGCGATCGAGCCACTGCCGGTTGAGCCCGGCCAGTACGTGTTGACGACCATTCGCAGTCATGACCAGTTCAACACCACGATCTACGGACTGAATGATCGGTATCGCGGAATCTACAACGGTCGCCGGGTCGTCTTTATGAATCTCGATGATATGAAAGAAGCGGGATTCGTACAGGGGCAGCCCGTAGATATCACCAGTCATTTCGAAGATGTCGAACGGCGGGCCGAAAGGTTTTTGGTTGCGCCTTACTCTATCCCCCGTCGCTGCGTAGCGGTTTACTTCCCTGAAGGAAATGTGCTCGTGCCGGTCGGATACTTTGCCGAAAAGAGTAAAACCCCTGTCTCCAAATCAGTTTGTGTAACCTTAGCCCCATCGCCCGATGTTGCGGCAGTCGGAGTACAGATCCGACAGGAAGCTTCGGATGCGCATCCTCTGGCGCAGGCGGCTGGGTGATAAATGGTTGGCAGATCAGGGGTTCAGGTCGTGGGTAGGGTTCGCGCTCCTGCGCGACCTGAAGCCAACGCGTGCCACCTATTAACCCCGCGGGATCCTCTTCTCACATTCCGCCAATCTCTTCGACAACAGGTTCTTTTCTGATCTGATCTCAGTCAGCTTAATTGCTGTTCGCAGATGCTCAGCGGCGGCTTGGAAGTGATCGAGCTGGCTCTCGAACTCGGCTAGGACAGCGTACAAAAGATAATATGAGTTGAGCGTGTCTCGGGCCTGAATTGCTTCTACTGCGGCAATACCGGCACGTGGGCCGTGGACCTGCGCGACCGCAACTGCTCGATTCAGCGCAACTACAGGCGACGGATTAATCTGGATCAGACGATTGTATAGTCTGAGAATTTGCGCCCAGTCGGTCGACTCGTGACCGGGTGCCGCGCAATGACAGGCGGCAATCGCGGCCTGAAGATGGTATTCGCTTAGGTCGTCGCCGGCCGCCGACTGCTGCAGATGCATCATTCCCCGCGCGATCATTCCTTTGTCCCAGGAGGATCGATCCTGTTCTCTGAGACGCAGCACATTGCCCGCCGAATCCGTCCGGGCGGATAGTCGAGCAGCATTGAATAACATCAATGCGGCCAGAGCATGCGTTCGGGGCTTATCCCCCATTGGATGTTCTGCCACCAGCGTCGCCAGACGAATCGCCTCATCACAGAGATCTTTCTTAATCAGCCGCTCTCCACTGGACGCTTTGTAGCCTTCGTTGAACAGGAGATAGAGCGTCTGAAGAACACTATCCAGGCGAACCGAGAGCTCATCCCCTGAAGGAATCTCAAATGGAATCTGCAGTTCCCGAATCCGTTCCCTGGCACGGGTTAAGCGCTTGGCGATCGCCGCCGCAGTTGTCAAAAATGCCTTCGCAATCTCGCCAACGCCAAATCCGCAAAGCGTCTTGAGCGCTAGCACGGTTTGCGATTCTTGCGGGATCGACGGATGACAGCAGGCAAACATCAAACGCAAACGGCTGTCTTTAATTTCGTTTTCGAACATTGGCGATTCGTCAGCGCCTGAATCCGCAGACCATCCCTCCACAAACGCGATGATTTCTGATTGCTTGCTGCGAAAAGTTTTCTCCCGTCGAATCAGATCGAGAGTCAGGTGTTTTGCAGTTTGCGTGATCCATGCCGCCGGATTTTTTGGGACCCCATAATAGGACCAGCTCTGCAGCGCTCGAATCAGTGATTCCTGGACAACATCTTCAGCCAATTGCAAACGTTCGGTGCCAAAGATCCCGGTCAAAACAGACACCAGTTTCCCCGCCTCATGACGGAACAGATGTTCTACCAACTGAGATACTTCTGTAGTCGCCTGCGATTTTTCGGCCAGCTCGCTCACTGAACTGACGCCGATGCGGTTGCAATCTGTTGATCGTTTCGCTCCCAGACAGGACAGCGCTCCGCGATCGGTCTAACTTCAATCGTTATGCCGTAATCAAGACTGGGACAACCTTGCGCGATCTTGACCGCATCATCGAAATTGCTGACCCGGCACATGATGTAACCGGCTATCAACTCTTTCGCCTCCGCAAAAGGACCATCGGCGACAGTCCGGCCTTTCTTTCCGGACACGGTCTTGGCTTCGCGCCATAACGGCTGACCTCCAACGATCTTACCTTCCCGGAAAAAGCCGTCATACCAGGCTTTCCAACGGACCATGATTTTCTGAATTTCTTCCGGCGATAGGTCCCTGTCCCAGTCCATTCCCCGAATCAATAACAGGTACTCCGAAGTGATTGCTTGCGTGGTCATGTGAAGTCTTTCCGTCGCGGTTTGACTACCTGCTGTTGTCCTATACTACGCAGATCGTCACGGCAACTGGTTACTAGGACGTCGCTCTCAGCTCGTCAGGTCCGCTCTTGGGAACCTCATAGCTGACTTTATGGTTCTTTATCGGATTTTTTGTCATGACGACTTCTTTCTTGGTTTGGTTTCTTTCCTCCACTGAATAGTTTGCTCACGGCGAACGCCGACAAACCACCCGCAGAGGTCGACCCAGCGACTACCAGAGCCGCTGTTGAAATGCATATCGGGCACATAAGCTTTAATCGGTGTTTCAATGACATGACGAATGGGGTGAGCGGTTCGGGGACAATTCGGAGTGAATTTTTTTGAACCCGAAAAAGGCGGTGGAAATGGTCGCGTTGGGTCTAGGTCGCGCGGGAGCGCGAACCCTACCAATTCATTGTGATTGCTTCATCGCGGGTAGGGTTCGCGCTCCTGGGCGACCTTGACCCAACGCGATGCAGCAAGGCGGCAGGTCCTGCCTTGGAGCTTGATGGTTGCTGTAGTCCAGCCGACAGTCCCCGCTAAATGCGTTTCCTCTTCCTGTTGATCGGATTCACCTTCACAACCGCCCCCATCGCTCGCGCCCAAGCTCAATCCCTTGATTCCCTCCCGTTCGCCGTTCATCAGACGATCGATCAAGAGAAAGGAAGCGGTATCCCGAAGCTGGTGGATACCTACCACTGGGGAGAGACAACGATTTACTGCATTGAGATCGACATCGATGGAGTGCCCGATACAGAGCTACATATCGCCGATAGCGGTAAGCTGATCCGCATCGATCGGCTCAGGGAACCAAGCGAGGAAAGTGAATAGAAAGATAGGAGAATCGTACGAAAAGATAAGAAAATCGTACGCCCATCTTCTCGCTGTTCAGCCAGAATGATCATTTGTTACACTCCGCGCCTTACGCGTGGCAGCAGCGTAACGAACATTCCGCCTTCGTCCCCCTGCAGGGCGGCCTGCAATAAGGGATTTCGGCGTGATAATTGGAGACCCAAAATGATGCAAACAGATCAGCGAGTTCCAAATCGCTGGGTTTTAGCCGCTGGTGGCGTGCTGATGCAATTAGCTCTCGGAGCAGTTTATGCCTGGAGCGTTTTTCGTGATCCGCTTGTTAAGGGATTCGGATGGTCGATTCCCCAAGTAACATGGGCCTTCTCGATCGCGATCCTGGTTCTGGGTTTTGCCGCGTTTCTCGGCGGCCTCTGGATGAGCCGGGTCGGACCCCGAGTCGTTGGGATCGCAGCCGGATTGTGCTATGGCGCCGGCGTTGGGTTGGCGAGCCTTTCCGCACACCGATTACCAGTTCTCTATCTGACCTACGGACTCCTGGGAGGACTCGGCTTGGGACTCGGCTACATCGTACCGGTCGCAACGTTGGTGAAATGGTTCCCAGACCGGCGCGGCTTCATCACTGGACTCGCCGTTGCCGGGTTTGGCGCAGGTGCCCTGATAACTGCTCCAATCGCAACAACTTTAATCCAGAGTGTTGGAGTTCTGAAGACTTTCGCGATTCTCGGTATTGTGTATCTGTTTGCGGTTGTAGCCGGTGCATCCGTGATGCAAAATCCGCCGGCCGGTTGGAAGCCTGCGGGATGGGAACCAACCGCTAGGCAGCAAGCGGCTCTAGGCAGGAAGGATTACACTCTCGCAGAGGCGCTGTCGACCTGGCGATGGTATGTGCTCTGGGCCATCCTTTTTCTAAACGTGACCGCTGGCATCAGCATAATTTCTCAGGCGGCGCCAATGGCGGTCGAAATCAGCGGGGTAACGGCGATCGTTGGCGCAGGAATGGTTGGCACGATTTCGATCGCAAATGGCGCGGGAAGGCTACTCTGGGCTTGGCTTTCTGACGGTATTGGTCGCAGGACGGTCTTCGCAGTCATGTTTCTATTACAAGCTGCACTGTTCTTTATTTTGCCATCCCTGCACGCGTTTCCCATCCTCGTCGCTTTCTGTTTTGTTATAATCTCCTGCTACGGAGGAGGATTCGGTACGATGCCTGCGTTTGCGACCGACTATTTCGGTCCAAAATTTGTCGGCGCCATCTATGGCTTGATGTTGACGGCGTGGGGATTTGGCGGCGTCGCAGGACCGTACCTGATCGCTTGGATTCGGCAAGCCTCCGGGAGTTACTCGGGCGCGCTGACTATCATGGGTTGGGTCGTGCTCGTCTCAGTGCTATTACCCCTTTTCTTAAGGGGCTCAAAAGCAACGGATGCCGCAGATCGCAAATAACAGGTCTTGGGCCGTATCCTCCCGCAAGCTTTCAATTGCGGTCGAGGTAGCGGTCAACTTCCTTTTGCCGTGGCTGGTATATCACTTTACCAAAAACCGTTTCGGTGAAACGAATGGCCTCCTGCTCTCGTCAATCCCGCCGATTCTGTGGAGCTTCTTCGGGGTGATTCGGTTTCGTCGCCTTGATGCAGTGAGCGTGATTGTGGTCCTGGGAATCCTAATGTCGCTTGGCATTTTTGCGCTCGGCGGCAGCCCGCGCATGTTACTCGTCCGCGAATCGCTCATAACAGCTGTAGTCGGCATTCTATTGCTCGGATCGCTAGTGCTCCCACGCCCACTGATGTTTTACGTGGCGCAGGCGACCGCAGCACAACATTCCCCCGAAGACGCTCAGCATTTCGGAACGCTTTGGGAACGGCCAATCTTTGTTAAATGCATGTACCGTTTGACGCTAGTGTGGGGCCTCGGACTTGTGCTGGAAGCCTGCGTCCGCGTCGGACTGGCATGGCGGATTCCAATCGAGCAGTTCCTGATTATCTCTCCAATCATCGCCTACACAGCCTATTTCAGTCTTTTCGGATGGACCTTCTGGTATGTCCGAAAACTGAAGGCCGCTGATGGAACGCCGACATCGTCGACATCGCCGGCAACGAAAGGTCCTGCGCGATGATCATGGGCTGCCGTCCCTAAGTCTTACACACGAGCACGACCTATCGTGTCGGGTCCTGATTAATCCCTGGCCCGTGCTCCGATGTCGGCGGCGTCGGCGTTCACGGCGCTGTCGGCGTTCCACCGCGGAGGTGTCGGCGATGTTGGCATTGCCGGCGATGCCGGCGCTTCTAGTGATAAGGGCCTTCAATAGCAATCTCAGAGAGACTACGCCGATCATTCGGCGTCTCCCGTTCTTGTAACCTTTCCGGGAGATCCTCTTTCTTCCCCGGCTTGCCAATAACGACCATCGCTTCGACTCGAAAATCATCCGGAATTTTCAGTGCTGTTTTTGCCTTTTCGTAGTCGAATCCCTCCATGCCGTGAACCACCAGGTTTTTCAATGAGGCTTGTAGGGCGAAGTTCTCCCAAGCAGCGCCAGTATCGAATGAATGTGTCACCGAAGGTTCGCCGTTGTGGTCGAATGTTGTCTTTGAGATAAACACGATCAGCGCGGCAGCATTCTTAGCCCACGTCTTGTTAAATTCGACTAGCAAATCAAAGAAAAGCGGCCAATGCTCCGTGTCACGTCGAGCGTACAGCATTCGCCAAGGCTGATTATTAAAAGAGGATGGCGCCCAGCGCGCAGCTTCAAAGAGCAGGAGCAATTCTTCTTCGGCAATGGATTCACCTGACATCGCGCGAGGTGACCATCGATCGAGAAACAATTTGTCGATTGGGTAACCGGCCTTTCGTTTTTCGCTTCCTTTGATCATGAGTCGAAACTACATCACCTGCGGCAGGTTCCAATTAACAAGGCGGCCCTCCATGTCTTCTGGTACATCCCAGGGGCGAACCAACCCGAGCTCAATCAATTCTGCAACAAACGCCTGCAACTTCAGGTCTCCGCGCTCAAGTCTCTTGTTGGCAACTGCGGACGCGCTCTTTGGATAAACTGCGGCAAGCGGTTCGAATCTCCCGTTCCTAACCGGCACGACTCCCGTGTTCTGGCGTTGTCGCAGCAATTCTCGGAAAAAATCAGCATCGATCCGCGGTAGATCGACGGCGACAACAACGAGCCAATTCGACTTAATATGGCGCAGGCAGGTGGCAATTCCCCCGAGCGGGCCCTTGCCTGCAATTCGATCCGCCAAAACAACAAGAGAGCTCGGCATATCGTCGCGCGAAGATCCTGAGAGAATCAATTCGTCCGGATACAAGCTCTCGAGTACGGAAAGCTGGCGACGCCACAGCGGCATCTGCTGTTCATGCCATACGACAGGCAGCAGCGCTTTGTCGCAGCCCATACGACTGGACGCGCCGCCGGCGATTAATCCAGCCGCCAGATCGTGCACATTCATGAGGATCAATATACTCTGTCTCTTGTGCCCGCCGCTCGGCGACTTTCAGCGATGCGTGAGAACGCATTGCTCCTGTTCATCCCTGCAAATCTAGCTAAATTCTTGCCCTGCGCCGCAGCGAGAACGCAGAAGGCCGCGCGGACCCCGCAATGAGCGCGACAGAAAACCATCACCACAATCAGCGGCATTCCCCCAGCCCTGAGGGACATTCGCATGCTCCAGCCTCATTTGGTCGGGCGTTCGCGATCGGCATCACGCTGAATACCGTCTATGTTGTAATTCAAGTCCTGTTCGGAATCGCTGCGCATTCGTTGGCACTGGTGGCCGATGCCGGCCATAACTTCGGCGATGTACTTGGCTTGGTTCTCGCCTGGTGGGCCAGCCGTCTCACAAGCCAGCCCGCAACCGATCGACGCACTTACGGCCTCCGCAGATCTTCAATTCTGGCAGCGCTGACCAACGCGATTTTTTTGCTGATAGCCGTCGGCGGAATCAGTTGGGAAGCGATTCGTAGATTTGGTAATCAACCCGACGTCGCAGGCTCCATTGTTATCTGGGTCGCCGCCGTCGGGATCGTCATCAATCTGGGAACTGCACTTTTGTTTCAGTCCGCGAGTCACTCGGATTTGAACATTCGGGGAGCGTTTATGCACCTGGCCGCAGATGCAGCGGTCTCCTTTGGAGTCGTAATCGCAGGAATCATTATCTCGTTCACCGGCTGGCGTTGGCTTGATCCGGCGGTCAGCTTGCTAATCAGCGCAGTCATCGTCTATGGAACATGGGGTCTGTTGCGCGATTCTTTCAATATGGCGATGGATGCTGTACCACCCGGCGTTGATGTCGCTGCCGTGCGCGAATACCTCAGCGGCATCCCAGGAGTTACCAACGTCCATCATTTGCATATTTGGGCACTGAGTACGACCGAGACTGCTCTGACTGTTCATCTTATTAAGCCCGATCCAGCGAACGATGATGGTCTCCTCAGCCTGATCCACCAAGAACTTGAAGAACGCTTTCACATTGAACATGCCACAATTCAGTTTGAGCGCGAAAATCAGCGAGAGTGTTCTTCTACGGTAAGATCTTATGCAGAACCGCATTGATACGACATTTGCCAAGCTTCGGCACCAGAGCCGAAAAGGATTCATGGCGTACATCACTGGCGGGGATCCAACATTAAAGCGAACCGTAGAGATCGCGCTCGCGCTTGAAGACGCAGGCGTCAGTTTTCTAGAGATTGGGATCCCATTTTCTGATCCGTTAGCCGACGGGATCGCGAACCAACTCGGCGCTCAAAGGGCGCTCACCGCCGGAACAAACGTACGAAACCTTCTCAACAGCGTCGCGGCAATCCGGCAGCGGAGTGAGGTGCCGTTGATTTTGTACAGCTACCTCAATCCGCTCTTTCAGTACGGCCTTGCTCGATTCGAGCAAGATGCTGCAAATGCCGGCGTCGACGGACTTCTGCTTTTGGACTTGCCTCCGGACGAGGCTCCCCTCGCAACCGAGACTTGGATGCACCGGATACGATTGGTAGCGCCGACTACTTCAGAATCGCGTATTGCTCGCATCGTTTCGCTAGCAAGCGGTTTCATCTACTATGTCTCGCGCGAAGGTGTTACCGGCGAACGTTCGGACCTTTCCCAGGGGATCAGCGAACAAGTCGCTCGCATTCGAAAGCACACCAGTCTACCGGTTGCTGTCGGCTTCGGAATCTCTACGCCTGAACAGGCAAGAACGGTGGCTCAGGTCGCGGATGCGGTGGTCGTCGGCAGCGCGATCGTCCGGCGTATCGGCGAGATCGGAGATCGTGAAGCGCTGGCAAAGCAAATCGGCGACTTCGTTCGACCTCTGGTAAGCGCTGTCGAATCGTGACTCTTTACGTCACGAAAAATTTGGGAACCACTTCTTACATTGCTGCGAAATAAACGGATATTCCCATTTCTGCCCCTGGAACGCTTTTACGATTCCAATGATCCAGAGAATCATGCCACCGAGCCAGACGGCAAAATGGAGCAGGCCGAAAAGCGGAATGAAAAGTATGCGAAGGCCAGGAATACCGGCGAAAATGCCGCCGAGGACGCTCACGGCCAGGGACAGAACAAACCAGAATCCGCCAAAAAAGATCGCTTGAACCGCCCAGTGCCGAACGAACTGGTCTTTCTTTTCAATCAGGTAGAAAATCAGACCCCCAATTAGGGTGAAGATTGCGCACAGACCGGCGGCGAGATTAGAGGGCAGCCCTGTGTCGCTTGAACCCGATGAAACAGGTGGTGGAGTAGACGGTGATGCGTCAGCCATAACAAAAGAGTTATCTAGAAAGGCTCCGATCTTAGGACCCAACCTGCCAAAGTCAAGATTTCACGTGCTTCCAGCCATCCCCGGGACTACTGTTGGCGCTTTATGCTCAGCGCAGGAATCGTCGGACTCCCAAATGTTGGGAAATCGACCCTCTTCAACGCAGTGACTCGTACCCGCAAGGCGGAAGCTGCCAACTATCCTTTTTGTACGATTGAACCGAATCAAGGCGTCGTCCAGGTACCCGATCCGCGGCTGGAGGCACTGGCAAAGCTGTCGCACTCTGTCAAAGCAGTTCCTGCAGCGATCGAATTCGTCGATATCGCCGGTCTGGTGCGGGGCGCCAGCAAGGGAGAAGGACTGGGAAACCAGTTTCTAAGCCATATCCGCGAGGTGGACGCGATTGTACAAGTCGTCCGCTGTTTTGAAGATTCGGATGTCCATCACGTCGGCGGCTCGATAGATCCGATTCGGGACATCGATGTCATCAACACTGAGCTCGTACTGGCCGACCTGGCTTCGGTGCAGAAACGTCTGGATCGGCTGCAAAAGCAGGTTCGCGCCGGCGACAAACACGCAAAAATGGAAGCAGCGCTTTGTGAACGCCTGATAGTTCACCTGAACGAAGCTAAGCCGGCGGTAACGCTGCCCGCTACACCGGAAGAGAAAGCGCTGCTAAGATCCTTTTTTCTTTTGTCGGCAAAGCCCACCATCTTTGCCTGTAATGTCGGCGAGTCGGATCTGGCCGGCATAAACGATGACAGCTCGTCGAGCGCTGCAGCGAAACATGTAAAGGCGGTCTCCAGCTATGTGGCAACACATCTATCGACAGAGGCTGTCGTTATCAGTGCCCAAATCGAGAGCGAGCTGGCCGAACTACCACCGTCGGAAGCCGCCGAGTATCTGGCAGGCCTCGGTGTGAGAGAGAGCGGGATCGATACTTTGATCCGTGCAGTTTATCATCTGCTCGGGCTGCACACCTTTTTCACTACCGGCGAAAAGGAGTCCCGCGCATGGACGATACATGCCGGCGATAAAGCTCCGGCTGCCGCCGGCGTTATCCATTCCGATTTCGAACGCGGATTTATCGCCGCCGAAATGGTTCACTACGACGACTTGATTCGCCTCGGTTCATTCGCCAAAGCGCGCGAGGCCGGCAAACTCCGGATTGAAGGCAAAGAATACGAAGTCAAAGATGGCGACGTTATTGCGTTTCGGTTTAACGTGTGACGTTTGACGTTTGGCGTTTGGCGTTCGGCGTTTGGCGTTTGGCGTTTGGCGTTTGGCGTTTGGCGTTTGGCGTTCGGCGTTCGGCGTTCGGCGTTCGGCGTTCGGCGTTCGGCGTTCGGCGTTCGGCGTTCGGCGTTCGGCGTTCGGCGTTCGGCGTTCGGCGTTCGGCGTTCG
>JBKPBY010000117.1:0-11516 GCA_046727075.1 bacterium | reverse complement strand
CCGGATCTAGGCGGGTTCTGATAGTTAAGTGGTTGTGGTTTTGGTAGACTGCTAAAGCAGAAGACGAGAGATGAGCCTGCCACAATTCGAAGTGCAAGGGTCGTTGTTTGAAAGCTTGGGCGCGATCGCGCCGGATTTGTTCGCTGACGACGATAAATACAAGCTATTCGCTAAGAAAGTATGGCCTGTGTTGGCGCGGTGTCGACAGGAGCTCCAAGAGTGCTACCGGAGCGATAACGGCCGGCCCGGAGTCGAACCGGTAGTGTTGCTTGGAGTGCTGATCTTCCAGTTCTTGGAGCGGGTACCCGATCGGCAAGCGGTGGAGTTGGTGAAGTACCACTTGGGCTGGAAGCTAGCGCTGAACCTCAAACTCAGCGATCAAGGCTTTCATCCCACCACGTTAGTCTATTTTCGGCAACGCTTGATCGAGCACGCCAAGAGTCAGGTGGCAATGCGAGCGGTCTTGGAGGCCTTACAGAAGGAAGGTCTAGTGGTCAAGCGTTCCAAACAACGTTTGGATTCGACGCACGTGTTGGCCGCAGTCGGTGAGCTGAGCGCTCTGGAGTGCGTGCGTGAGACGTTGCGTTTAGCGTTGGAAGAACTGGCAAGGAGCTTAGCGGAAGCGGAACGACCGGATTTCTGGGCGACATTGTGGGAACGTTACGTGGAGAACAAGCTGGATTTTAAGAGCGGAATCGATCTGCTCAAAAGCAAGCATCGGCAGGCGGGTCAGGATAGCTGGATGCTATTACGGTGGCTGCAAAGCGCTGCAGCCGAACCGCGCTACGGCCGGCAGGTCTGTATTTTGCGAGAGGTCTTTGCCCAACAATATGAACTGAAAGATCAAGAAGTTCTTGCGGTCAAAACACACCAAAGCGGAGTCATTCAGAGTCCGCACGATCCTGATGCGCAGTGGTCAGCAAAGGGGCCAGCAAAACAGCAGAAGGCATGGGTAGGTTACAAGGTGCAAGTGGCCGAGACGGTGCCCGAAGCGGACTCTAAAGAGCAGGGATCTTTTATCACCTCGATTGTGACGCAGAAGGCTAGTCAGAGTGATGATCCAGGGCTAGATGAAACGCTCCAAGATCAGGCAGCAAACGGTCT
The DNA here is from genome assembly GCA_046727075.1 of bacterium. GTDB lineage: Bacteria > Verrucomicrobiota > Verrucomicrobiia > Chthoniobacterales > JAFAMB01 > JBKPBY01. Next base: position 10,412 of record JBKPBY010000117.1, on the reverse strand, counting down.
GCAGCGACCGACAGAACTCTACGTCGACGGAGCCTACGTTTCTGCAGCTCGACTTCATCAGGCGGCTAAAGAAGGCTGGGAGCTCATCGGTCCGGCTCAACCCAGCGCCAATCGAACGGGCAAAGCAGGGGCCTATCGAATCGAATCCTTTCAAATCAGTATCGCCGATAGAAAGGCAATTTGTCCGGGAGGCTATCAAAGTACTCAGTGCAGCCGAATCCAAGAACACAAACGAGCGAAAATCTCTTACCGTTTCGAGTGGTCAAGGCGCTGTCACGGCTGCCGCTTGCGCGCCCAATGTGTATCAGTCGCTCAACCCCATCGCACGATTGTTGTCGGCCAGTACCACGACTACCTTCAGGCTCGTCGGGAGCAACAGCTAACCAAAGAGTTCCAAATAAAGATGCGCCCCCGCGCGGCAATCGAAGGTAGTATCAGCGAATTAGTACGCGGCCATGGTCTGCGCCGCAGCCGTTACCGCGGCTTTGCCAAGGTTCAACTGCAGAATCTTTTCATTGGAACTGCCTGCAACATTAAACGCTGGCTTAAGCTAATTGCGGGAAGCAATTTCAATCTTAGCGATCCTATTTCAGCCCTTGTATTCGAGCTTAGGCGGATGGCGCGCGGCCCACAGGAACGATTCCTATCTTTCCTGGCAATTTACGCCATTCCTCAGTCGATCCTCCGGATCTCACTAATCAATTTTGAACCGCGCTAGTTTTTCAGCAGAATCATACTTTTAGATACGACCCCGCGCGGCATGATCAAACCGTAGCCGTGTAGTCGATTCCGAGTAGTACGTCCTGCACGGTGGAGAAGTCGACACCGCCGTTTGCACTCTTGTCGATCGAAAGGGTGAAAGTCTGATCCGCTGTCGCTCCAGCTAGAACGTTCAACGGCGAAAGCGCGACGGTCGATTGCGCATCGGTTATCGGAGGAGCGTTTGAGAACGCTGTGCCGAGTGTTAGTGTTGGTGTTGGTGTTACTAGCGCTTCCGAAGGAAGCAGTTAACGGTTAACGGTTTTCAGTTTTCGGTTTTCAGTTCCCGCTCGATCCCGCTCGATCCCGCTCGATCACACAAGTGCTAGCGGTAGCATTCGGGTAAGAAAAGGAATTTAGAAGCTCGAAGCTAGAATCTCGCATGGGAGCCTCCCCCAGAATTCGAAATTCAAGCTTCGAGATTCGAGATTCTTTTCTAAGCCGTCGGACCATCTGTTCCCGGCGATCGTACCTGCTCCAGCATGCCAAAGGCTGATGCAGATCGTGCATCATCGCAATCCTCGCTCAGCATTACCCGGCCGCGGGCCGCTGTCCTAACGTGTGTGCATATTCGATGAAAATAACTCTTAACAGTTCTTGTGTTCCTGGTCGTCGGCTTCAACTCACTGAAATGGGGAGGGCTAATGGCGTCTACTAAAGCTCTAACTAAAGAAGACTTCGACTGGCTTCGCTGTGAGATGACTGGTTTCATGCGGACGCAAATCCTCGCAGTCGCTGCGTCCCTCCGGCTTGCGGAACATCTCCAGGATGGTGGCCACACCGCCGAGGATTTCGCGGCCGTTAGCGGCATCGAACGGTCTATGGCATTTCGCTTTCTGCGGGCGTGCACGAAGATTGGTCTGACTACCTGTGACGATGGTCGTACGTTCAAGTCCACTTCGCGTCTCCAGGCCCTGCACGGAGAGACACCCGGCTCGATGCGTAACCTGGCGATGGTGCTCGGCACCCGCGCCCAATATTTGATCTGGAGCGAATTTCTCATGGCCGTGCGCACGAACGAAGCGCAAGCCGCCAGAGCGTTGGGCGCTCCGATTTTCGATTATTACGCTGACCATCCAGACGAGGCCGCGATCTTTCGGACAGCTATGCAGAGCATTTTCGAGGGCGTAGCGGACGAGGTCGCCAGAATGCTTGATACCTCGACCTATTCGGTCGCTGTCGATGTCGGCGGTGCAGACGGGGCGCTGGTGCATAGCCTGATGCAACACAATCCACACCTGCACGGCGTCGTCCTGGACCGGCCTGAGGTCGCCGCAGCAGCAGCAGTAGCGGCCAAAGCCCGAGGTCTTGCGGAGCGGACCGAAGCGATTGGCGGCGATTTCTTCAAGTCGGTGCCGGAGGGGGAACTCTATTTGTTGAGGTTCATCCTCCACGATTGGGATGATGCCGATGCGATACGAATTTTGGAAAACTGCCGCCGCGCGATGAAACCGGACGCCCGTCTGGTAGTCATTGAGGCCTTCGTTGCCGAGCCCGGCGAACAGATACCGGCGACTATGATCGATACTCAAGTCCCGCTTTTCGATCTGCACCTGATGCTCGCAGGGAATGGAAAGGAGCGCAGCCTCGCCGAGTACAGCGTTCTGTTCGACAAGGTTGGACTTCGCATGATCAAAACTACGCCGCTCGATAACGGTTACGTCGTGATTGAGACGGCTGCGGCGGAGGGGATCGGAGCCATTGCGTCTAGGTTGTGTTGCAAACGTCGGATCGAACAACGGAGAGAAAGCCTGCGCTTAACTGATTCGGAAGGCTGTAATAACCCATGTCAATCGAATTAGGAGAGCAGAAAGAAACCATGACCCATTGCCAAAAAAATCAGAAACAATTCAAGAAGATCCCAAGGAGAAAATTACATAAGAACGGAGTATCAAATGAATGGTAGTTTCCAGACCCTCAAAAGCGATGACGGATTCGAGTTTCGAGCTTTTGTAAGCAAACCCGAGAGCAAAACCGCTCCAGGCATTGCATTGCTGCAAGGGGGACTCGGTATCAACAACCAGATCAACCTGTGCAACCTGCTCGCGGAGGAGGGTTATCTTGTTGTCGCCCCTGATCTGTTCGCACGGCTCGATAGGCATGTGGACTTGGCTCACAGTCAGGACGACATCGAAAAAGGCATTGCCTTGTTTAGGAAATTCGACACAGAGCAAGGCCTGCGCGATATTGCCATGACTGTCGCCGCGCTGCGAACCATGCAAAGCTGCCATGGCAAGGTCGGAACGATTGGCTTCGGCCTTGGCGGAACGCTTGCTGTCCTGACGGCGGCGCGATATGACGTCCAATGCGCGATCAGTTATTACGGTGTAGGGATCGAAACACATCTTGACGAAGTCAAGCTCATCACGTGTCCTTTGGTGCTGCATTTCGCCGAGGAGGACAAGCTTTCCCCGCCGGAAACCGTCTCAACCATCCGTCGCGCCTTCTCTGGGCATAAGAATGTCAAGACTTATACCTATCCTGGCACCGATCACGCATTTGCTTTGCCGGAGAGTCCGTCGTACAACAAGCCTGCGGCCAGCATGGCATATTCGCGCTCGTTCGCGGTCCTGCAGCGAGCAATGGGCCCAGAGTTTGATCTGTCCGCTCTTTGGGACCGCCATTTGGAATGTGAGTTCGTCGATCGGGACGTGGAGTCGAACATGCAGACGATGGTGGCGCAGCCTTACGTCAACAGTATTCCGACGATGACTGGTGGTGTCGGATATGACGAGCTCTACAATTTCTACAAGTACCACTTCTTGGACGTCAATCCGGGGGACACGCGTACGATCCCAATTTCGCGTACGATCGGAGCGGATCGGGTTGTGGACGAAATGATCTTCTGTTTCACCCATGATCGCGAGATCGACTGGATGTTACCGGGAGTGGCTCCGACGGGGAACTATGTCGAGGTTCCGCTTGTTGCTATTGTTTGCTTCCGGGGCGGAAAGCTTTACAACGAGCATATCTATTGGGACCAAGCGTCCGTGCTGGTACAGATCGGATTGTTGCCGCGCGATGGCCTGCCTGTCACCGGTATCGAGGCCACCCAGAAGCTCGTCAACGAGCAACTGCCGTCGAATCTACTGATGAAGAACTGTCACTTCCGACGGCTCGAGGCGCCTCCTTTCCCGGGCGAGGGCACGCGCATAAAATAGACTCGTTGCCACACACTGTGGGCGTGTTCAAAGTCGGGTAACAGGGGTCCGCACACGAAACGGAAAGTATTCCACTAGCTGGCGGAAAGATGCAGTGGGTCGAAGCGGGGTGTGGGAGACCTCATCGAAATCCTCAGCACCCAAGGCATGCATTCAGGAACAGGTCGCAAAACCCGGTGCTTAACCTACTTTTCACGACCTCCAAGCACGGACGTTAGTTTCAGGAAATCGGCCGACGATTGGCGTGTGGGGAATGCGTTAGACCACCAACTCCCGATGAAATCCAGCACTTGTTGGAGACAGCGCGGCGTTATGGTTACTGGTTTGCGACCCCGGAAGAGAATGCATCAGTCGGCATCACTGTCCGCTAGATGGTCGCACCAAAACGATTGAACGATAACACCGTTTATTTTGGTCTTAGACGCCGCGCTGACCGACTTTCTTGTCGCTCTCAAAGGAAGTGCTGCAACCTCGGGCATTGCTATCAGGCTCTGCCCCTCAAACGGTAAAAACTAAAGACGAGAGGAGAACAAAACATAAAAACCCAGCTGATCATCCACGCCCTGGCGGCGCTGACTGTTATTAACGGAACTCAGGCGCAGTCGCAGGGAGAAAGCGTTGTCCCTGTTACCCCTGATAACTTCATTCGCGCCGAGTCCCATCGTTATTTCGGCAAGATGGTTAAGGATGGAAGTTTCGGCAAATTCACCCATAATCGTGAACTGACGCCGATCGACAAGCAGCTTGTCGTGAGATCGAACCGCGACACGCTTAATTCCACGGCGGTTTTTGATCTTGATGCGGGGCCCGTAACGGTCACGCTGCCTAATGCGGGCAAGGACTTCATGTCTATGCAGGTGATCGATGAAGACATGTACACGCCTCAAGTCATCTATAACGCCGGCAGCTACACCTTCACAAGGGAGCAGGTCGGCATGCGCTACGTCTTGCTGGGAGTCCGCATACTCGTCGATCCGACAAATCCGGAAGACATGAAGCGGGTCCGCAAACTGCAGGATGCGATCAAGGTTAACCAGCAAAGTCCCGGCGGCTTCGAAGTGCCCAACTGGGACCCAGCAAGCCAGAATAAGGTGCGCGACGCGCTGCTCGTTCTTGCCGAGACCCTCCCCGATACAAGGCGCATGTTTGGCACAAAGGACCGGGTCGATCCGGTGCGGCGTCTGATCGCAGCCGCCTCGCTTTGGGGCGGAAATCCCGAGAAGGACGCGATGTATCTCAACGTCACACCGAGCAAGAACGATGGCACGACCGTCTACAAGCTTAACGTCAAGGATGCGCCAGTCGACGGCTTCTGGTCGATCAGCGTCTACAACGCGGAGGGCTATTACCAGCCCAACGAGCTTAACGCCTATTCCATTAACAATATCACCGCGAAGAAGAGCGAGGACGGTTCAATCATCATCCAGTTAGGCGGCTGCGACGGTACAATTCCTAATTGCCTGCCGATCATGAAAGGCTGGAATTATATGGTGCGCCTCTATCGGCCCCGCGCCGAGATTTTGAATGGCACCTGGACTTTCCCCGAGGCTCATCCCGTGAATTGAGTTCGCATCAGCCCGCCCTGTCTCGCCTGGCCATTATCCGATTACAGCGGCAGCCGGTGGCGAAACTTATGTCAGCATCTTCTTCCGTTAACATCACCGAGCTAATCGACCGGTATCCCCGTCGCAGATCAAGATCATCCTGCCGTGCGGTCTCGTTGCGCTTCTCGACGGATTCGACCTTCTGGCCATCGGAGTGGCCGCGCCGGCTTCACCAAGACGAGGGAGGCGAAGCGGTCCGCTCTATGGCCTAGCTTTCGTAGCTAGCTTTGTCGTTTCGTTAGCTTTGGGAGTTACCTTTGACAGAGCGTCCAACAATGTCTTCAGAGCACCGCCTGTTTTGCCTCGCCGCCACACGACCAGAAACTTCCAAGTCACGTTCGCGTCCGCCAGGGGTAGAATGACGACGCCCGGTGGAGAATGATGGCTGGCGAATGTAGGCAAGATAAGAACCGCATTTTCGTTGGCGACCAACTCGAACGCTTGTTTAATCCTTTGCACCGGGCAGTGAAATTTCGGGCGAAACTTCCCGTACTTCTTACAGTAAGCCTCGACCTGCCGATCCAGGCCGGGCACCTGTTGAGCGTCCCAGCTTACAAAAAATTCGCCTTTCAAATCGGACAACCGCACCCGGTCCTGGGTCGCAAGCCGGTGGTGTTCCGGAAGGGCAATGTAACTACCCGTCTCTGCCAACTTTCGCGCGTAAAATTCGCCGGCTAGCAACTCGCCGCTCTCGTTGGTTATGCCGACATCGATCTCTCCGGCGCGAAAAGCGATTATTTGCTCGCCCGGTGATAAGCCCACGAGCTTCAAAACCGTTTCCGGATGACTTCGCCGCACCTCCCGCACCGGTCCCCTAACATACTGCTGGGCGGCTGCGGGGAGGTAAGCAATTCGCAATTGATCCGTGTCCCCGCGCAGAGCTCGCCGCGTATCGCTCACGGCCCGATCGTAGGAGGCGAGCACAGCGTCCATCCTCTTGGCCAATGTCTGGCCTCCCGTCGTCGGACTCACACCGGTGGCCATACGCTCCAATAGTCGTCCTCCCAATTCGTGCTCGAGCGCCTGCATCTGACGCGACAGTGCTGACTGCGAGATCCGCAGCTTCGCCGCTGCTCGATGGAGACTGCCCTCTTCCACCACGGTTAGAAATGAGCGTATTTGCTCCAGCATACCAAAGACTGATGCAGATCGTGCATCATCGCAATCCTTACTCGGCATTACTCGGCCACAGGCCGGCATCCTACTGTGGGTGGATTATGGAGAAACTTTTAACAACCGTACCGTTCGCGCGTGTGGTCCGAAAGGGTGACTGCAGCGTATTTGAGGTGTTAGAGGCAAGCATTGAGTTTTTAGTTGGCCCGCAGCCAAGCGACGAAGCCCCGTGCATACTGAAAGGAATGATCCCTTCCGGCGTTGTAGTACCCATGCACAGCCACGATGTCATCGAAATCTTCTTCGTTCTTTCGGGCAATATTGAGGTGCTTGTTGAAACTGGCGAAAAGATGAAGTGGATTGAAGCCAGTGAGGGAGACCTCATCGAAATTCCCAACAACGCAAAGCACGCATTTAGGAACAGGTCGCAAAATCCGGTGCTCAACTTACTTTTCACGACCTCCAAGCACGGACGTTACTTTCAGGAAATCGGCCGACCATTGGCCTCTGGGGAAAGCGTTAGACCACCAGCTCCAGATGAAATCCGGCATTTGCTGAAAACAGCGCAGCGTTATGGCTACTGGTTTGCGTCCCCGGAAGAGAATGCATCAGTCGGTATTGCTCTCCCATAGATGTCAGCATCCTCTTCCGTTAATATCGCCGACCTGATCGACCGGTGTCCTTTCGGGCGATTACAGATCAGGATCATCATTCTATGCGGTCTCGTGGCGCTGCTCGAGGGATTCGACCTTTTGGCCATCGGCGTGGCTCGCAGCGGTGTTTAAGACGCAACGCTGGTGCAGCTCGGGAAGTGCAATGGGAAAGGGGTCAGTCACGCCAAGGCGCTAGCAAGAAGTCACGCCAAGACGCTATACGGAAGAAACCTCACGCAAAGACGCCAAGACGCCAAGGCTAAGAGGTTGAAAAAAGAACCGGCTTTTGGCCGCGCCCGTAACCCAAAACAGCGGGCTGCTAACAGCAGAAATCTGTCTGCTCCACTAAAACCAAAACTTTGCGTCTTGGCGCCCTGGCGTGAGATCCCCTTACTATTGGCGGCTTGGCGCGAGATCCCTTTCTTATTCGCGTCTTGGCGTGCTGGTCGCGGCTCTACGCTACGACTTTCAGCATTCCGCCATCGATAAAGTAGGCGGATCCGACTGAATAGCTCGCTCTGGGCGAACACATGAAAACGAAGAAATGGGCTACTTCCTCGGGCGTGGCAAAACGATCAATCGGCGCATATTCGCGCGCCACCCCGTCGAGGTGCGCTTTCCAATCGCCACCCTTATCGGCTGTGAGTTGTTTAGCGGTTTTGATCCAATCCGGAGTGAGTACCAGGCCGGGATTGATCGTGTTCACGCGAATATTATCTTTAATGAGCTCGTTCGCGAGTGTCTTAGAGAACATCAAAAGCGCAGCTTTAGTCGTATTATAGATCGGCTCGTACCAAAGCGGCTGAACGGTGCAAACCGAGCCGTTATGCAAAATCACTCCACCTCCACGTTTGCGCATGAATGGAACCAGGCCACGCGCTAACCGGATAGCAGCCATCACATGCAACTCCCAGTAGTACTGCCACTTGTCATCGGGTGCTTCCATAATGGTCTCATTGCTGCCGGTACCGGCATTATTGATCAGAATATCGGCGCCACCGAACTCAGTCTCCGCTGCTCGGATAAGAGCTTGAGTTCCGTGAACCGTAGCCACGTCCGCCGCTACTCCAATGGCGCGCACCTTGAATTTTTCGGCGATCCGATTCGCCTCGGTTTTGACCCGATCCTCCTGGCGTGCCGCTAACACCAGGTGCGCCCCCTCCGCCGCTAAACCTTCGGCAACGGCTAACCCGATTCCGACACTACCGCCAGTTATCACGGCCACTTTTTCTTTGAGCTCCAAGTCCATAGTTAATCCGGAAGGATACAGGAGCTAGGAACTAGAATCTAGAATCTAGAAGCTAGAAGCTAGAAGCTAGGAGAGCCGGTTCTCACTTCTCATCTCTCACGTCTTGCCTCTCACACCCACCCTATCGCTGTCCCTTGGCTCCTGTCCCCTGGCTCCACCAGTAGACTGAGCTCGGCATCTTGACCAGCTAGCCCAAACTGATAGTTCGACAAAGTGACCATCCCGAAGAAATTCCCCTCTCGGTATATTACTTTACCTGGTTCTTCTTCTGCAGCGCCAACAGCGACGAAAAGCGGCACCAGATGGTCTTCTTCCGGTTGTGCTGCACGTGCAAAAGGAGCGCGGTTCCAATTTAACAAGCGTTCGGAACGCTGGTTCGGGGTCGCGTCTACCAGTGTTTCCTTGAGCCACGCGTCAAATCGGGCCGACTCTCGCCGGGCGTTCTTTGGATGGAAATTGTGATAGCTGCTACCGCTTCCGATGATGAGGATCCCCACATCCCGAAGAGGAGCCAACGCCCGGCCCAGATGCAGGTGTGACTCAGGATCGTAGTCCGTTCGGATGGAGACCTGAATGACAGGAATCTCTGCCTCAGGATGTGTGACCGCTAAGAGCGAATAAGTGCCGTGATCGAATCCCCGTACGGGATCCAGGTGAGTAGGCAGGCCCGCCTGTTGAATCAGGGAGTGGACCCGTTGCGCCAGCTCGGGAGACCCGGGAGCAGCATAACGCATGTGCCGGGTTTCCGGGAAACCGCCATAGTCGTAAACCATCGGAGGCCGAGGGTTCGCCATCACCGCGAAGTCTTTGTCCTCCCAGTGACCAGAGACTACGAGGATCGCTTTTGGTTTTACGCCTACCTGTCGGCGAAATTCTTTCAAAGAAGATTCAAGGCTTGCGAATTGACGACGAATTTCGCCTGTCGTGTACGGCCATGGTCCACCGCCATGACTCAGAAAGAATGTAGGAAGCCGACTCGTTTTCATCTGACTGAAACTGATTTTCAGCAAGTCCTCGCCATCCTGATAGACCAAGTGACGAGGACTGCGAATTCGCGATCATTTACGCGATCTTCAACACGATCTTGCCCCGCACGTGCCCTTTTCCGCTTAATTCGTGAGCGCGTCGCACTTCCGAAAGTGGCACCACAGTTTCGACCACCGGCTTTACGCGCCCAGAATCAACCAGCTTCGCAATTTCTGCCAACTGCGCTCCGCTGGCTTGGGCGCCAAAAAATTCAGCCCGCACGCCATATTTCGCAGCCAATTCCGCCGGGGGCGATTGGACTATCGAAACGAGGATCCCGCCTTTTTTCAGAACCTTCCACGACCGTTCCTGGGTGTCGCCGCCGAGTGTGTCGAACACCACATCTACTCCACGTACGACATCCTCGAAGCGCACCTTTTCGTAATCGAGTGGTTCATCAACTCCGAGCTCGCGGAGAAAGGCCAGATTTTTTCCTGAGGCGGTTCCGATCACATGTGCGCCTTTCCACTTCGCGAGTTGGACGGCGAAACTCCCGACCGCGCCGGCGGCAGCGTGAATCAGGATCCTCTGACCGGCGCTGAGCTGCGCTTTCTCGAATAATGCTTGCCACGCCGTTAATGCTGTCACCGGGATAGCCGCCGCGTGAATATGGTCAGCCGACTTGGGCTTAAGCGCCGTTTCTGTTTCTGTGACGATCGCGTACTCCGCATACGTGCCGTCGTGATTAGTACAGGCATACACTTCATCGCCTGGCCTGAAATGAGCGACCCCAGATCCAATTGCCTCAACGACCCCTGCAACATCCCAGCCAGGAATAAAGGGCAGCTTGTGAGGCATGAACTCCTTCATATAGCCGGCGCGGATCTTCTAGTCGATTGGGTTGACG
>JBKPBY010000116.1:0-5132 GCA_046727075.1 bacterium | reverse complement strand
GGCAATTCATACCTCTGAATGACGGCTTTTACTTTTTTGGCTTCTTCTGGAGACAGTCCTGCGCGGCGAACGGAAACATCGAGAGCCGCCATTATCCCAAGCGCGATGGCCTCTCCGTGCAGTAGCTTTCCGTAACCGGCCACCGCTTCAATAGCGTGGCCAAGGGTGTGTCCGAAGTTTAAGAGCGCGCGGTTTCCAGTCGTCTCAAACTCATCTTCGACGACGTATGAGGCTTTGATTTTGACGCAGCGCTCGACCAGATCCGGCATCGAGGTAATCCCCTGTTCCAACTGGGAAAGCAACGATGCGTCGCGAATCACGCCGTATTTAATGACCTCGGCGAACCCTTCGTTCCATTCGCGCCGGCCTAACGTCTTGAGCGTGTCGGTGTCCGCGATGATGGCTCGTGGTTGATGAAATGCTCCGACCAGATTCTTTCCGGTGCGCAGATTTACTGCTGTTTTGCCGCCGATGGAACTATCGACCTGGGCCATGACCGTGGTTGGGACGTGGATCACCGGAATTCCCCGATAATAGATTGCTGCGACGAACCCAGCCAGATCGCCGACCACGCCGCCGCCCAATGCTACGATGAAACTTTGCCGGTTGATTCCGCTTTGAGCGAGTGCTTCGCAAATCCGCTCGACAACAGCGAGCGACTTGGAAGGTTCGCCACTCTCAACCACATGGCTTGATACCACAAAGCCTTCCTGCTCGAGCGACCTGCGCAGTGGCTCGGAGTACAGTTTGGCCACATGCTCATCAGTCAGAATCGCGGCGCGTCCGGCTAGCGAATTTTCACGCGCGATCTCACCAACATGAGCGAGCAGCCCTTCTCCGATGTGCACATTGTAGGGACGCGTTTTGAGGTCAACTGAGACAATGCGATTAGCGCCCATTCCCAACAGAAAACCGAAAACCGAAACCAGAAAACTAAAAACTAGAGGGCGCGGTCCGGCCTTGGCCGGATCGCCGTCGTCGTCGTACTGACCGACAGTCGTGCTCGGGAGGGGACTTGAACCCGCTTTCAGGGTTCTCTTTTCCGCTATTTTCCATGGCATTGCCCAAGAAATTACCTCAGGGTGGAAAACGGCGGATTCTTGTGCAAGGGAAACTGGTGCAAACTGTTGCAAATCTACGTACACTTTTTAAGTGTGTTTTCATTATTTTGTAGAAATCATCGTCTCCGCGTACACTTCATAGACTCTCCCGAGAAAGTTGAAGTCATTGGTGTAGTCGCCCCGTCAGCATGGCAACCGGAACCGCGAGACAAGGTTATCTGGATGATAAGCGACTTTGCACTGAAGCCCTTCACATCACCCAAATACCTGCTACTTCAATAAAAAAACAATATGCGAATACTCACCAACGATTGCAAAGACTGCGTGTTGCTCAATCTCGGAACCAACAAAAGCGGGCACGGACCCTACGTTATCCGCCAGGATGGCGTTCCACCTGGCAGCTCAAGCTCCGAAGAAGAACGCTTTTTACTCCGTAAGGACGGTACCTGGGTTCTGAACATAACTGCGTTTACACTCCCGGAAAAGGAGCAGGAGCAGCAGTTTATTTTTCAAAATGCTGCCGAACTGTATGCAACGGTTCAAGAACTTGGCGGGGATCCCGTAGCGGAGGCCGCGTTGCCTCCTGGAAAAAGTCGAGCGGAACTTAACGCAGCTATCGAGACTACGATTTCGAGGGTTTGGAGCCAAATCAAGGAGGCGCGCGCCAGGAGGTTAACGATGCCCGGAATTTGAGGACCTAATCGGGGATGTTCGTTGGGCATCTAATGAGCTGAAACTTCGATTGGCAGGATTCCAACCTCCCTGGTCAGCGGGTTTAAGATTAGCTACCGAGATGCGAATGGCGTCCGGCATGAGGTACAGTTTGGCCACATGCTCATCAGTCAGAATCGCGGCGCGTCCGGCTAGCGAATTTTCACGCGCGATCTCACCAACATTGAGCGAGCAGCCCTTCTCAGATGTGCACATTGTAGGGACGCGTTTTGAGGTCAACTGAGACAATGCGATTAGCGCCCATTCCGAACAGAAAACCGAAAACCGAAACCAGAAAACCAAAAACTGGAGGGCGGTCCAGTCTTGGCCGGATCGCCGCCGTCGTCCTACTGGCCGACAGTCGTGCTCGGGGGGGGACTTGAACCCCCACGCCTTGCGGCATACGCCCCTCAAACGTACGTGTCTGCCATTTCACCACCCGAGCAATCGGAGGCCACGCCCGCATCCGTCAAAGGCGGAAGCGATGCGGGCGGGAAGGCACTGTTAGCATGGAACGTTTGGTTTTCAAGGGGACCTGACGGGCGGAAATGTAGAGCCTGCCGCGATGGCACGTTCGACGGACTGATCGGCGCTCGAAAGTTGCGATTTATCGCGACGGCCGTTTAGCTCGATGCCACCGAAAGACTTCCGAGACAGAAAGCGCGACCCTACAAAAAGAGTCTCAGTTGGGCACCACGGCAATTTTGATGCCTTTGCGCGACCAAGCGTGGCCCAGGACTTTGTCCCAGTCTTTTAATGGGAACCGGTCGGTCACAATTTCGTTGACCTTGATCTTACCGGTCTCGAGGTAGGCGAGTGCGCGGCCAAAGCTATCGATTTGAGCGAACGATCCTTTGATCGTGATTTCGCGACGAAACACATCGAATGGATCGAACTGAACCGCAGATTTTTCCGGATAAACGCCGTACACCAACAACGTGCCGCCGCGCCGCACATAGCCGAGAGCATCCTGACAGATCGCCGGCGAGCCGGTAGCTTCGATCACATAATCGAACCCATTTGGGCTAAGTTGTTGAAGGCGGACTCTGTGTTTTCCTGGATCCTTTCGATCAATCGCTACGGTCTCATCTGCTGCAAGACGTCCGACGAGATCAAGCTTCGGACCCGCCGGAGCCGCGACGATGAGCCTCCCGGCACCGTTCAGTTTCGCCAACTGTGCCAATACCTGGCCGGTCGGGCCGGCTCCGAAAAGCAAAACTTCGCTCCCGGGGTCCATTCCAAGAACTTCCATGCCGTGGAGGGCGCAAGCAGTTGGTTCCACCATCACCGCTTCATGCGGTTCGAGGTTCTTGATCGGGAACACGCGATCCGCGCGGATCTTCATGTATTCAGCAAAACCGCCGTTCAAAGTAACGCCATAAGCACTCAGGTTCTCGCATAAAAGGAAATCGCCGCGTACGCAATAGAAACACTTCCCGCAAGCTTGGTTGCTATTGGCGACGGCGCGCTGGCCTTGTTTTAGTCCGACGACGTTTCCGCCCGTAGCTACAATTTCTCCGGTAAACTCGTGTCCGGGGATCAGCGGAAAGCGTGGCGAGAACTCACCTTCGTGAATGTGCAGGTCGGTCCCACACAAGCCGCATGCCTGGATCTTAATCAGAACTTCGTCTGGACCAATACCCGGTTCCGGAACGTCTTTGTATTCAAACCGTCGCGGCGCGTCGTAAACGATCGCTTTCATGTAATGAGTGTGGGTCTGAGTGCGAGTGTGAGCAACCGCGAATTAACTCGCACTCGCACTCACGCTCGGACTCTACGGCGCCCGCATCGTCGATTCGGCCTCTTTCAGAGCTGTTTGAGGTGGTGCTTTGCCGTTTGTGGCGATTTGCAGAGCGTTTCCGACTGAGGCCCAGAATCGGCTCATCTGCGGAATATTCGGCATGACTTCCCCTGCATCTGAGCAACTCTTCATCTGACGGATCAGGTCATTCTGCTTTGCCATCTCTTCGTAGAGCGAAATGAGAGAGGGGATGCCAATGGCCTTTCCATTATCTAATCCGCGTTGTCCTTCCTCAGAGAGCAGAAAATTTTGAATGAACTCTTGTGCAAGATCCTTATTCGGAGTCGAGCGGTTGATATAGGCGGCCGTGACTCCGACTAAAGGTTTACCGGGGTTTCCATCGACACCAGGGATCGGGGCGACACCGAAGTCGATTCCATTTCGCGTAAGATTTCTCCAGCACCAAGGACCAGAGATCATCATCGCCAGTTTTCCTTGTCCCATGAGATCTTCAGCGACGCTGTATGATACGCTCCGCGGCAAAACGCCTAATTCTACCAGACCAGTGATTTTAGCAAGCGCCTCGACCGCTCCCGGATTGGCGACTCCGACGTTCTTGATGTCATAGTCGCCTTGGTATTTGGCAAAGATATATGCGCCGGCGCTCGCCAGGATGCCCCAGGAATAGTAGGGGCTCTTGTAGTCCCAGAGAATACTGGTGACCCCAGGATGCTCCTTCTTGATTTTAGCGTCCAGCGCCTCGAGCTCGGAAAGCCGCTTCGGAGGCGGCCCGTCGACCAGCTTCTTGTTATAGACCAGCGTGACAGTTTCGAGTCCGATCGGATAGCCCCAGATCCGTTGCTTATAGGTGACGCCTTCCCAACCTTTAGGCAGAAACTTGTTTCGGAACTCGTCCGGAACATTGATCGGGTAAATGATCCCGGACTCAGCCCATTCTCCAATCCGATCATGTGCCCACATTGCGATGTCTGGTCCTTTCCCGGTCTGGGCGGCCATCGTAAAATTGCCGGCAATATCCTCTGGCGATTCGATCCTGACTCTAACGCCAAAACGTTCTTCGAACTGTTTGACGACGGGTTCGATCGCGCGGCCGCGGTCGGCGTCTATCCAGATCAATAGTTCTCCGTTGGTCCACGCGTAAACCGGCAGACCGCTCAGCCAAAGGGCCAGCGCAAGCAGGGCTCTTTTCATCTTGGGGGGTCGGGGGAGATCGAAACGGAACAATACCCTAACACATTTGACGGCCCAGCGTCGACTTTCTTGAGTTTAATATAAGCGTCGACATTGTGCCGTCACCGCCAACAACGAAACGCCGAGACCGCCGGGAACGCGCCGGAACGCCGGGAGCTGAATGTGAACACTGCAGCGCTTCGGCGTTTCAGATGTCGGCGATGACTGGCGTTTTCAATCTGGCGCTGTTAATCCACCGGTAGCCTCAAGCCAATTGGCAATCTGCGTAACAATTCGACCAGTATTATTGTCGGTGACGTCGACAACAAATTTGGGCAGCAACGACTGATCGACAAACTCCTGCATGATCTCCTGTTCGCGGAGGAAAAGGTTCAAGTCGTCGTACTGCGAAGGGTTGCTCGAGATCT
>JBKPBY010000115.1:0-7734 GCA_046727075.1 bacterium | reverse complement strand
GTTAGGTCGATAAGCGCGCATTAGCGCACATAAGCGACACAATTACGTCAAGTTTACGTCAAGCAGGTTAAAGTCTTGTCAGTACCGGTCGATAGTAACGCTAGGCAATGAACAAGCGAGACTGGCGCCCGCAGCTCAACGACCGCCTCGCAGCAGGCAAATCTGAACCATGAATGATTGGACCCTATTAAACTGGAATCCCGACCGAGCCGGTACGCCATTAGAATCCGATGATTGGACAACCACCGGAATCGGCAAAATCCCACCTGAAGTCGGTACCCATTTTTTGATCAAACGCTGCAGACACCAGGGTCTCTTCGCTGGCCGTTGTTAGCCTGGACCCAGCGCTTACGAAGTTCGGACTCCGGAATTCTCGTAGTCGCCTGCTGTTTAATCAGCATGAATGGATAAGAGAACCAGTTGGCTTTTGACTGCTTACGAAAACTCTCGCTCGCTGAATCCAGAACCGAGGAGAGCGGCGGTCGCCCGACCGAACGCTGGTTCATCAAATGATTTCCATGTTTCCACCGTACGTCTTAAACGTCTTTAAACGTCTTAAGTAGGTGCCGGGCATACGGGGGGGCACTTAAGACGTTTAAAGACGTTTAAGACGTAACTCCGATAAATGAAATTCACTTGTCCGCCAGATCGATGCACAGGTGCACGGCTTAAAAGGGGGGCTCGCCGCAGAAAACCCCATAGAACGGCCAAAAAATGCTTGCCAATCGGTTTAACGACGTGCTGGATGCTCCTGTAGTTGTGACCGAAGGAAGAGACGGCGCAGCCATTGCGATCAGAGCGTCTTTACGAGTATGAACTTATGGTTCTGATCTTGCCGCACTTGTCCCGCGCCGTACTCGACGAGTTTACCGCCGCGCAGGATGGCGTAATAGTCTGCCCTGTCCCAAGAAAATCCGCTGACCAATTTGTTCGTATACCTTAAGACCTCAGAGTCGCCTTCGGCTTGGTAGCCATCGGGATGTCCAAGCAGAGAAATTACTTGGTCTTTGGTCATACCTGGACTAAGGGAAGACATCTTTTCGCCGGTCACGCAGGACGCGCTCAGCAGTGTTAGAGAGGCGAGGAAAACGGAGCCAATCTGGCGAATTCTTCGCATTTTGAACGCTTTCGCGAGATTGTAGCAGCCTTGTTGGTCGACAGCAAAGTCGAATCGATCAAAGGCCTTACGCCGAGATTTGTTGTCCAATCACAGGGGAGGTTATTTGCAATTGCTCCCGGCTTTCCGGCGGGCGAAGAAGTAGGAGAGCCTCGTGAAAAGACTCCTGACGCTCAATGTGCTAAATGCATCTAGCACAGGTGTCTGGTGGGGCCCAGTCGACCATTCTCCCACAAGCTCGCCAAAACAGACTGTCTGTGAGAACCCATAAAAACGCCAGCAACCGCATGTCGCCTGGTCTGCACCGAGTAATACTTCGGGTCTGGTCTGCACCGAGTAATCAGTAAATCAGAGCGTCACAGCGAACGCTAGCCCCCCCGGATCTGTTGCTCCTCGCGCGGCGGCGCGTTTGGCTCGCCGCCTGGCGTTTATTCGCGAGCGGTTGCGCTCCTGGTAGCGCCGCACAGCGGCCAAGTTGTTGCGCCGGATCCGGGCCTCATCCCGCAAGTGGTAAGCTCTTACGGCGGTGGCATTTCGCGTCTGGTCTGGCACCAAGTGGAAGCACCGCATCCGGTCAAAATCACACGGCTGCCACCGCGCGGTTATCCTCGTCCGATCGGGTGCTGCATCGGCTCATTCAACAGGACGGAGTGAGCTGCTGGGTCGGCAACTAGGGAGCCAGCGAACTATTAGGCTTAGGTAACAATGAGGGGACGCATCATGTCATGCTCCTCGTGTTCCAGGATGTGGCAATGCCACACGTACTCGTGCCCGCCGGTCCTCGGGCTCGTCGGGTCGCCCATGGATGCGGGTAACTTCGGGAGTGTGAACTGCATGATTACGGTGGTTGCTTCTCCTGGGTTCATCCGCACGGTTTCCTTCCATCCAATCTCATTGGCATCAGGCGCAATTGGAGGGCCAGTGAAATTGAGATTGCCCGGTACCCCCTCGAACGGCTGGCGCTGGATGACCTGTACGTTGACCAAGTGGAAGTGGATGGGGTGGGTGTCGCCGGTGAGGTTGAAGATCTGCCAGACCTCGGTGGACCCGGCGCTTGGCGTCTCCGTGGCGGCCGCGATGTACGGCAGCCCCCACGTCGGCAATCCTGCGTTATCCAGACTCTGGCTGGTGAAGGTTCCTAACGTCTGAATCAGCCGACCGTATTCGTCGAAGTCTTCGTTCAGAGTCAACATACGGTTTACCGGACCGGTGTAAGGTACCGGACCAGGCTCGGACGGGTCGCCGTCGTTGTAAAGCAGCCCGGGCTGATTCCCGCTAAGGAAGTTGCTCTTCAGTTGGGCATTCAGCTGGCTCAGCCAAGCTGGGGTACTGACGCTATCCCCAGTGCCGGTGGTAACCACGATTCTCATCAACGTCCGGGTGTTCGGTCCAAAGCCGGGCAAGGTGGTTGGCGCGCCGCCAAAGGCAGTCTGGTCTGGGTCGCCGGTGAAATAATCATTCCGCGGGTCTCCCTCGGGGAAGGGCGCCGGCGCATCAGCGTACAGGATGAACGTAGAGCTGGTCGGCACGCCGTTGAAGTCGATGACAACATCGGCGCGCTCTGCCGGCGCCAGGAGCAGATTGAACGGCCCGTCCGGATCGGCGGTATCCGGATCGATCAGCGGTATACGGGTCGTATTGTTGTGAATCGCTACCGCCGGAAGGAAGCCACCCTCTGTACCGATCTGATACATCGTCGGTCCTGGTGCGTTCGGGTTCGCTTCCCCAGGGACAGTGGATGATTCGGCGTACAGGTTCAGGTGATAGAACCGCGCCTGGGAGCCGTTGAGGATGCGGAACCGCACCCGCTTGGGCGGCACGCTGAGCACCGGGTAGACTCCGCCGTTGACCAAAATTGTATCCATGAAGCCCTCGGCCACGATCGACGGGTCTGGGAGGGTCTGATTAGGAATGTTCGCCGGCGGCTCCCCGTCGCAGGGACCATAGTCCCAGCGTCCCTTTATGTTTGTCGTGCAAACGCCGTATGGTCCACTGTTGAATTCATAAACATGCGGGTACCAAAGGTCGCCGGGCTTGCCCCATTGCCAGGTGGGATCCTGGGTGAGAATATTCTGGGCGACGAAGCTCTTGTCTTGGACGACTAGCGGGATGCCGACGAGATCAGGGAGCAGCCCAGAGCTCACCAGACCGATTTCGAAATCATCGACGAGGATCAACCCCGAGGCGATTCCCGAGTAGGCATTGGTTCGTGTGATCCCAATCGCATGGTCGTGATACCAGACAAAACGCGCACTCTGGTCCATCGGATAGTAATAGCTCGCCGTGCCGGCGGGCGGGTTCGTGCCGGGCACGTTCATGAAACTCGGGCCCTTCAACCTGGACGGGGTAAACCATTGGAAGGGAGTGCCGTCACTGAACCACGGGGTAAAACCACCGTGCAGATGAGTGGCGATGCGATTCAGGGGCAAGTTGCCCACCGTGAGCCCATTTGGCCCCGCCTGCAGAGTGGGATCGATTGGGATGAGCTCTTTATTAGGAAGCTGGTTGGTTACATTGAGCAGGACCGGTGTGCCCCTCTTGGCCACGATGATTCCAGCCAGATACTTTTGGTCACCGGTCGCCAAATCGTAATAGCCCCAGAAATGGGTAGCGCCCGAAAGGTTGGGGTGCATGTGTTCGCCAAAAGGTTTCACCCCGAGCCTGTAAACGTCGGTTTGCTAAGCCTGCAAATGTCTGAGTCGTCTTTGTCGCCAACGGAATATACCGCCCAATGTTATTGGCCCCAGCGGGACCCAACCCAGGCAGCGTTGTGATGAACTTCCGGATGTTCGTCGGGCTCTGGGCAAACGCCCAGGCGCGCCCTGTGCCGAAAACCCTATATAAAGCCGTTCCGGCTCCGGCCATCGCGGCCATTTTGATTAACTCTCGTCTAGTTAGCACGTTGAGTCCCTCCTCGCAGGAGCAATCCCCTGCGGCCGAAGAATTGTTAACTAGTTAACTGTTTAATAGTTAACTGTTTAATAGTTATGCGAGCTGCATAACCATGCCGCTTAAGGGCGCAGCCCCAAGACCACCAGCACTGGAGTCGCAATGACCTTCAGAGCTGAATGTGCTCCGCCACACTCTTAGCCGCAGCACTGTCCTGCCGTAACGAAGGCGGGCGACGGCACCTATCCTAGATAGCTTTATTATATATAAAACATATTAGCAGAGCAATGCCTTTTTGAATATAATGGTAAAGACCCAGGGCGAGCACAAATGGCGGCACGGAAGCCCAATTCATGGCACCGGCACGGAAAACCAAGGACTGGTTGAACAGTCCCGCAGCGGAGGACGCTGCGGACGTCTCCGCTGCGGTGTCGACCATTGACCCCGGCAGCACGTCACCATCGGAGCCCGAAAGCGAACAAGCAAGCGCAACCAGCACACAGCCCGACTGGTCAGCCGAGCTGCCACGAGCTAAGGAAGGCGCCAGCACCGCGCTTCAAGAATTGGACTCTTGGCACCAGCGTGTAGGCAAAGTCACAGGCCAGTTGGCAGCCGTGCGAGCCGAGCAGCAAGTGGCCTTGGAGGATCACGACGCGGACTCGGAAAAGCGTGTGGAACGGATCGCTAACGCACAGATCCGGGAAAAGGTGATCGCCGCCGATCTGGAGCACGAACGCGCACCGCGCACCAAACTGATAAACACTGACGCGTCGCAAACGCGAAATGAGCGGAGACTCTCTACGGCGCTACCGACAACCGTTAGACACCCGGCTAGAGACTTAAATCGAACCGACGTTCCAATGCTCTCTCAAATTCGCTCAATGTTTTGCATCGTTGGAAGGGTAGCACCTGGTTAAATTCGCCCGATCATGGCTGACGCTAAATGAAGATAACAGATAGTTATTAACAGTGGGATTTGTAAAAGAATTAGCTGCGATCCACTATATACAGAACTGAGTCGTATTTGTTAGACTTAAATCGAACAAACGTTAGCGAGATCATGGGCTACGCCAAATGAAGATAGCAGATAGTTATTAATAGCGGAATTAGTCGCTGGTGTGCTATGCTTCATCCCGCTGCGGAGCGATTAACTAACTCCCTTCTGTCTCCCATCGGTCTTCCCGCAGCCATCACGTGACCGACGAGAGGTGGTAGGGCAAAAAAAGACTACCTGTTATGTTGGTGAGAAACTTAGCCAGACGTGTGCGTGCCAAGTGGGTCTTTTCATGCCTGCTTGTGTTTTCGGTGGCCTTGCTCAATGACCGAGCGGAGGCCCAGGATCCGGATCCGGACGGACCGGAGATTGAGCCAATGGCCTCAGCTGAAGTTTCAGCTAATTTACGTACGGAGGAACAAATGGCGCGGGCGGACTCGATTGCGCTAGCTCCGCTGGTCAAGGAGACCTCGGCGGTACCCTTCATGCCGACGATAGACCCAGCGACGTACCGCGTCGCAAAGAATAGCGCTAATGCCCTTGGCCCAGTCCGGGAAAAACCGGTCATTCAGCCTGCTGCCCCCTTAGGGCCGGTACCCATCTTAGGTAACGTCGAGGGTGTAAACCAAACGTCAGCCGGCGGGGCGAGGCCGCCGGATACCGAGGGAGCGGTCGGCCACACGCAGTTTGTCGAAGTCGTCAATCAACGCGTGGTGGTTTACGGTAAAACCGGGGTCTTTCTCAAAAGCACGGCTCTGGGCGCGTTTTTCGGGACCTCAGAATTTATCTTCGACCCACGGGTTGTTTATGACCGTGATTGGCAACGTTGGGTTCTTGTCGCTAGTCGACGAAGCACATCTAGCACTGACACCGTTCGCCGTTTCTTCCTTGCGGTATCGAGGACCTCGGACGCAACCGGCGCCTATTTTATTTACTTTATGAGCTTTAACGGCGGACCTTTTAATAACGGCGATTGGTGGGATTTTCCCCAGCTTGGCATCGATCAGGATGCCGTCTTGGTGACCGGCAATATCTTTGACACGCCCACGGGTCCTTTCAGGTTTGCAGCATTGCTGCCGGTTGCCAAAGCCCGTGTTTACAACGGCCTTAGCTTTAGCGTTCCGATCTTTACAGGCTTGGTGGGCACGCTTGCTCCTCCGATCGTTCGGGACCAAAACGCCGCGACATTTCTCATCGCCGCGCCCCCAAACAGCAACGCGTTAAGGAAATACACCTTGCGCGATTCTAGCCGTGTCCCCGGTGTCGCGTTATTCGGCCCGGTGAACATAGCTGTTCCAGGCTACAGCATTCCACCCGACGCCCATCAATTCGGCACCACCGACCGCTTGGATACTTCTGATGGCCGATTCGTGAATGCAAGCACACAGAAAGGAAATGACTTGTGGCAGGTGCACACAATCGCCTTGGGCAGCTTTCCCGCCCCGAAATTCTACCGGATCAACACGGCTACTAACACCGTGACCACAAGTGGCTTCTTTTTTGCATCCCCCAGTTCAGATGACTGGAACGCTTCGATAGCGGCAAACGACTCGAACCAAGCAATTGCGACTTGGTCGTCCACGAATAGAAGCCTAGGAATCAATGCCCAGGTCCGGGTTACCAGCGGCCCATCGGGCGCAGGCACAGTGCTATTTACGAGCCCGACGTTTTACAACCCGAGCATCGACAACCCCGAACGTTGGGGCGATTACTCCGCCATAACGGTTGACCCGGTCCTCCAGAATCACGCCTGGCTTGTAAACGAAAAAATCAATTCGCAATCTGTCTGGGGCTCACGCTTCGGCCACGTCACCTTCCCATGACCTGGTGAAGTTTGCATCGTAGCCGTCCTCAAAAAAGGGAGGGGCTTGCCAAAAAGCTCCTCCCCCTTCAGGTTATTCTCGCTAAATGCGACCATGCCATCAGCGATTCGCGGCTCTTTTTTTTAGTAGTGGCGTGGCTTTAGCTGCAACCTTTTCCGGTGCTGAATTGATCAACCGCGACCGTGTTCAATCCGCTTTTCAAGCGATGCAGCAGCTCAGAGTAGGCATCCTCACGGGTCAAGTGATGCAGGGGCCGATTTCACCGGTGGAAATAGGCAACGAACCTTCCACCTTGCCGACAGGCGGCGTCCAACTTCGCATCTCGCGCCTGAATGGCAAACCGGTCGAGACAGTCGTGACCGATTCGCAAGGTCGTTACGAAATTGCTCTGCCCGAAGGGCGTTACCTTGTGACCCTTCCTCGCCCGCCCTCAGGCTTAATGGTGAAAGATCTTCCGTCCGAGGTACAGATCCAGTCCGGCCACAGGACACGCTTAGACATCCGGCTCGACACCGGCATCCGGTAGGACCATGGGGAGAATGCGGCCCGATCCGTGATCGTTTTCTGCCTGGCACTTACGTCGACTGACGTATGCCTCCTCCGGTTTACGGGGTTGTCACTACTGCTGACAAAGCTTTCGAGTATCGACTCTATTTTTCTAAAAGCCTGTTGGATCACCAGATCGATTCGCTCCAACTCTTTGACATCCTCCCCCGGCCTGATCAGGCAAGGCCGAGCGCCTGGGCGTCTCAATTGACGAAGTCGTTCAAGGCGATAAGGAGTCCGACGGATGCGATAGCGACACCCAAACCGAAATCAATCCGCGATTCAATCCGCGATTCAATCCGATCGTCAATCCGACTGTCGCCGCCCCGTGGAATGGTGAGAAAGGGGCACTCAGCAACCGGGCC
>JBKPBY010000114.1:0-4504 GCA_046727075.1 bacterium | reverse complement strand
TATCAGAAGCTGGTGAGGACCCTCTATAACGTCCAAAGCAGTCCAGCAATGATGGCCTTCCGGAGCATGTCTATCCCGCCAGAAAAATATCCCGGAATGCCAATCCGTTCAGAAGTTGAAGTGGCGGGAAAGAAAGTCGTTACAACGCTCGATTCGGCGGTGGAAACAACTCTTCCAGATAGTGATTTCGCCGTTCCGCCGGACTATAAGGAGATGGGCTCTGCGGCGCCAGCGGAAGTTCCCGTGCCACAAAACGGCCAGGCACAATGAGTCGTCTGTTGTTGGCCTCCACTTCACCGCGACGAATCCGCTTGCTGAGAGAAGCCGGATTCAATCCAGAGGTTCTACCCTCGCAGATAGAGGAGACTCAGGCTGATTTTTTGACTCCGGCCGAACGGGCTCTTTTTAACGCGATCCGCAAAGGAATGGCGATTGCGATACAGCATCCGGACGACATCGTTTTGAGCGCCGATACGATTGTTACACTGGACGGCAGCGTATTCGGGAAGCCGGCGGATCTGGAGGAGGCGTTCCAAATGCTGAAGCTGCTCGTCGGCAAAACGCACGAAGTGATCACTGCGGTGGCAGTGATGCATTTGAACAAAAAGCGGACCAGAGTTGGGACAGAGCGAACTGCCGTGAAGTTCCGATCGCTCGCCGATTCTGCGATCAGAGAATATCTGGAGATCGCTGAACCACTCGACAAAGCCGGCGCATACGCTGCCCAGGAATCGCCGGATCTGATCATCGAGAGCGTGACCGGCTCGTTTACAAATGTGGTTGGGCTTCCGATGGAATTGACAATACCGATTCTCGCTGAGTTCGGCATTCGGCCAGAAACGCCCTAATTTGACGGCGAAAGCACAAGGATTGACGGCTGATCAGCGCATCAGGTACACCTGAGCCATGTTTAAATCGCTAGCCAAATATGCCGATCTCGGATTGCTTTTCGGTCGCATCGGAATCGGAGCCACTTACATCTATTTCGGCTGGCAGAAACTAGCGGGTGGACAGGCCGTTTGGACCAAGATCGGCCACGCGATGGGGAATATCGGCATTCATTTTATGCCGAATTTGTGGGGTTTGCTGGCTGCGCTATCCGAATTTGGCGGCGGGATCCTGCTGATTCTGGGGTTCGTCTTCCGGCCGGCGACCGCCTTCCTGGCGTTCACCATGCTGATGGCATTTATTTCGACTTTCCGCGCGGAGCCTCACGGCGTGCTGCACTTTTCCTGGCCGTTTCAAATGTTCTGTACGTTTGTATTGTTGCTTTTCGTCGGTCCAGGAAAGTACAGTATCGACCGCGGATAAACGGGTTAGCCGTTGTAGGCGAGCCCGAACTCTTCGCGAACCTGTGCGAATTTCTCGATCGCGAATCGAAGATCTTCCCGCGTGTGTGCGGCCGATACCTGCGTGCGAATACGAGCTTTTCCTTGCGGAACTACTGGAAAAAAGAATCCAATGACGTAAATCCCTAGCTCCAGTAGTCGCTGTGCAACCTTCTGCGAAAGGGCGGCGTCTCCGATCATGACGGGCACAATCGGATGCGTTCCGGGACGAATCGTCAGCTTTTTCTCGGTCAGACCATTCCGGAAGAATTGGGTGTTTTCCTCAAGTCGATCGCGTAACTCGGTTGATCGGGAAGCTATTTCGATCGCTTTGAGTGAAGCAGCCACAATACAGGGTGTCACACTGTTAGAGAACAGGTAGGGCCGCGAGCGCTGGCGCAATAGATCGATGATTCCTTTCCGCCCGGTCGTGTATCCTCCGGTTCCCCCACCAAGCGCTTTCCCAAGCGTTCCGGTAATAATATCAACACGGTCCATGACGCCGCAGTGCTCAGGAGTCCCTCGGCCGGTCTTTCCAAGGAACCCGGCGGCGTGACACTCGTCCACCATTACCAATGCTCCATATTTGTCTGCCAACTCACAGATCCGTTTTAAGTTGGCGATCGTACCGTCCATTGAAAAAACGCCATCAGTGACAACCAGCCGAAATCGTGTCCCCTGCGCTTCTCCGAGCTTCAACTCCAGATCAGCCATATCATCATGGCGATAGCGATACCGGTTGGCTTTGCAAAGGCGGATACCATCAATGATCGATGCATGGTTGAGTTCATCGCTAATCACTGCGTCTTCGGGACCAAGCAAGGTCTCGAACAGACCGCCGTTAGCATCGAAGCAGCTGTTATAGAGGATCGTATCTTCGGTTGCGTGAAACGTACTCAAAGCGGCCTCAAGCTCTTTATGGATCTCTTGAGTCCCACAAATGAACCGGACCGAAGCCAGTCCGAACCCCCATCGATCAAGGGCATGTCTTGCCGCATCGATGACCTCGGGATGATCGGCTAGACCAAGGTAATTGTTTGCACAAAGATTTAGCACCTCTCGACCATCCGCCGTTCGGATATGGGCTCGCTGAGGCGTACTGATCTGTCGTTCCGTCTTATAAAGGCCTTGGTCGGCAATTGAGTGGATCTGTTGGCTCAAGTGCTCTTGGAAGGTAGAAGTCATAGCGGTCTTCGGTTTTCAGTTTTCAGTTTTCCGACTTCGCACAAGGCTACGTCGGACAGGTCGGTCTTCAGTTCCCGCTCGATCATAGAAGTGTTGGTGCTGGTTACGCCGATACGCCGTCACGCCGATACGCCGATCCAAATTCACATATCCGCCCAGTGCAAAATGATTTTGCCCGATTGTCCGCTCCGCATGAGCGCGAATGCTTCTTCAAATTCTGTATAAGGGAACTGATGCGTGATCACGGGTGAAATATCCAGGCCGGATTGGATCATCGTGGTCATCTTGTACCAGGTTTCGTACATCTCACGTCCATAGATCCCTTTAATGGTTAGACCGTTGAAAACGACCAGGTCCCAGTCGATGGCGGCCTGCTTGGATTGAATACCCAACAGAGCGATTTTGCCGCCGTGACACATGGTGGCCAGCATGTCGTTCAGCGCTTTATCACTGCCAGACATTTCCAGACCGACATCAAAGCCTTCTTTCATTCCTAGATGCGCCATTACTTCTTTCAGTGTGCCATTCCGCACGTTTAAGGCGACTGTGGCACCCATTTTTTCTGCAAGGGCTAACCGGTACGGGTTGACATCAGTTATCACAACGTAACGAGCGCCGGCGTGTTTCGCGATCGCTACTGCCATAATTCCAATCGGCCCAGCACCAGTGATCAGGACATCTTCGCCAAGGACGTCAAAAGAGAGCGTTGTGTGGACTGCATTGCCGAGCGGATCGAAACAGGAGAGTACTTCTAAAGGTATTTTTGGATCGGCAGCCCACACATTCGTTTCAGGGATAGACAAGAATTCGGCAAACGCCCCTGGGCGATTGACCCCGACCCCGCTCGTCTTGTTACAGAGGTGTCTCCGCCCCGCCAGACAGTTTCGGCACCGCCCGCAGACCAAGTGCCCCTCCCCAGTCACGATCATGCCAGGGTGAAAATCGTGTACATGGCTTCCGACCGATTCAATGATGCCGACAAATTCGTGTCCGATCGGCATTGGTGTTGGAATCGTGCGCTGCGCCCAGGCGTCCCATTCGTAGATATGCACGTCTGTGCCGCAAATCGAGGAACGAAGAATTCGGATCAAAACGTCGAACTCACCGACTTCAGGGACTGGAACTTCTTCCAAGCTCAATCCCGGAGCGGGTTCCTTCTTAACCAATGCTTTCATAGTTTTCATGGAAGGGCCTTGTCAGAGGAAGAGAGTGAATAACATCCCTCGGGCTGGTCGTCCACCGCTGACACTGTCAGCAACACTATGCTATACTTCGCTCAATGCGACTCTTGGCTCTTGACCCCGGTCTGCGGAATACGGGGTTTGCGGTTCTGGAAAAGAACGGCGCAAATGTTCATGCGGTACGCTATGGCGTCATACGAAACCGGGCGGACCTGTCAATGCCCGGGTGCCTGGTCGCGATTCACGAGCAAATCGGCGAGCTGGTTCGCGCATGCAACCCAGAGATTTGCGCGGTGGAAGGCGTAATCTATGCCCAGAACACCCGAACAGCGATCACGTTGGGAGCCGCTCGCGGAGCCGCGATTCTTGCGGCTGCTGCGCACGGTCTCCAGGTTTATGAGTATACTCCGAAACGGGTCAAACAAGCTGTTGTTGGAAACGGCTCTGCACAGAAGACCCAAGTGGCCTTTATGGTGCGGGTAATGCTCGGCCTTCCCGAAACGCCACCTGCTGATGCTGCTGACGCTTTGGCAATTGGACTAACCCATTTTCAAATGCAGGCGTCTCCGGTTGCCATGCCAGAGCCGTTATGATTGGGATCAAGAAACAGGCAGCGGCAACGCGTTGGGTTCAGGTCGCGCGGGAGCGCGACCCTACCAGCGCTGATCATCGCCCCTCGTCGGTAGGGTTCGCGCTCCCGCGCGACCTGAACCCAACGCGTTGCCGCTGCCGGTTTGTTAGTCCCAATCATAACGGCTGTGGCAATGCAACCGAAGAAGCGTGCATTTGGAAATGAGTCAGCCCAATGGC
>JBKPBY010000113.1:0-7369 GCA_046727075.1 bacterium | reverse complement strand
TGACACGGTAGGGTTCGGGCTCCTGCCCGACCTGGACCCAACGTTTGCCACCGAAAGAAACACATAAAAAAAGCCCGGCAACTCTGCCGGGCTTTTTGTGTCTTGAAAAGAAAAAACTTAATTTAAGAAGGTTTTTGTGGCGTGTTCTCTTGACCGCCGCTCGCTTGACCCTGAGGGCTCGATTGAGCGGGGACCGTCTGTTGCGGTTGCTGTGGAGTGGCCGGCTGGTTCTTTGGATCCTGAGTCGCCGAGTGAATTTCGCGATCGAACTCTTCTCGGGCTTTCCGAAACTCGTTCATACCCTGGCCCAATCCTTTGAAGAGCTCGGGAATCTTCTTTGCGCCGAACAAAACCAGCACAATCAGAAGAATAATAATGAGATCTGGACCGCCGAGGTTTCCAAATCCAAAGGCAAGAACATTCATACGATACCTCTATCGGCCGATCAGGGCCGGGACGTTACTATTTTAATGCATTCAACCTCGAAACGAGATCGGCTTTACTGGTTACGCCAACCACTTGATCCCTCACCTCGCCCCCCTTGAAAAACAACAATGTCGGGACATTTCTGACCCCGAATCGATCAGCAATCGTCTGGTTCTGATCCACGTCCACTTTAACAATGCGAATGGCGTCTCCTTGTTCCTTTGCAATCTCATCCAGAACAGGTGCAATCATCTGGCACGGTCCACACCAGGTCGCCCAAAAATCAACCAGTACAGGGACCTTGGAATCTCGGATTGCTTGGTCAAAGTTCTCTTCGTCCAAATGAGTTACAGTTGCAGTAGTTGCAGTAGCCATAAGAATTTAGCAATTATTTATCAAGTTGCGTTGCATTCGCCTTGTCCCTACGGCCCCCTCTCAGCCAAACGCTATCAACAACTGTACAATAAGCCCAACCACGGAAAAAGCTAGAACCAACCCGGCTAATGGGACAATCAAGGGATCGCGCTTTGCCACTGCCGGCTGCGACACCAGAGCGTGAACACCTCGTTCCTCGGGGGCAACCGCGGCCGGTTCCTGCTCAGGTGCACTCACACCTTTTCCTGCACGCGATCCAGCCGGGACTTCAATCCTGGCGATTCCCTTCTTAACGTCCGGCATGAACACCACTTTCGGATTCATCTGAACAGGAGTCAACTCTCGAACGGGGCAGTTGTTGGCATTGCTTTCCGCTTGCCTTCATCTGCTTTTCGTCCCAGCCTCGGCTTCTTTCGTCACATGAAAATTCTGGTCACAGGGGGTGCCGGCTTCATTGGATCACATCTGGTCACAGCTTTGTTGCAAAAAGGTGACACCATCTCAGTAATCGACGATTTCAACGACTTTTACGATCCCGCCATCAAACGGAAAAATATTGAGTCTGCCCTCCCGTCGATCCGGCTCCATTCGATCGATATCCGAGACAAAGAGGCAGTCTTTAAGGCTGTCGCTCTGGAAAAACCGGACGTGATTGTTCATCTGGCCGCGCGCGCCGGAGTCAGGCCTTCGGTCCAGGAACCGGAGCTGTATTTGACAACCAATATCCTCGGCACGTTTCACCTGCTTGAGGCCGCGAAAACAACCGGGATCGGACGCTTTATTTTTGCTTCAAGCTCCTCGGTTTACGGAGCGGCAACACAGGTACCATTCCGAGAAGATCAGGTTCTGATTCAGACATTAAGCCCGTATGCCGGCACTAAATTGGCCGGTGAACATCTGTGCTCGAACTATTCCCATCTGTATGGCATCCGTATGGTTTGCCTCCGATTTTTCACCGTGTACGGGCCGCGCCAGCGGCCTGATTTAGCCATTCACAAATTTACTAAACTGATTGATCAAGGAAAACCAATCGAGGTGTATGGAGACGGCACAGCGCGCCGTGATTTTACGTACATCGATGACACGATTCAGGGAGTGGTCCAATCGATAACCTATGACGGAGCGGTATTCGACGTTTTCAATCTCGGCGAAAGCGACACGATCGAGATCCAGAAAGTGATCACCGAAATCGAGTCAGCCCTGGGAAAGAAAGCCAGCATCCGTTCCCTGCCTCCGGTTCCGGGAGATATGCCGCTGACCTACGCGGACATTTCTAAAGCGCGTCGATTGCTCCACTACAATCCAACCACCCGCATACAAGAAGGTGTACCGAAGTTCGTGGATTGGTATCTGGAGGGGCGTTGCTAGCAACGCCCATCGCGGTAGCTTATTTGACAGCATGCTGCGAATGATTGACCAACAGTTGGGAGCCGCAAGCGGCTCCCCTCCAGGCCATGAATATCTCTTCTATCACCAGCGTCGTCGATCTCTGCAGGGCTCTCGTTCAGATACCGAGCGAAAATCCGTCCGCATCGCCCGGTAGCCAGGGGGAAGAAAGCATCGCCCGTTTCGTCGGCGGTTTTCTGGAGAAAATTGGTGCGGATGTTGAGTACCAGGAAGTCGCTCCCGGCAGATTTAGCGTGTACGGCTTCTGGCCAAAACCGGCTCCGGATGCCCAACGGATCCTGTTCGCTCCCCATCTCGATACTGTTTCCGTACAAGGCATGACGGTTGATCCCTTTGCAGCCAACGTTGAGAACGGCAGAATCTGGGGGCGCGGCAGTTCGGACACAAAGGGAACAATGGCCGCGATGCTCTGGGCGCTTCAATTGATCGATTGGCGTAAGCTGAATGTCGCCGTCGGGTTCGCCGGTCTGGCAGACGAAGAATCTGGTCAGATCGGCGCGAAAGCCGCAGCCGCGCGTCGGTTTGCCGATTTTGTGATCGCTGGTGAACCGACCAATCTTGATGTTGTCTACACCCACAAAGGTACTGCCTGGATCGAAGTCGCCACTGCTGGCAAATCCGCTCACGGCGCAACGCCAGAGCGCGGCATCAACGCAATCGACCGGATGAACCGCGCGCTCCGGTTACTTTCGGAGCAATTCCCCAAAATCTGCCCGGTAGCAGATCATCCGGTTCTTGGTCCTCCAACCCTCAGTGTTGGCCGGATACAAGGCGGAACAAAAATCAACGTGGTTCCCGATCGTTGTGTTGCCGAAGTTGATATCCGAGTTCTTCCCGGCCAGGATTCAATCTTTACCGATATCAAAACATTCTTCGCTCGGGAACAGATCCCGGCAACAATCAAGATCATCAAAAGCAGTAAACCGCTTTTCACCGATCCGGGACATCCGATGATTAACCGGCTGGCCGACCTTGGTTCAAAGCGGGTCGGCGCCAGCTGGTTCTGTGATGCGGCCTTGTTCGCAGATGTAGGGACTCCCGCGATTGCGTTGGGCCCTGGCTCGATTGCGCAAGCGCATACCGCGGACGAATTCATTGAAGTTGCCGAGCTCGAGCGTGGCGCCGAGTTTTTCACTAAGTTCATACATTTATTTGCCAATGGCTGATACCCTTCCAAAAACCGCGATTTCTCCCACCCGCGCCGAAGACTTTCCTGAGTGGTACCAACAAGTCGTTCGCGCCGCTGACCTTGCCGAAAGTTCCGATGTACGAGGCTGCATGGTGATCAAGCCATGGGGATACGGCATTTGGGAAAACATCCAGCGCCAGCTCGACGCGATGTTCAAAGCGACCGGCCACAAGAACGCTTATTTCCCGCTTCTGATCCCAGTCAGCTATTTTGAGAAAGAAGCCTCCCACGTCGAAGGCTTCGCCAAAGAATGCGCAGTCGTTACTCATTACCGGCTTGAGCTGGGTGAAGATGGGAAAATGCATCCTGCTCCATCCGCTGAGCTGACCGAACCGCTCGTCATCCGGCCGACCTCGGAAACCATTATTGGAGCAAGCTTCGCCAGATGGATTCAATCCTATCGCGATCTGCCTCTACTAATTAACCAATGGGCAAATGTGTTTCGTTGGGAAATGCGTACCCGCCTGTTCTTGCGTACCGCAGAATTCCTTTGGCAAGAAGGCCACACCGCTCACGAAACCGCTGAGGAAGCGATCGAAGAAGCAACCGAGATGCTACAAGTTTATTCCACCTTTGTGCGAAACCATCTCGCGGTGCCGGTGTATCAGGGCGAAAAGACCGCGAGCGAACGTTTCCCTGGTGCGGTCCAAACCCTGACCATCGAAGCTCTGCTGCAGGACCGTAAAGCGCTTCAGGCAGGTACCTCCCATTTCCTGGGCCAAAACTTTGCCAAAGCAGCCGGGATCAAATTCCTGTCGAGGAGTGGCACGCAAGAATTCGTCTGGACATCCAGCTGGGGCCTTTCAACCCGGGCTATTGGCGCAGTGATCATGACGCATGGCGACGATGACGGCATCATCGTCCCTCCACGAGTCGCTCCATCGCATGTCGTCATCCTTCCCATCGCACCAAAAGAAGAAACTCGCGCGGCCGTCTTGGAAGCCGCTGATAAACTACGCGCGCAACTGGTTGAACAACGCTACGCCGACGAACCGGTCCGGGTCGAAGTTGACCAACGCGATTTGGGTGGCGGCGTGAAAAACTGGGACTGGATCAAGAAAGGGATCCCGGTCCGCATCGAGATCGGTCCACGCGATATCGCCTCCGGCACAATCGCAGTCTCACGTCGCGATCAAGGAATCAAAGAGAAGAACTTTATGTCGGTCAACGAGCTTGTTTCGCAGATCAGCAAAATCCTTTCGGAGATCCAGCAAAATCTGCTCAACCGTGCGACGCAGCTTCGCGACACGTACACGGTAAAGATCGATTCCAAGGCAGAATTCTACGACTTTTTCACGCCGAAAAATCAGGACAAGCCCGAGATCCACGGCGGATTCGCTCTCGCCCACTGGTCCGGCAGTTCCGAGGTCGAAGCAAAGATCAAAGACGAGCTCAAGGTCACGATCCGCTGCATCCCCTTTGATCCGGAAGTCAGCGATGATAGGCGGGGGAAGTGTGTTATCTCCGGCGACCCGAGTCCAAGGCGGGTCTTGTTTGCCAAGGCGTATTGAGGAAAGGAGACAGGAGACAGGAGACAGAATACAGGAGACAGAATACAGGAGACAGAATACAGGAGACAGAATACAGGAGACAGAATACAGGAGATAGAATACAGGAGATAGAATACAGGAGATAGAATACAGGAGATATGCTGCCTCATCTCAATATCACTATACATTTTCAATATGTTGTTTCTTACTCTGAATATGTTAGCAAGGCGTATTTGGTTATCCCGCATCGCTGGCCTTCTTGGTCACTCCCAGGGACTCTTCTATCAGATCGGCTGCGACAGAGAGTCCGTTGGCCGTAGCAATCACCTTCTGCAGTTTGCGTGCATCAGCCCGATAGGTGGGATTGCTCAGGACCTCATTTAAGAGTGTTGAGAGGTGCTCAGCAGTCAACTTGTCTAACGAGGTGACTACACCGGTTTGCTTGTCGGCTATTCTTGACGCCACGCCGGGTTGATCAAGGGTTATCGGAATGGCTACTTGCGGAACACCTTGAGCCAGAGACTCCAAGACTGTGTTCAATCCCGCATGGGTTACGCAGACCGAGGTTCGCTTCAGCAACTCCAATTGTGGCGCCCGTTTTACGATGATGGCGTTGTTGGGAGCCGGTCCGATCTGCTCCGGATCGACCCGATCGCCCACGGAAAGCACTAGTTGCAAATCTTTATGCTTCGTCAGGGCGGCTGCTATAGTGCCAAAGGCATCCGCTCGCCCATTCATTACCGTCCCCATTGAAGCATAGATAAGCGGTTCCCCCGGTTAACCGCTCCCAGGGAAAATCCACGTTCTCTCGGCCCTTGCCATCATGGAATGGACCGGTGTGGTAGAACTGCGATGGCCAATGAGAACTTTCAAAGTCGAAGGCTCTGGGAACTTGAGTGATCGATGCTAGTGGGGAAAGAGTGGAACCGGGGTCGTCCCAGTCGATTTTGAGTCGGGCACGCTCCGCGTAAGCTCTGACTGGTGCGTTGGCTTGCTTAAGTATCCGGGCAAGGTTTGCTACCCCATTTCGGTTCCGGGTCAGCGCTGCTGGGGTCGTCTCGTGCGGCCAGTCATACACACACAGGGGCGTATAGCCGGAGTAGTCGAAGTGGAGCGCGTTGGAGACATGTACATACGGCAGGCCGAGACTAATCGGTATCACTTCCACATAATGTTGGTAAGTGTCTAGCACGGCGGCTTCGGCCCCGGCGGTAGCGAGCGCCGCCGGTAATGAAACCAACACCGCTACCATCATGTGGCCCAGGGCCTCGATGGTGAACCTCACGCCATCCTCTCCCTGGAGTTCGCTGAACCGGCGTCTGATTTCATTGGCAGAACCAGCCGAAAACGCGTTTTCACAGTAAGGAAGAAATGCCAAACCGGCAGCGCTCACGTAAGGCTCAGCGTCGGGCAAAGAAATGACCACCACGTCGTGATTACGCGACTGGAGCTGGCGAGCCAGCGCTGTCGTTGGATTCAAATGTCCTGGAGCACTAAGAGCTACAAAGGCAATTCTCATACGAGCGCCAATAAACCCTGGGATTGACCGGTCGATCTCTATTTGTCCCAGTTGCCGCAATCGCTCTTCGAAGTAGACAGATTAGTCCGATATCGGTAACTCGATTCGATGCCAAGGCCCAAAGACATCTAGGCTTTACTGAGTCGCGGCTCCGCCGCTCTAGCTTCCCTCCTGCTTCATGGGAACGCGAGGCATAAACGCTTAAGCGGAAAAGGAGACGGGAGACAGAATACAGGAGACAGGAGATATGCTGCCTCATCTCATATTTATTTCACATTTCTAATATGTTGTTTCAAGTGCTGAATATGTTATTATTGTCGGCCTATGAAACAACCTGCGAAGAACTTTCAAGATTTGCTTGTCTGGCAGAAGGCGCACGAGTTCGTCCTCGCTACCTATCGCTTGAGTGGATCCTTTTCGAAGTCCGAATTGTTTGGTCTCACATCACAGTTGCGCCGCGCGAGCATATCAATCCCCGCCAATATCGCGGAGGGGTTCAAGAAACGTGGGGCCAAGGACAAACTACGCCTTCTCAACGTCGCCCAAGGCTCTGCTGAAGAGACTCACTATTATCTGATCCTGGCACAAGACCTCGGCTACGGCGACACAAGTACGCTGCGGGAAGCCCTGGGCGAAGTCGTTCGCATGCTTGAGGCTTACTCCAAAGCACTGAGCAAAAACCACCCCAGTCCCTAGCTGGGAGGGATACAGACTACGGGAGATGGAACTCCGACCTGGAGAGCTTTGCCCGCCTGTCCTATTGATCTCCTGTATTCCAGTCTCCTGTATTCCAGTCTCCTGTATTCCGTCTCCTGTATTCCGTCTCCTGTATCCCCCTCCCCACCTTGACTTTCCGCCCCACCGCGCTACCCTTTCCCCCTTTCCAACCGCACCCGTAGCTCAATTGGATAGAGCATCTGACTACGGATCAGAAGGCTGTGTGTTCGAATCACGCCGGGTGCA
>JBKPBY010000112.1:0-13276 GCA_046727075.1 bacterium | reverse complement strand
TACTCCGAAAACGTAGGCAGTCAAAGTGACTGATTTTTATCAGAGTGCAACCGAATTGTTAAATAAAAATTGTTCAAGCAGCGCAGAGGCGCACTCTTACAATTCGTTAATAAAGACGGCCGAGCGGTTTAGAATATTCGGTAATCTGAGCACCGCAGCGTATCGGCGCTCGGCTAAACATGTAAGACCTGAGTTCATCCTTCGAGCCCCGGAAAAAGACAATCGCTTGCCCACCGGCTCAGAAAATTAGTTTGTTGTTGCCACTGTGGTAGACCTTATCTACCGGCGGATTATACCAAGTAGAGATGCGGTCCCGCGCTAACGGCTCGCAATCTCCTGGTGCAGATAGTCGGTCAGCTCGGGATGTTGCACACGATCGACAACTTCGTTTAAGAAGCCGCGTACGATCAATTGTTTTGCAGCCAGATCCGGAATACCGCGGCTCTTCAGGTAAAAGAGTTCTTCAGGTTCGACCTGACCGGAAGTCGCGCCATGCGTGCAACGGACGTCGTCTGCCAGGATCTCCAAACCTGGCATTGAATTAGCCTCTGCGTCGTCGCTAAGGAGCAGATTGCGGACCTTCTGGTACGCGTCGGTTCGATGAGCTCCGCGTTCCACCTTAATCAGTCCCGAAAAAATAGTACGCGCCTTGTCGTACACGGCGTTCTTATACAGAAGATCGCTAGTTGTATCGGGGTGCAGATGATCTTGCAATGTGCGTTGATCAAACTCTTGTTCTTCTCGAGCAATGCTTAGCGCAAGCATGTCGCTCCGCGCGCCGCCGCCCACCAGGCGGCTCACACTTTCCAGACGAGAGTATTTTCCGCCAAAATTCACCGCCAGGTTAACGGCGCTGGCGTCCTTCTCTACGACGGTAGAGTTCACCTGGATTGAAACAAATTCAGGGCTCCATTCCTGAACACTCACGTAATTCAGCTTCGATCCCGGCTTCAGAACCAGATCATTTACGCCGCAGGCAAAACCGCGTTGCTCCGGATCGGCCGACACAAAGTGTTCCAAGACCGTCACCCGGCTCAGATCTTCGGCAATCACCAGCGTATGGGGAAAGATGGAAACCTCATCGCCTTCGCAGAGGTGAAAGATCTCAAACGGTGCCGCCACCTCTACCCCGCGGGGAACACGCAACAAAACGCCTGCCTTAACCCGAGTCGCGTGGAGCGCAGCGAATTTTTTTGACCCAAGCCGAACAGGTTGAGCCATGAAATGTTCTCTCAGAAGTTCCGA
Source organism: bacterium (assembly GCA_046727075.1). Taxonomy (GTDB): domain Bacteria; phylum Verrucomicrobiota; class Verrucomicrobiia; order Chthoniobacterales; family JAFAMB01; genus JBKPBY01. The sequence goes on along the minus strand of JBKPBY010000112.1, from coordinate 12,031 downwards.
GTGGCTTACCAGCGCATCTGCGAGAGTGGTGAAAATGACTCCGGCCTCCACCAGCTTCTCGTCATATAGTTTCGCGCTGATCAAGTTCTCGTTCGCGAAAACGATTCGCCCTGCCGGCTGTCGGTATTTCCTCGCTTCTACAATGGATTGAACGTCTGCCGAAAATTCGCCTGCAACAGGAAACTCGTTAATCGCGACATTCTTGATGGACGAAAACCGCCACATTTCGTCGGTTCGCGCCGGAAATGGTTCATTGTCGAACACCTTTTGCGCTTCCGCCTGCTGTTCAGAAAACCAGTCCAATGTTTCGGATGCCCGGGTCTGGAAGCAAAGTTCTTGCGTAGTAGTAGCCATGTCCTATTGTTTTCGCCCTCGTCGTCGCCCTCGTACTCGTTCTCGAGGACGACGACGAGGACGAGTACGATGTTGTTCAGGAGCACCGTGCCTCAGCTCCTGAAACCTTCAGAGCTGCCAGACGATTTCCTTTACCCAACGGATCCCTCCATTTCGAGATCGATCAGGCGCTTGAGCTCGACGCTGTATTCCATTGGAAATTGTCGCACCAGATCGTTCACGAACCCGTTCACTGCGAGGCTCATCGCTTGACCTTCGGTCAGACCGCGCTGCTGCATATAAAAGATCTGCTCTGCGCTGATCTGGCTGACTGACGCCTCGTGCTGAGCCGCGTTTCCCGTCCCCCGGACCGTAATCGCCGGGTAGGTGTCGGTGCGGCTATGCGCGTTGATCAAGAGAGCGTCGCACTCCGTATTATTCTTACACTGTTTGAGGTGCTTAGGCACATGCACAAGACCGCGATAGGTCGCTCGGCCTTTGCCAATACTGATGCTCTTGGACACGATGTTACTCGTTGTCTCATTAGCGGCATGGATCATTTTCGCACCGGTGTCCTGATGTTGGCCGTCGCCGGCTAGCGCGATGCTGATGACTTCGCCCCGCGCCTTGCGGCCTTTTAAGACGACTCCCGGATATTTCATGGTCAATCGCGAGCCGATATTGCAGTCGATCCATTTGATCTCTGCTGCTTCGTGCGCCAGCCCCCGCTTAGTCACAAGATTGAACACATTCGGCGCCCAGTTCTGCACCGTAATGTATTGAATCTTTGCGCCCGGTAGCGCAACCAGCTCAACAACCGCCGAGTGCAACGTCGCCGTCGAAAATTTCGGAGCCGTACATCCTTCCATGTACATGACCTCCGATCCTTCGTCGGCAATGATCAATGTCCGTTCGAACTGACCAAAGTTTTCTGCATTGATTCGGAAGTACGCCTGGAGCGGATGTTTTACTTTCACGCCCGGCGGAACATAAATGAAGCTTCCTCCGCTAAAGACAGCGCTGTTCAGGGCGCTGAATTTGTTGTCTCCGGTCGGAATCACTTTGCCGAACCATTTACGAAACAGATCCGGCCGCTGTTTGAGCGCCTCCGTGCTGGTCATGAAGATCACGCCCTGGTCAGCTACAGCCTTCTTGATGTTGGAGTAAACGGCTTCGCTATCGAATTGCGCTTCAACGCCGGCCAAAAACTTCCGTTCACTCTCCGGGATACCTAACCGCTCAAATGTGCGCTTGATATCCTCGGGCACTTCTTCCCAGGTGCGCTTGGGAGCATCGCCGGCGGCCAGGTAGTAGCGAATCTTGTCGAAATCGATGACCTCGAGCTCGCGGCTTGCCCAGTGAGTTGGCAACGGTTTGCTGTTAAAAACGCGATAAGCATTGTGACGAAACTCGCGAATCCAATCCGGCTCTTGCTTAGCCTCAACGATGTAATCGATCGTCTTCTCTGTTAAGCCAACACCGGCGTCCTTCTTCGCGGCAACGTCGTAGTAGAAATTGCCGATATCGCGATCAATATCGATTGTGTTGGTCTCAGTACTCATCGTTTCTTCTCCTTTTATCACGCCATTGCCTGAGCGGGCGTCGCGGCCAACGGCCCTCCGGATTCTTCTTGCTCTGTCTTCAACCAATCGTAACCCTTCGATTCCAGTTCCAAAGCAAGATCCTTCGTACCGCTGCGGACTATCTGGCCTTCGTACATCACGTGCACGTAATCCGGTATAATGTAGTTCAAAAGACGCTGATAGTGGGTAATCAACAGGATACCAATGTTCGGCCCGCGAAGTTTGTTCACACCTTTCGCCACAACTTTTAAAGCGTCGATATCCAACCCGCTGTCAGTTTCATCTAGAACCGCAAAAGCTGGTTCCAGCATCGCAAGCTGCAGAATTTCATTTCGCTTTTTCTCACCACCGGAAAATCCTTCGTTCACAGAGCGGGCAGTGAATTCTCGCCGGATATCCAGGAGATCCATCTTCTCGTAAAGCCGCTGATAAAAATCGGTAGCATCAAGTTCCTCGCCCTCGGGCAACCTCGCTTGAATCGCGGCCCGCAGGAAGTTTGCGCTACTTACGCCAGGGATTTCCATCGGATATTGAAACGCCATGAACAGGCCTCTCCGTGAGCGCTCATCCGGCTCCATTTCCAGGATGCTTTCGCCATCAAGCAGAATGTCGCCGCCAGTCACCTGGTAATCGGGATGACCCGCCATCACCTTGGCCAAGGTACTTTTGCCGGAGCCATTTGGACCCATCACCGCGTGGACCTCTCCTTTACTGAATTCAAGGTCCAACCCACGGATAATTTCCTTCTCTCCGATTGCGACTCGTAAATCTTTGATAACGATAGAACTCATAAATTCGATTTCGAACATTTCGGGCAAAGCCCGCGGAGTGAAACCTCTGCGACGCTCACCGTGTAACCGCCGGGCAAACTCCAGCCTTTCTTCACCGGCGTTTCAACATCGGAAACTGTCCCGCATGATTCACAATAAAAATGGCTATGCTCTTTCAGATTCGCGCAGTAGCGGGTCGGTGCGCGATTCAGGTTCACCTGCTTGACCAATCCGCTGGCCACTAACGCATCGAGGCAGTTATAAATCGTCGCCAACGAGATCGACGGCATATGTTTTTTGGCCCTCAAAAACAATTCCGTCGCGGTAGGATGATCTCTCTTTTGCAACAAGATTCCGAAAACTTCTTCTCGTTGCCGAGTGAGCCGAATCCCATTCGCAGCCAGTTGATGGGCAATATCAGGTGACAACCTCACAGTGCAAAATCAACCTGCCACGAGTTAGAACAAGAGCAAGAATAATTCTAAAGTAGAGGAGTCAAGAGCCAGGAGCTAGGAGATGCCACAGACGAGGGCCGAACAAGAGGATTCCAACGATTAAAGCGCCAACCGCAGTAATAAGAACAACGGCAGCGGCAAGATCCTTGGCGTCCCGTGCCAGCGGATGGATCTCGGGCTGGTGAAGGTCAACGAGTCGCTCCAAGGAGGTATTAACAGCCTCTGCGACGAGGACCAACGCAATCGTGACAGTAAGAATCAGCCATTCGAACTCAGTCAGCTCAAAGAATACGGCCAGCCCGATCGCTATCGCCGCTGCCAGCAAATGAATCCGGAAATTCCATTGAGTGGAGATAAGTAACCAGAGTCCGCGCCCAGCGTGTCGAAAACTGACGAGCCTTCGAACGATCCAATTACTTTCCTTCGATGACACGCGTGAAAATGCCACCAGTCTTGCGAACCTCAAACTCCTCGCTCCTAGCTCCTCCCCCATTGACGTCCTTCCTTCTTCGACTAATCTCCAGGCCTGATGAAGAAGATCCTCCTCCTAATCGTTACGAGTTCTTTTGCCTGCGGAGCCTGCGAACGTCATCCGGCGGACCAACTTCCCAAAAAAGAAGAAGGTGGTGCGAAAGAAGAAGCAACAAAGCCTGCTCAGTCCCCGGAGAACCCGGCTTCTTCACCCAGCGAGTCGCCAAAAAACGGGTAGCCAGGAGGGGCGATTGGCACGAGTGGAATGCGTTGGATTCAGGTTGCGCGGGCCTGTTCGCCGACGTGTCCGACGAAGCCAAGGCGAAGTCGGAAGGCTTGGAGTAGTCGGAAGCCTTGGCGTAGTCGGAAGCCTCCTCCTTCGCCAAGGCCACGGAGGACGCGTTGCCGAAGGAGGAAGCGCGAACCCTATCCACGTTCCCTACACGCTAGGTTCCAAATCGAACAAATTCAGCTGCGGCTTCGGCTCATCCGTCTTCTTGGGACGCGTCCTGAAAACCTTAGCTTCAGCCAAACGCGGTTTGCCCTGGGCATTAAGCTCTGACGCTTCCAAGTTGCTTAGGATCTCCTTCGCACGGTCCACGATATCTGGTGGCAACCCAGCCAGCCGAGCGACCTGGATCCCGTAGCTCTTATCGGCTGCCCCAGGCCGGATCTTCCGCAAGAAAATGATCTGATCGTTCCATTCCCTGACAGCAACGTTGTAATTCTTCACGCCTGAACAGACGACCGCGAGCTCAGTCATCTCGTGATAGTGCGTCGCAAACAGGGTCCGAGCATGAACTTTATCGTGAAGATATTCAGCGACGCTCCAGGCGATGGAGAGTCCGTCGAATGTCGATGTACCTCGTCCGATCTCGTCCAGAATAATCAAACTACGATCGGTCGCATTGTTCACGATATTGGCGGTTTCATTCATCTCGACCATGAACGTCGATTGTCCACGCGCCAGATCGTCCGATGCACCAACCCGGGTGAAAATGCGATCTACAATTCCAATCTCTGCTTCCGCCGCAGGAACAAAGCTGCCGATCTGCGCCATCAGCACAATGAGCGCAACCTGACGAATAAAAGTTGATTTGCCTGCCATGTTCGGGCCGGTAATCAGCAGCAAACGATTTTCTTCACCGTCCACCAGACAGTCGTTTGGAACGAATTTCTCTTCGGTGAGCTTCTGGTCGAGCACGGGATGCCGGCCATCCCGAATCTGAATCCGTCGCTCGTTGGAGATCGCAGGACGGCAATAACCGAAAAGCCGCGCAACTTCAGCGAGCCCAGCCAGCGCATCGATCGTGGCGATCGCTCGCGCCGATTCTTGCATCTGCGACAAGTATTCCAGGACGTTGTCCCGCAACTTAAGAAAAAGCTCATACTCCAACGCTTTTGAACGCTCGTCAGCACCGAGGATTCTTGATTCAACCTCTTTTAGCTCAGGGGTAACGAATCGTTCCCCGTTAACGGTGGTCTGTTTTCGCGTATAATCAGCTGGTACCGCATTCAGGTTCGCACGCGTCACATCGATATAGTAGCCAAAGACTGAATTGAACCGGACCTTCAGCGATTTGATTCCAGTACGTTCGATTTCGCGCTGTTGAAGTGCGGCGATCCAATCTTTCCCGCTGCGAGATGCGCCGCGAAGCTCATCGAGTTGTGCATCCCAACCTTCGCGAAACATGCCGCCTTCCTTTAAGAGCGCGGGAGGCTCATCGACCAGCGCCATCGATAGCCGTTCCACCAGATCTGGGAGCAAATGAATTTGTTGGGCCAACCCGATTGAGAGCGGGTCGTCTGCGTGGGCCTCGGTCAGTGTGGCCTTTGTTAAAGCCGCAAGGTGCTCCTTTAAATCAGGCAACGCTTCCAAAGAAATACGCAGGGCGGCAAAATCTCGAGCATTCCCGGTCCCCTGGCTGAGGCGGCCGATTGTCCGCTCCAAATCTCGAATGCTACGAAGCGTTTCGCGGACGCTGTTCAGCAAAAAAGGCTGATCAAGAAACTGTTGAATGAGGCGTTGTCGTTGTTCGATCTTTTTGGCCGACCGCAAAGGTTTTACAAGCCATTGCCGCAATAGCCTGCCGCCCATCGGCGTCACTGTCCGATCAAGCGCATTCAGCAGACTCGTGTCACCTGCCGTTCCTTTCGATTGAATGAGCTCCAGGTTCTGTTGGGTTGCCGCGTCCAAAGCGACGAATTCGTCGGACAGGAAAATTCCAAGAGATTGAATGTGAGCCGTCTGTCGTCGGAGCTGGTGTCTTAGATAATGAATCACCGCCCCGGCTGCACCGACCGCGGCAGGCATCTCGGAACATCCGAACCCGTCTAAAGACTGAACCCGGAATTGTTCCATGAGAAGATAGGTCGCGTGCTCCTGTTCAAACGCATAGCTGTCATAGGCGGAAGCCCGCGGAATGCGTAGAAGTTCCTGGTCCGAATCTGGTACCAGAACCTCAGACGGTGTAAACCGAGCAAGCTCGTCCTGAAGAGCGCTAACCGACGTGACTTCTGAGACCCGGAACTCCCCGGTGCTGACATCCAATAACGCCACACCGAAACGAACAGACTGCGATCGAGCACTTGGAATGAACCGTCCGACCCCCGCCAGGAAATTGTTCTGTCGCGATTCGAGCAATTGAAAATCGCTCACCGTCCCGGGGCTAATGATCTGTGTCACCTGGCGGTCAACTATCTTGCCTGGTTGCGGGTCACTGACTTGATCGCAAATGGCGACTCGATACCCGGCCTTGATCAACCGGCCGAGATAACCCTCCGCCGCATGGTAGGGTACACCGCACATCGGCATCCCGTTTCGCTTGGTCAAAGCCACATTGAGGATCTGGGCTGCTTCCTGCGCGTCCTCGAAAAAGAGTTCGTAGAAATCGCCGAGCCGGAAAAGGAGTAAAGTACCTTCCGGTAAACTCCGCCGGATGCGCTGATACTGCTGCATCATCGGAGTCGGGGACATTGAGGAAAACCGTACCAACGTCGTCGCCGAGCGTCAACGATAGGAGAATGGGATGTATACGACTTATGCGACTTATGCGACTTATGGGACGTATGCGACAATGGGACCCGTATCGCCCATGTCTCACAAGTCACATAAGTCTCATTCCTACCATCGATAATCGGCATCATTTTATCGATTTCTGAGGTGCTCGGCACTGGCGTATTGCTCTCCCGATGCAAACGCAGCCAGCAACTCGCCTGAAGCCGGCCCAGTTTCTGTGCGCCCTCTCAATAGCGCTTTTCGACTTTTTATTGGTCGCTTTTGTGCAAAAATGGCCGTCCAGCCAATCGCAAGCCCCTGGGTGTATTTCCATCGTTGGGATGGTAGATTCTATTGCCTGGCTGTTGTTTGCCTCGCTTCTGATTATGCCCTCACAAGTTGGCCAGAGATTTCGGGAAAGAATTTTCCGGGTCCTTGGTGGAATAGTTGTTTCCTCGTTCTATCGGATTAAGACCTTTGGATCTGAGAACCTGCCGAAAGGTGGGTTTCTGCTGCTCCCGAACCACATGACATATGTGGATGCGGTCGTTCTGCAGGTGGCCTGCCCACGCCCAATCCGATTTATTGTTCATGAATCGATGTATCGGGTCCCTTGGCTAAAACCGATTTTCCAGTTAATCCAAGCGATCCCAATCTCGAACGTGCGCGCCAAGGATGCCATGCGGGAGGCGGTAGCTCGGATCAAGAACGGCGAGATTGTCTGTATTTACCCCGAAGGCGAACTCAGCCGAACCGGAGTACTCATTAAGTTGCGGAAAGGCTTTGAACTGATAGTCCGGCTGGCGGAATGCGAAGCAGTGCCGGTCTGGCTCGATGGGCTATGGGGCTCTATTTTCTCGTTCGAAGGCGGTAAATACTTTTTTAAGATACCAAAGCGGATCCCGCAATCTGCCACGGTCGCTTTCGGCAAACCGATCCCTGCGGACCGGCTCAACATCGGCATTGCTCGAGAAAGACTGCTCGAGCTTGGCGAATTCTGTTTTCAAAAGCGCCCTGAGCTTAGCGCCAATCTTGGACGAGCGACCGTGAAAGGGCTGAAGCGCAATCAATTTGATGAAGCCGTCATCGATGGAATGGATGGCCGAGTTCTCAAGCGAGGCGATGTTTTGGCGGCCAGCATCGCTTTGAGCAGATGGATTAAACAACATTGCCCAGGAGAGCGAGTCGCAGTCGTCCTTCCTCCAGGGATCGGCGCCATCGTTGCGAATGTTGCCGTCACATTGGCAAACAAAATTCCGGTAAACTTGAACTTCACGTCAGGGCGCGCCGCCCTTCAGTCCGCAATTAACAGCGGTCAGATCCTTCACGCGATCTCGGCCAAGCCGGTCATGAAACGGCTGGAAGATTTCCCTTGGCCGCGAGACGTCTTTCGTTTGGAAGAGCTGATCCCTGAACTGAAACCGAAGATTGTAACTTGGCGCATTGTATCCCTTGTGACGCCACATTGGCTTCTCAGCACGATCCTTGGTCTTCCGCTGAAAGGCGACGACAAAGAAGCAGCGCTATTGTTCACAAGCGGAACTTCTGGGGAGCCGAAGGGAGTCGCCCTCACCCATCGAAATATTATCGGGAATGTCGCCCAGTTCAGTTCGCTGATCAGTCTGTCTCGCGAAGATTCGGTCATGGCATCGCTCCCGTTCTTCCACTGCTTCGGATGCACCGTGACGCTCTGGTATCCCATCGTCGAAGGCGTTCGGTCTGTTACTTATCCTACGCCGGTGGATGTGGTGAAAAATGCTGAGCTGATCGAGCGCCATCGGGTGTCTCTGTTGGTCACAACGCCAACTTTCCTGCGAGGATACTTGAAACGCGCGCGGCCCGAGCAATTCAAAACCATTAAGCTCCTGATCGCGGGCGCAGAGAAGTTGCCGGCGGATTTACGCGAAGTTTTTCAGCAGAAGTTCGGAAACGAAGTGCTCGAGGGGTACGGTTTGACCGAGACTTCACCTGTCGTAAGCACTAACCTTCCCGATCCATCTCCGAGCCGGCCGGATGACACAATCCAACCATCGAACCGAGCTGGCTCAGTCGGGAAACTGCTACCTGGCCAAGCAGCTCAGATTCGCCATCCCGAGACCGGAGAACCGCTTTCGCCTCACGAGCTCGGTATGCTTTGGTTGAAAGGACCGAATATCTTCGGCGGTTATCTGAATGAACCCGAAAGAACCGCAGGCGTTCTCCAGGATGGCTGGTTCAAGACAGGAGATCTCGCTCGTTTTGACGAGGATGGATTCCTGTATATCGAAGGGCGTCAATCGCGGTTCTCCAAGATTGCGGGTGAAATGGTGCCACATGAGACGATCGAAACAAAAATCACAGAGCTTTTCGGCTACAAAATGGAAGACGAACGCGTCGTCGCTATCGTTGGTGTACCCGATGAAAGCAAAGGGGAAGCACTTGTGCTGCTTGCAGCCAGAGAAATGACGATACCTGAAGTACGCGAAAAGCTGCTCGCTGCCGGTATTCCAAGTCTCTGGATACCGAAAACGATCAAACGGGTAAAAAAGATTCCAATCCTGGGCTCAGGAAAATTGGATTTAGGGAAGTGCCGCGATGCTGCGCTCGGGCTGTAGCCCGCCGCTCTCCGGTCCATAAACCGTTACATCTACCCGCTCGGAATAGATCACATGATCCGGTGGACGCGCTGGTAGTTCGAATCCATTCAATTCAAACAGCGCGCCTGTTTCCCTTTCGGTGGTCTCCACCTGGCTAAGCTGATACGGAATGTGGTACACGCGGGCGGTACGTATTCCCCCGGCTAACAACGCGAACAGACGATACCGCTCAACCAGAAAGAACTCGAAGGATCCAAAGACAGCTTCTCCCAAGCGATCCATGGGCCGGTATCGACAATGAAACCGCTTCCCTTTTCGGCGGGATCGATAGTCTATCCAGCCATCCTCGAGTTTTGCGCGCATCAGCGCATGCTGGTAAGGCAAGCCGAACGCAATTCGCGCACCCCAGACAGCCAGCGGTTGATTCGCATCCAGCGAATAGAACCAGATGCCCGGCCGTTCATGTTCGTCCCGGACGTACGTCCGGAAATTCAGTTCGAGAAAGTTCGAGACCGGGGGAAACCCCGGCAATCTGTAAGGGCGAATTCGCTTCATGAAAAATGGCACGACACCGATCCATGCTTTTCCTTCGAATAGATCGACCTGCAATCCTTTCGAAAGGGTCTGTTGAACGACCCCAGGCTCAATAGCCCAGTGCAAGAAAAGCAGATGATGCCATTGCTGAAACATTAGAGGCCGGCCACCCATTGGCATTTGGCGCTCGATCAGCTGGCGTTGTACCCAATCTTCCATCAGAGGCGTTTGGCGTTTGGCGTTCTGACTTCGCCAACGTGTCCTCCGTAGCCTTGGCGAAGGAGGAGGCTTCGGCAAATGGCTGCCGCTGGGTTTTGGCGGCAGAGGCCTGCCGCCCTGCAAGCGGGCCCCTTTAGCGAACCGTCGCTGCGCTAGCTCTTCCAGCGGCGGACGCCGCAACAGGTGCAGCCGGGGGAACCGGTTGAGGAGATACCTGAGGCTGCGCTTGCGCGTTTTGCTGTTGCGGCTGCTGTGGCTGCGCAGTAGCGGCAATCGCTCGTTTGGCCGGTGCCGGTTTAACGGGTTCAGGCAAGGGACCGGGAACGATATCGACCTGCGCTCCGATACCGACAGTGTTGTACACTCGTAGTACGTCCCGCGATTTCATCCGGATACAACCGTAGCTGACCGGCTGGCCAACGTGTCGCTCCTCGGCGGTGCCATGGATATAAATATAGCGATCAAAGGCGTTACGGTTTTCAGGTTCCAGTCCTTTTAGCCAAAGAATCCGCGTGACAATCGGATCGCGTCCAGGGGCGTCCGGCTTAAGAACCTCCCCGGTGGGCCTTCGATCTCTAAAGACTGCGCCCAGTGGCGCGCCGTCCCCGATCTTTCGAGCAATCTCAAGCCGGCCGAGCGGTGTGCCGCCATATCCCGGCCGATCCCCAATGCCGAACTTTGAAGTGGAAACAGGATAACGGCCGATAACATGTTCGTAGCGACGCAGCTCTAGAGCCTGGTCTGCAACGCTCACCACGATTCGGTGGACCTTATCTTTGTGAACGCATGAAGCGAGAAGCAGCAGAGGTATAGCAAACCGCAGCCGAAACCGCCACATGCAGTTTCTATATATCAGAAGATTTCAAGGGAGCCAGCCCAACCGGGTGATTTTGTTAAAGGCTTAAGCTCCAGCCTTTTTCAGAAGATCAGTTCAGATCTTCCCCGACCGCATATCGTGCGAACCGGCGAATGACTATGTTCTCGCCAAGCTCAACGATTTTTGAGGCTACCAAGTCTTTGATCGTCTGATCTGGGTTCTTGATAAACGCCTGATCTAACAGACAGATGCCGCTGTAAAACTTGTCGAGTTTACCGTCAACGATCTTCTCGACTACGTTCTCGGGCTTACCTTTGACCTGTGCGCGGTAGATCTCGCGCTCTCGCTCGATCAATTCCGCCGGGACCTGCTCACGGCTAACGTAGGCAGGATGTGCGGCCGCAATATGCAATGTAAGGTCTTTAACGAACTCGCGGAAATTTTCGTTCTTGGCGACGAAATCAGTTTCGCAATTGACTTCAATCAACACTCCAACTCGTCCCTGCAGATGGATATAGGACGCGATGAGCCCATCCTTGGCCGAACGGCTGGCTTTTTTGGACGCGCTGGCGATCCCTTTTTTGCGAAGGATTTCCTCAGCTTTCTCGATATCGGCGCCCGCCTCAACGAGCGCCTGCTTACAATCCATCATTCCTGCGTTGGTTTTCTCACGCAGTTCCTTAACGAGCGCTGGGCTTACTTGAGCCATAATATTGAGTGTGGGTGCGAGTGTTAGTGTGAGTGCCCTCAAGAAAGCAAACAGGCAAGCGACGCCAAAGACCGCTTACGGCTCACTTCAGATAAAACTAGTCGCCGACTCCAGCCAGGCTGGCAGATTCTTCCTTAGTCGTTTCGTGTGACGCTGTGTAGATCGCATCCACGAGCTTCTGAAGAATGACACGAATCGCTCGAATTGCGTCGTCGTTTCCAGCAATCGGGTAATCGACTTGATCCGGGTCCGCGTTCGTATCAACGATAGCCACAGTCCGAACCTTCAAACGTCGTGCTTCAGCGACTGCGATCGATTCACGAGCCGTATCAATAATCACCATCGCGTCCGGAAGCCGAGCCATGTCGCGAATACCTTCGAGATTTCTTCGCAGTTTCTCCGCTTCGCGACGGAGGGCAGAGAGCTCCTGCTTACCCATTTTCGAATACTCGGGCGACTGCTCAATCGTCTCCAGGTATTGCAACCGCGCAACGCTCTTCCTGATCGTACTGAGATTGGTGAGCGTTCCGCCCAGCCAACGTTGGTTCACGTAATACTGACCACAG
>JBKPBY010000111.1:0-9275 GCA_046727075.1 bacterium | reverse complement strand
CCCAAGCGAAGATCCAGAAGCGCAAGATCGTAGACATCTTCACGCAGCTTCAGAATGGCCACCTGTCCGCTGTCCGCTGTTTCAGCCTGGTGACCGGCCGCCTGCAGCGCTACGCCGGTCGAATTTCTGATCGATTTATCGTCATCGATGATAAGAACACGCATGGAATAACAATAGCTTCAGCAATATTCGCGCCTGGAGTGTCCCGAATCGGCTCTTTGAGCCATCCGGGCGGCTGCAGGGGCGTTAAACCGACCTTCGCGCCGTTCCGAGACCGTTGCAAATTGCAATAGATGGCGCCGTTTCAGCGCGCAGTCTGCACAAATGACGGCTGACTTTTGCCCCGGTCACCGCAAAATTTAGCGAACCAGATCGAAAACGATCAAAGACGGATATTTCTCAGGTGCGACTGACCGGAGAGCGCTGTAAGCGATCCCTGCCAGCCCACGGAACAGGCTTGGCTGAAAACAGTAATTCTCGGCGAAATCGGTGCTGAATCGAACGAAGCAGGTTCGATAAGCTCTTTCCAGAATTTCGTCCACGATTCAATTTGTGTGCGAAGCGAATTTAACATCGGACGCCCTGTGTTTGCTTCGTGAAGGGACTGAAATTTCGATGCTCGGACGGGCTCCGCGTCCGTTCTGATAGAGCTCGGTACGGAGAATCGGTATTTCTTTCGGAGCCTCGATGCCGATCTTTACAGCATCGCCGTCGATTTTCGTCACCATGATATGAATGTCATCACCGATGACAATCCTTTCATTTACCTTTCTGGATAAGATAAGCATCCTAACTGCCTTCCTTTCGCTTTGCTCTTACAGCGCTTGGTTCTCCGGATTTCGGGATGTTCCGGTTGAAGCCTTGTGGGAACCGGTGACACGCCACGGCCGATAAGGAGTCAAGTAAAAAATCGCGATCGAAGTATGGCGACGGCTGGTCCTGAAAATTCGGTAGTAGGCGCATCCTGGTTGGCTCCTATAGTAATACAAAGTGTGACCGCCAAGTCTAGAAATTTGCTTCGGAAAAAATCCTGCGATTGTTCTTTTTATCGCCCCGGGAAGGCTATTTTTTTCGCGATAATCTTAAACAGAGGGGTGTACACATCGCGCAACAGAATTATGTTGTGTTTTTGAGTTGTCACCCACCACATTTTCCCTGTAAAACGCTTGACAGCTTCACGGAGAGTTTGGATATGCGAGTTCTACCGAGTACAGCTGCCACCGCAGCATTATTGGTGACCTGCTCCGGGCTTTTAGGCGCCGACTGGTCGTATGATTCAAAGAGTGACTCGAGTATGGGCGAAAAGGCTTCCGGGGCTGCCGTCCAGGCTGGCGCACCTATGACATCCCAGGCTCCACTGGGGCGAGAGGTAGCCGGAATCGAGTACGCGCAGCTGGCCGCCTGGAATAGGCATGATCTGCTTGGCTATCTGTCCTTCTATTGGAACAGCCCTGAGTTGATTTCGTTATCCAATGGAGATGAGTTAGTTGGCTATTCGGCTGTGGCCGCGCAGTTTCTCGGTGCCTTTTCAAAAGATCCGTCGTCTATGGGTAACGCGCGATTGAATCGCTTGCGGGTAAAGCTGTTAGGCCCGGATACAGCGGTTGTTGTGGCAAGCTACGTGGTAACTACGAGTAAACATGTCGATTCCTGCGAGGATACGTCACTTGTGCGCCGTTTTTCAGAGGGCTGGCGAATTGTCTTCGAGTCGACGAACATACACTCTCAGTAAAGTATTCCGACCCGTGACGCAACGGGTCTATATGAAACGCGCACTAATAGCGACGGCAGTTGCGTTGGCTGGGTTTTCTTCATTGGCATCGCAAGCAGCACTGCCATGGGACCCTTTTCGAGCTTGGGTTCATCTCGGAAGCGCACCCAAGCACCACTCAGAGCTTGGGATGCCACGCCGTCCTTAAGATCCTGAGACAACACGCACGCGCCAAGGTCCGACCTGCCGGAATTGATCATCACGTACACGCCAGGGTCCGACTTGCCTGTAAGAAACGGGACTGATGTTTTCTGGATTGCTGAGGGCCGTTCGCTGGTCAGCGCTCCTGGACGAAAACAGCGGTCCGTAGTTGGTGACGACCAGAATGCCAGCGGCAAGTGGCAACAGCGCGATCACGGGAGAAGCCTTTTTGGCAAGTATCCCAATCCGCCGCCACAGCAATATACGCTCAAACGACTCTATACTGTCGGGATTGTACATCTTCACAAGCTAGCCCCTTTCGAGTTGTTTTTTTAGTCGTCGGCAACGGCCAAATACAAGAAAAATTACTTTGATTTCGGCGCTTCTTCTTCATTGGGTGGCACCAGCCCGTGCTTAATCGCTTCAGCCGTGGGAACCATGCAATGTGGCGAGATGTACTGACCCCCATTTCTTTCGATAAACTTTCGCATTTCGTGAGTTGCAGTGCGGATCAAAAAGCCGGGGTTCATATGAGAGGATTGCCGGCAAAATTTGAGAAAGAACTCTAGATCATCGACGTACAAGCGTATGCTTTTTAATACTAAAGGACGGCGTTCACTCTCGTCTTTCTCTTTTCTCATCAAAGCAATAGCCACAGACTGTACACGTTTCGGCCTGGATGTCAGCATCGCGAATTACCTTGGTCGTCATGGAATCTTTCCTTGAAGTTCAAGCGGCAGCGCTCAGGCGGAAGACCGGGCCGTCCGGCCGAGACGTGAAGGCGCCGCGAATTGTCAACCTGGCGTCTAGCAACCGCAGCCAACTAGTGGGAACGAAAAAAGAGTTGATCTTCGGGGCTAATGGGCGTTCGCTTCTAGTTGCTATGAGCACCGCGACCATCGAGAAAACTTCCCAGCTGGACCAACTGAAACGCTTTACCAAGGTGGTAGCTGACACTGGCGATTTTGAGGGAATCAGGGCTTTTAAACCTCAGGACGCTACGACAAATCCCAGCCTGATATTGGCTGCGACACAAAAGCCTGAATATAGCCATTTACTGGACGAGGCGGTCGCTGAGCTGAAAAAATCGCCGCTGACCGGAGCAGCGAAAATTGAGGCCACAATCGACCACCTCCTGGTACTTTTTGGAACGGAAATTCTCAAGATCGTTCCCGGACGCGTATCGACCGAAACGGATGCACGTTTGTCTTTCGATCGAGAAGGCTCGATCAACAAAGCGCGCCAGTTAATCGCGCTTTATGAACAGCGCGGGATTGCTCGGGAACGGGTGCTCATTAAAATCGCATCAACCTGGGAAGGGATTCATGCCGCCGAACAGCTGCAAAAGGAGTCGATCAACTGCAACCTGACGCTGCTCTTCTCGTTTCCGCAGGCCATCGCTTGTGCTGAAGCCAGGGTCCGGTTGATCTCACCTTTCGTCGGTCGCATCTACGATTGGTACAAAAAAGAGACTGGGAAAGAGTATCGAGGCGCTGAAGATCCGGGTGTCCAGTCGGTGACACGGATCTACAATCACTATAAGAAATTCGGCTATACCACGGAAGTCATGGGCGCGAGCTTCAGGAACAGCAGCCAGATCGTTGAGCTGTCCGGATGCGACCTGTTGACGATCAGCCCAAACCTTCTGGAAGAGCTGAGCAAATCTACTGACCCGGTTGAGCGTAAGCTCTCTCCGGAAGCGGCCAAGCGTTTCGAAGGAGAAAAGGTTACCTTCGACGAGAAATCGTTTCGACTTGCCTTCAACGAGGACGCGATGGCGACCGAAAAAACGGCGGAAGGCATTCGGAAGTTTTCTGCCGACATCGTGAAACTCGAAAAGCTGGTTGCGTCAAAACTTGGGTAGGATTTGATTCTGGACCTGCGCGCTTGAACTAGCGGGACCAGCGAATCGGATCTGAGTCTGGCAAGGCGAACGCTTGCTGATCCAGAGGCGTGGCTCAGCGAGCTTGGCCTGCACAAATCACGGCAACCCACCACGCATCTCTTTTTCATTCGCTCCGCGGGCGAACGTCTGCTTATCATTGGACTTCGAAGATGAAACAGTTCCTCCTCGCCTTTTTGGTCATCGATGCTCTGCTCCACACTGCTTGCAGCACGGTTTCGAAAGACTCTCCTACGACCGATTACGCGCTCATGGCGGCGATGCCTTACAACGTCGAAACGGCCAGAGCCCGGGAGCGTCTCGACAAGTTTCTCGCCCATGCAGACGCAAGAAAGCGCGCGCTACTCGCGCAAACGCCCTACGTCGCGGTGCTGGCTGCGATTGTGACAGCTGCGGACGCATATCCGATTTTGAGAAGAGCAGGACGCGGTGAACTCGGCGATGCCCCTTCACCGGCTGAACGCTTGGATACCCCCGTTTATTTTTTGTTGGTATTTGACAGCCGCACACGGCAGATGGTCGGAGACGATGGAGTACTTGTGGTGCAGACTCCACGCCGCGGCAGCGTCGGGAATTTTGGCGGTAATACGGCGCTCTACATCGGAGAAGGATGGTAGGCGCGAGCCCGGCGGCTCGCGCGGTTATCGGTTTCCGGTTTTCAGTTTTCAGTTTTCGGTTTTGATAATGGTTCGATTGCGGGTAGGGTTCGCGCTCCTGCGCGACCTGGATCCAACGCTCGGCAGCGATGAGCCCGGAATACCGCGCGCTCGGCTCTTGATATCGATTCGACCGATCGAGCGCTTATTCTTATCGATTATGCGATGAGGCGCTCTGGCTGCATGCTGGTCGCATGCATTCAATCGGCATCCGAGGGTATGAAGCTCGATTAGGTGAGAGGTTCGTCGCTCTCTTGGACCTGGTGAGTGACCCGGCTCGGTTTCAAGAGTTCCCGGGTGCATGGGTTACCGAGGACATCCAGTCGTTGCTGTTAAAGGCCGCGGCCAATGTTCTGGAAGCTAACCAGCTGTCCGGAAATGAAATCGATTGTCTGTTCTGGGTCAGTGCGATTCCGGAAAATCACCTTCGACAATCCCAGACTGGACAGCGCTCTTTCCTTTCCAATTTCTGTTATTCCGGAAGCTGGCTGCAAAGCGAGCTCGGCCTGCGGCGTGCGGCCGTCGTCGGCGTAGCGCAACAAGGATGCGCCGGATTCTTTAGCGCGATCCGCATGGCTAACAACCTGATCGCTGCAGAACTGGATGTTAACCACGTCCTCTTGGTAGGCGGAGACGCATTAACACCCGGAACATCGCGCGAGGTTTTGTTCAATATCGTCAGCGATGCCGCGTGCGCGGTAATCGTTTCGCGAGAGAAATGCCGGTACCGATTCGTGGCTGGACATCAGATCGCAAAAGGCAGTTTCTGGGACGTCTGCAGCAAACCCGCCGAGATTGCCGCCAGCTATTTCCCAAGTGCTAAAACAGTTGTCCAGACGCTTCGAAAAAAGCTCGGAGACGATGGAATCGATCTGGTGATCTCCAGCGGTATTCGGCGGAGCAGCTGGGAAATACTCATGAACCTTTGGGGGATCCCAATCGATCGGTGCGTTTTTCCGAGGAGTTCCTTCGGTCACACCATCCAAGCAGACAGTCTCTTGATCCTTAAGGAAGCTGAAGCCGGCGGCCTTATTCGACCGGGTATGCGAATCCTTTTATTTACCTTCGGCTTCGGATCGACCTGGTCTGCGATTGTGTTGGAGGCGACCGGATGAAAAAACGGCTCTTTTTGACCGGTGCAACTGGGAACCTCGGTCCGGCGATTCGCGCGGCAGCATCCAATTTTGATGCGACTGTGCTGGTTCGCGATCGTTCTTGGCGTTTCGATCAGATCACGACCGTATCGGGCGATCTATCGCAGGTCTCAAAAATCGCTCCGCGGGATTCACATCTCATTTTACATGCTGCTGCGGATACACGGTTCGTCGCCCCTTTCGCGGAGCTCTGGCGAACAAACGTAGAGGGTGTACGAGAGATGATCGCATTCGCGCGAAGTTGTCCGTGTCTCGAACGGTTCGTTTACTTGAGCACAACTTGTGTCTGGGGTGACGCCCGAGGTCGGATCGCTGAAATTGCGTGCACGACTCGGCCCAGATTTCACAACGACTATGAGCGGACCAAATGGGAAGCCGAGCGCCTTTTGATGGAAAGCCAGTTGCCCGTGCAGATTGTGCGGATTCCTATCGTGATCGGAAATGAAGCCGATGGAAGCATTCTGAGAAAGGGAGCGATCCATCTGACTTTGAAGTGGATCGCTCAGGGCCTGCTATCTGTGATTCCCGCACATCCGAACGCTCGCTTGGATATCGTGTCGGTCGATTTTGTCGGACGCGGTTTGACGGAAATCCTTTCGCGGAGCGATTCAAAAAGGTCGGTAATCCACTTATCACTCGGCAACCATGCGCCACCTCTGGAGGAGGTGCTGCAATTCCTCATGGGTTGGATCGGCAAAAAAGAAGAGCCGAAGCCACCCGCGGTTGTGGATCTGGCTACCTACCGTCTGTTCAAGAACCTGATCTCGCAGACCGGAGATGCGCTGTTTACGAGGATCTATCAGACAGCCGACGCATTCCTGTCGTCACTGCTCTATCCCAAAGTCTTCAACACAAGTCTCGCGGAGAGCGTGCGACGACTCGGGTGGAGAAACCTTTGCTGGAAAGTTTTCGAAAACCAACTCAAACATGAATAACGACGAATTTCTCGAAAGGTTTCTGATCTTTCTGAACGAGCGTCTTCCGGAACTGCGCGGAAGGCCACACATCACCATGCCATCGAGTCTGGAGGGCGGTCCGGCCAAGGCCGGATCGCCGCAGTCGATTGTAACGTCCAACGCGGCGCCAATGGATTGGCGCCATCCAGTAGATGCGGGACCGACCGACCCTATTACGGCCGATAGTCTGTTGTTCGAAAATGGCGCACTCGATAGCCTCTCCGTTCTTCACCTGCTCGCCTTTATCGAACATCTGACCGGCAGGCCGGTGCCAGATGAAATGATCGTTCCGGAAAATTTCCGATCCGCAAGACGGATTGCAGAAGCATTTGGGAGGATTCACCAATGACATCTTCGATGCTCAGCCGACCCGTGCAGACTCGATCTGAGCATGCACTACTAGAAACAATCGACTCGACAATTCGCGCCGCCTGTCTCTCGGAAGGATTCGTCGACCAATGGTATCCAACACTCATCGAGAGGCGCAACTTGGATGACGCAGGTTATCGCGAGGCTTTCCCGCATTTGCTCTGCGATGTCTCTATCGGGGACCAGGCCAGTTCCTGGTGTCTGTCCCCAGCCGTTTGCTACCATACGTTCATCGCCTTGCGCGGAGCATGTCTGGCACCTCAAACAAAGATCACCGCGCGCAATCATTGTTACCGGAACGAACAAGAGATCATCCCCGGGCGTCGCCAGATTGAATTTGAGATGCGCGAACTCGTCGTGATGGGATCCGAATCATGGATCGAAGACCAGCTCGTCTGGTGGGAGCAACAGATCGGCATGGTCGCCCGTCGCTTTGGTATCGTCGCCAGTTGGCAAGTCGCGGCAGACCCATTCTTTCTTCCGACGTCCAAAGGCAAGGCATTGATGCAGCGGCTCCTCAGCACCAAGCAGGAGTATTGCCTGTCTGACGGTTTGGCGATCGCAAGCATGAATCGCCATCGCGATTATTTCGCGAACCGATTCTCGATTCGGACTGCCGCAGGACTGCCTGTGCACTCGGCCTGCATCGCGTTTGGGCTCGATCGGTGGGTGTGGGCGGTTGTGCATAGTGCAGCGCCGACAATGCCAACATCGCCGACATCGTAAACGTCGGGGGACTGTTGCGATGGTCATACTGGACGCCTATGAAAACGAAAAGCTGTAGCAGCGCGGGGAACTGCACCAAGTGGCCTTTAGCACCATCTTCGCTTACGGCGGAGGTTGTGTTGGAGCGGCTCCGCACTTGTTTGCCGAATCTCGAACTCAAACCGGATCAGCGATTGAGCAGCCACAATATCGACAGCATCGATTTGGTTGAGCTGCTTTGCACGATTGACGCGGAGTTCGGCGTTCGCGTCACGGAGGCCGACCTTAGTGGCGACCCCACCCTCGGTCAACTCGCCGCGTTGGCCGTAGATCGGTCTCTTGAACTCTGGCATTCACACTCACACTCGCACCCGTTATGACTTACGCAGACTATCTTTCAACCTCTGAAATGACGCGATGGCTGATCGATGTCGATATCGCGTGGAACGATATCAACTTTGAGCTGGCCCTTTCGCAGAAAGATATTCTCGATCGAATCCGCGACTCCGCGCTCATCGAATCATTCTTTCCAATATTCACTCCGCGAGCGCTCGATCTGTTGTGGGATAATGCCGCGGCCACGGCGATCTATAGCGTTCAGCTCTACGAATCGTACAGACACTTCCACGTCCTCAGGCAATACCTCGAGGCGGTCGGATATCGCCCGATTGCGGACACCGAGATCATCGACATTCGACGAAGACATCGAGAACTTAGGTACGACAACGTGGCTCGCTTGCTGACTCGCTATATGATGAGCGAGCATTTCGCGGCTCACTATTTCTTTAAGGACGCGAAAAACGCGCCTGAGCCGGTGCTTCGTCACATTCTACATTTGGTTGCCAAGGACGAAGTCCGTCATTGCCAGTTCGCTTTTGATCTCCTGCAAGATCATCTAACCGAACGACCCGATCAAACAAGAGAGGTCGTCGATGAAGCGCTCCATTTCCGCCACATCGGTGAGTTAGTTGTCGATCGAGTACCGATCTCGCACAAAAACGATTTCGCCGCGATTGTTGCCATCAATCATAAGATCGAAAGGCTGACAAAACAGACCCTCTCTTCACAGCTTTCGGCGGTTTTAGGATGAAGACGGACCTGGCAGAAAAAGTGTTGGCCTGGAAATTGAATTGGTTTCGACAAAGCGAACTGGAAGGGGCTCTTCTGCTCGGGAAAATGGTGCGGACCACGAGCGATCCATGGCTAATTGAACGGCTTACCAAGCATTGTTCGGAAGAAGCTTTCCATTCCCGGCTCTGGAGCGAAGTGATCAAAGAGCTGGAGCTGCCGCAGATTCGAATCCTCAGGAGCTATCAATCCTTCTACATCTCACGATCCGGCCTTCCGACAAGCCTGTTAGAAGTCCTTAGTTTTACCAATATTTTCGAGCGCAGGGTTCACCAACATTTTCAAAAGGAGTTCAACGATCCTGGCACGCCGGCAGAAGCGAAGCGGGCATACCGGTGTATGATGGACGACGAAAAAGGGCACCTGAGCTGGGTCACTTTCTGGCTGCGCGGACAGCCAGAATCGCCAAAACAACTTGCGCGCTTCGCCGCGATTGATCGGCAGGTCTTCAACGAAATCTCCGGTAAGAGCGATCGACTTTGGGAAATCCCG
>JBKPBY010000110.1:0-5437 GCA_046727075.1 bacterium | reverse complement strand
TCGAAGCGGGCCCGAAGATCCGCTTCGGACGTCTCGGAGGAGAGGTTTCCAACATAGAGTTTCATGGTCTGATTTCTATACAAACGATTGCCAACCACAGCTCCTCCCGAGGACCGAGCTTTAAATCACGGTTGAGGAACCCTCGCATGATGATCTACCGCGCTTCGAACTAGAGCAAACGAGATTCACAAATCATTTCCGATGCCGAGAAAGAAGCAAACGCCTCGCTCCAGAAGAGAGAGTCGATAGTTGCACCAAATCCAAGTGGACGAGATCTGGGAATTTGCCGGCAAGAAACAGAAGAACACGAGCAAGGCTGATAAGCGCGAAGGGATCGGAGATCTTTGGCCGTTCGTTGCGGTCGATGCGCAAATCCGGATGGTTGCTACGTTTCTTGTCCCTCAGCATGATCCCTATCACGCGAATACTTTTATCGAAGACTTGGCGTCCCGGTTGAAGCCATAGAGTCCATCTTTCCTCTGATTCTCCGCCCGCCGACGCGGTGGTGGTGGAGCGCGGATTTGGCAGCGAAGTTGACTATGGCCTGATCGTAAAAGGCTTCACTTCAACTGATCTTGCCGAAAAGCGCAGGTACAGCCCACCGGAGATCTTCAGCGCGTAGCGCACGGTGGGTATCTGGCACTCCAGACTTTCGCTCAATCTCTACACCTTGCGTTGAGCGCCAAAATCTCACAATGCGAATGCACTGCCGTCGCTTGACGCGTTTAACGAACGCATTCAGCAAAAAGCTGGAGAATTTCAAAGCTGCGGTCGCGCTTCATTTCGCGTACAATAACTTTGTGCGCGTTCATAAATCCCTCCGCATGACTCCTGCGATGGCCGCTGGCATTACCGATACAGCCTGGGCGATTGCCGATCTTGTGGACGCTGCGAACGCATGAACGCGAGCATTATACAGTTAAGAAATGCGGTTCAGACTAGGCACCGCTGCAAAGCCGAGCATGTCAAATCTGTCCCGGTAATTGAGATGTTTTGGCACAAGCTTGCCTGGGATGGTGTAGTCGAAGTCTTTAGACTCAGCGGACATCCGAAAGCCAAACGGTGCTACGCCTGGAGCTTTACCGAAGCCAAAGAAACACGGTTTGTGACTGTGTTGGAAATACCACCAGTTGAGTCAGCTCAGACTGCGGTTCGCGCCGCTATCGCCAGCGAGGTGAAAAAACCAGCAATTCCAAATTAGGGCACTACCGTTAGTTCAACTGGACCACGTTGCGGCGTGATCCGGCGGTAGCGCTGATCGCCTATCACCGCCTCTCGACAGAGCTCCGTTCCTGCAACCTCGAAATGTTCTGTAATAATGCGCTGAAACGAACTTTGTGCGACCGCAACGTTAAATAGGAAAGAGGCTGGTCTGGTGACTTCGTAACCACGCCTGCGACATCAAAAAAATGTCCGCCAGCCAATTCGCGCTGCTTGCCTTCGAAAAAGCTCTTAAGCCTGAGGTTGCCTCGTTTTGACCTCCGGCAACGCGGATGATTGCGGCGACAGCTTCCGGATCTATTGAGCGCTGGCAGCGGTTGATTAGCGATTAGCGAGAAGTGGGTCCTGATTCGCGATAGGCCACCAGCTGTGGCATTGATTGCCATGATAAAAACGCTCGCGGCCGAAGAGCGCCTGCAATCACGGAGAGAAGAAATCGCCAACAGCGTCAGCTCCGGAGTTGGGCTAATCGCCATCATCGGCGGAATCCCCTTTCTCCTGAGTTCGGCAATTCAACACGGGAGCGAATTCAGTCTTGCCGGAGTGATCATATTCGCGGCAACGATGGTGGCACTTTACCTTTCGTCCACAATCTACCACGCGTTACCGCGAACCAAAATCAAACGGCTCTTCAGCCTGTTCGATCACTCGGCGATCTTTCTTCTCATTGCCGGTACCTACACACCGTTCGCTCTCGGAGCACTGCGTGGCGTCTGGGGCTGGACACTTTTTAGCTTAGTTTGGTCCCTGGCTATCCTCGGGATTGGATTCAAAGCTCTGGGTGGATTGCAGTGTCGTTGGCTCTCTACCTGCTTATATGTCGGTATGGGTTGGATGGCAGTGTTCGCGATCCGCCAGTTTTGGCTCCATATACCCCTGGAAGGACTGCTCTGGATCGCAGCCGGAGGGCTCGCCTACACCGCGGGAGTCGTATTCTACCTCGCGAAGCGGGTGAGATACAGCCATCTCATTTGGCACCTATTTGTGGGCGCTGGAACCGCATGTCACTTCTGCGCCGTCCTCTGGTACGCTGGCTAGGACAACTGTCCACTTTTTGTTTCCCACGAGAACGCTCTGGGTGACAACTCCTAGCCTGTAGAGCGTTAGATTCCGGAGGTTCGGGAGGCTACGACTAATCCGAGCGGCGGCAGAACCCTACTTGCTCTCCATTGGACTGTAAGCGTCGGATAAAAACGACGGGTTGCCGCAAAGCGATTTCGACTTAGGCAAAGCGGTGAGCCGGAGTGCCTGCTCGATGGCGTCAACTCTCTGACGCGATTCGCCGGAAAATCGCGCAAGCCGGAGGTACGGCTTAACCGAGGTGACCGAAAATATATTCAGTCCACCCAACCACTTCTTACGATTCCTCTTCCTCGTCGCTCCCTTCTGTGTCCGAGCCTTCCTGTTGCGTCCTGCGATGCGCCTTTATCATGTCCTTGACCTGTTCCCAGATGTCGAGGCTTACGTAGATCGGCGCGCTCTGCTGAGTCGCCATCGCGATGCAATCGCTGGGCCGCGCATCGATCTCGATAATCTTCCTCTGTTTCAGTTCGTTCTCCGCACTGAGAAAGAGTGTCGCAAAATAGGTGCCGCCCTTGAGATCGTTAATGATTACCTTTTCGATCTTTGCGTCGAATGCTCGCAAGATGTTCGCTAGAAGATCGTGGGTGAGCGGTCGTTGCTTTTGCGTACCTTTCATAAACATCCCGATCGCAGCCCCAACGCTCTGATCGACCAAGATCGGGAAAACCTTTTTCTTATCGCCAAGAAAGACGGCGCAGCCGCAACTGGTCGCAGCCACGCCGTACACCTGCACTTCGACAACGGGCATTCTTCAATCTAGAACCTAAATCAGGCGAATCCAAATGGTTCACGGGACCGGAGCATCCCACAATTTAACCCCGAATAATAGGTGGATGAAATAGTCGGCGAAGCGTTAGTTGTCCTCATCAAACGCGCTCTCAATTTAGGCCCTGGTAGCTCCTGCCTAAGCTGCCACCCGTTCTTGAGTCAGGGGCGATGCTCAACGACCTTTGACTAAGAATGCCCACCCTCAGGCGAGTCGAATTCTCAAGAAGCCTTCGTCCCAATTCACCACGTTTCGTACTGATGATCGAGATCCCGGATAGTGTGGCTTCCGAACTCAACGCAAGAAAGGTCAGCCTCGAAACCAGAGCCTACGAAGTAGCGTTCGAAACCACTCACGCTGATCACTCCAACAAACCCGAGTACCACATGACCTTGATGTCTTGCACCAAAGGAAAAGTCAAAAACTTTAAGTCGCTCGGTGAACCTAATTTGCTAGCTCACGACGCATGCCGCGTCTGGGTCATCAAAAAGCCATCCCCGCTTCAGGATCTCCTTGATCAAGGTCGGCGACCAAGACTAAAGAGTCCGGGCTTTAAGGCGTAACAGTGCTACTTCTGGGCCATTTCTGAATTTCAGGAAGTGTCCGCAACCGGAATTGGACTCAAAGTGATGCTGCATCCGAGCTGCCACGACGAAGTAGTGATGGAGTGAGAGCGGCGGGGGAAAGCTCATGGGAATACTATACGACCAAGAGCAGGAATGAACAGCTCGTGGCATTTAAGCGACCCGTCATATCGCAAAATCCACGCAATTGTCCATGGTAGACGGTTACCGTCGGGAGTTCATTTTTGGTCCAGGTAACGAGTCTTATGGAAGCCGCCGTGCACGTTCCAAAAAAGGGTCTGAATCGTTGAGGGCCATTTGCATTCTACCAAGACTTCAGCGACGATATAGAAGGCGAAAAATCTCCCCTTTTAGAAGCCTTCGCAGACCAAGGATCTAAAGGAAAAAGGAAATTACAAACCCCCGGAAATCCCGTGAGCCAGAACCTCAACCTGCTCCGGCAGAATTATTGCCGGCCTGCCACCGTGACTGGCAAAACAACCCCTCACCTCTTTCCCTTAGAGAAAGAGTGCGAGCAAGGGAAAGCCCTCCTCGCGAAAGCACCAAAAACGCTGCTTCACCTGCAAAGGTTCAATCCACATGGTCTTCTACAAACCTATCGAGACGAAGCCACCGGTGCTGAACTACCCGTCTTCGCCGCCTTCGACCTTGAAGGCGACCACCAAGTAGCTTACGAAATCACTACCGATTCCGTTCCCGCAACCGCTCGGCCGCACAGCCTTCCCACGTACATTCCATTTCAGAGGACCCAAGCGTTCGTAAGGAAGATCAACGAACGCAGAATGAAAGCCGAACGCTCGGCGACGCGAATCTCTGCAATCCTGGGAATCCTCCCTGTACTAGCTTATCTCATCTCCCATACCGCGGCGTTGGCGGGCCCATCAGCACCCTTCATCCTTGTGGGCGGATGGGCATTTGGCGCATTCCTCACCTACATACTAAGCCTGTTGGTGCTCGACCGGCTCTGCCCTTGGAAGAAACTGGTCATCGCCGCAGAATTTAATGGTATCCTTCCGAAAGAAGCCCGGGAAACAGCACGGGCTGCCAAAGACCACTTCGACAACCTCTACCTCATAGTCGACCAGCAACACCGTTGGAAAGGCGCACTCCTCCCAGATCCAAGGCCACGTGCTTTAGACCCGCTTCTGATCGGTGAGCTTAAGCAAGGACATGGATACCAATTTTTCTTGATCCACCAATTCGATCTCACTGAAGCAGAGCAGTACCTGGCTGACGAATTTGCTATTAAGCCTTAGCGTCCCGACTTCGTGGGATTGCCGAGAAGACCGCCGACTAACAGGCCGGCGGCCCACGATCGAGTTCTTGTACTTCAGCTAGCGCAACTTAGCACGCCGCCGAGCCAACACTGCGCGGCAAATCGTTCACAGTCTCGATACCAACAGCCGCTCGGCGTGGCCTGCGAAATCTTTAAGGCAATACTTCACTTTCCGTGTTATCTGTTTTCACAAAGACTCGGCGACCTGGGTGCTGCCGGCTCCATTCTTTTGCTTTCGCGACAATACCGTTTAGCGCTGCATGAGTACGCTGATGAAAGTCTGCTAGCGCCGAGAATATCCTCACTGTTATTTTCGTGCTGGTGTAAGTTGCATCCGGCTCAGCGGCCTCTACCCCATAAACCGTTTTAAGCTGTTGGGCGAAGCCTTTAGCGTCCGTCCATCGCTCGGACAAATCTGTCTGAGATTCGTATTTTATCGTTACTTTGACGACTTCGCTCATGATGGCTACGCGGCGAAAGATCCATACGAAAGGCGCGAAGCGCAAG
>JBKPBY010000109.1:0-8051 GCA_046727075.1 bacterium | reverse complement strand
TGACAGTGGCGGCGTTTTCAATAGGGTAACCGGCGATTTCAGAGTCCGCCTCGAAAAAGGCGATTGCCTGATTTTGTACACAGATGGCGTGACAGAAGCGTTGGATGTAAATGGTTCAGAATTCGGGGTACGAAACCTGACTGAGGCAATTCAGGCCAGCGCGCCGGAAGGGGCGCCAACAATCCTGAACCGGGTAACTGCTGATCTCAGATCCTTTGTTGGCACCCATCCCCAGAGTGATGATATTACATTGATTGCGATTCGGAAGTTATGAACGAGTCCAAGGAGAAGAAAGAGCCAAAGGCTGTTGATATCGAATTTGTCTTCGGCGACGAAGCGAAGGCGGCCGAGGGCACAGGACAAAAAGAACCGTCATCGGCTGGCTCGATTGGGGGTTCTCCATTACAGTTATCGAGCGAAGATTCAACGGCGACGGAACGTCGCAATCCCAGGCCAGCCGTAGACTTGGCGGAAGCTCCTGCCGATTCGATTACTAGCTCAGTTTCGCCAGATGTAGACGATCTCAAAGCTGAACTCGATCGCTACAAAGAAACCGCTCTTCACGCTACGGCGGACCTCGATAACTATCGCAAACGAATGGCTCGAGAGAAGGAGGAGACAGTTCGCTATGCGAATTTCGGTCTCCTTGAGCGGTTGATTCCGATTCTCGATAACTTCGAATTGGGTTTGCAGGCAGCGAAAACCGACCCAGGGAAGTCGGGAATACTTGAGGGAATGAAAATGGTCTTCAAGCAGCTACAGGATCTTCTTACCAGCTGCGGTGTTGAAACCATTGACGCTACCGGACAGCACTTCGATCCGAAGGTGCATGAGGCAATCGCGCAGGAGGAAAGCAACGAATTTCCGGAAGGAATGGTTATCCGTCAGCTCCGAAAAGGATATAAGTTAAAAGATCGCTTGATTCGGCCCGCCAACGTTATCGTTTCCAAGGGGGTGTCGGCCGCCCAAGGAGCAAAGGCCAAGGCAAATAGGTGATCGATGGCTACCCGAATGGCTACTAAGCGTGATTATTACGAGGTTCTAGGCGTTGCCCGCAACGCCAGCGCTGATGATATAAAGAAGGCGTATCGCAAACTCGCGGTAAAGTTTCATCCCGACAAGAACCCGGGAGATCCTCACGCGGAAGAAAAATTTAAGGAACTCGGCGAAGCTTACGAAGTGCTCATGGACGATAATAAGCGCGCCGCGTACGACCGCTACGGGCATGCGGCATTCGCCGCTGGAGGTGCAGCGCGCGGGCCGGCGGCCGGGGGGTTCCATGATCCATTTGATATCTTTCGCGAAGTTTTCGGGATGGGGGCTGAAGGTGGCGCCGGTGGAATCTTTGATCAGATTTTCGGCTCAATGGGCGCTCGCGATCGGAGTGGTCGTCAGCGCGGCTCAGACTTGCGGTATGATTTGCAGATCAGGCTGGAACAGGCGGCATTCGGTGTCGAGAAGGAGATCGATGTTCTAAAGCATGAAACCTGCGGCCATTGTGGCGGTTCCGGAGCTGAAAAGGGCTCTCACGTTAGCACCTGCCCGACCTGCCATGGACGCGGTCAGGTCATTTCATCGCGGGGTTTTTTTCAGGTCTCACAAACATGCCCTCGATGTCGTGGTACGGGTCAGGTGATTGAGCGTCCTTGCGCCGAGTGCAAAGGTGATGGTCGTGTCGAAAAACGGTCAAAGATCAGCCTGAAGATCCCCCCCGGCGTTGATGAGGGGACCCGGCTGCGTGTACCGGGCGGGGGAGAGGCCGGAGTTCGAGGCGGTCCGCCTGGAGATCTTTACGTGGTGATCCACGTTCGAGATCATGAGATCTTCGTTCGGGAGGAAGACGACTTGTACTGCGAAGTCCCAATCTCATTTTCCACTGCGGCGCTTGGTGGCGAAATCAGAGTGCCGACATTAGGTGGACACGCGCTGCTTAAAGTCCCTGCCGGCACTCAGAGCGGTACGCAGTTCCGCCTTCGCGGTTATGGAGTCCAAAGCATGAGCCAAAAGACAAAGGGAGATCTACGAGTCAGGATAGTTGTGGAGGTTCCGACGAAATTGAATTCCGAGCAGCGCCGGAAGCTGGAAGAATTTGCCGCGTCAGTCGGCGATGACAATAGTCCTTTGCACAAAGGGTTTTTCGAAAAAGCCAAGGAATTCTTCCGATAAGCCGGCCTTCAGCGCCGCTTTCCGTCGACAGTCTACCGTCCACCGTTTCACGATGAAGCTACGCAGAATGATTCAATATTGTTACAGCTCTTCGCCAATCTAGAACTGAAGACTGAATACGGTGGACCGAACACGGATAACAGTGGGCTGAAAGCCTCTAAAAAGATGCACCGGTTCTACATTCCACCTGCACGCTGGGTGGCTATGACTTTAGAGAATGGCGAAGCGCACCATTGTGTCGATGTGCTACGGCTTGACCAGAGATCAAAGGTGGTACTGTTCGATGGCCGTGGAACGGAGACAACTGCTGAGATCGTTACCATAGAAAAAGGCAGGGTTCGCCTCCGATCTCTTTCGAGCAGCAAAACCGAGCGCCTACGTTGCGCCGTTACCCTCGCGCAAGCAGTGCCGAAAGGGAAGAAGATGGATATCATCGTCCAAAAGGCGACCGAGCTGGGCGTCTCTCGAATTGTGCCGCTTTTATCAGAGCGAACCGTTGTTCAAGTTGAGCAGGAGGACGCACCTAAGAAACGGGAGAAATGGGAACAGATCGCGATTGAAGCAGCCAAACAGTGCGGGCAGAACTGGCTTCCGGATATTGTTGAGCCGACGACTCCGAAACGTTTTCTTGCGGACATCGGTAAGTATGAAGTGTCGCTCATAGCATCGCTTCAAAACGATGCTCGCGATTTCAAACAAATTTTCGCCGATTTCTATGAGCAGCACAGGAAACGCCCCGTATCGGCTCTCATACTAATTGGTCCAGAGGGCGACTTTACGCCCGCGGAAGCTTCCCTGGCCAAAAGCGCCGGATGCATTCCGATAACACTGGGACCAATCGTTCTGCGATCCGAGACTGCGGCAATCTTCTGCCTGAGCGTCCTCGCGTACGAGCTGCAGTAGCGCGGCGCTTTCAGCGCCGCGGTTAACCGTCCTCCGTCAACCGTCGACCGTCGACCGTATGGGGGGAACGGGATAGACATCGGTAACACTTTTTGGGTTTAAGGGTTAGATATTTTCAATTGTTTTTGTCAGCGGAAATCTTTTGGTCCACAGCCTCCATCTCTCTCCAAGGCATGCGACAACTGTTCTTTCCGGCCGCTTGCCCCTTCGATGTCTCACCGATGTATTGAACCATCTGTGTTACCGATGTTCTGAACCGGCGCGTTCGCGCCGGACTCAACGGTAGACGGTTGACAGTTGACGGAAGACGGTTAACCGCACGCGCTGAAAGACGCGTGCGCATGGGATCCTTCTTGCAAACGCGCTCGCTCGAAAGCAGACTCGCAGCATTTATGCGCGCTGCGTGCGTGAGGTTGGGGATTTGTCTCTTTTTTGTGTCTAGGGCGTTCTCTTTCGAGTGGACGTTGATCAAACACGACGGTCGCGACTACGTTCCGGTGGATGATGTCGCGAAGTTCTACAGCTTTAGGCAAACCAGTTATTCGGGCGACATGGTTCGTTTGGAAGGTGCTACCCTTCGAATGCAAGGCGGGGTGAATTCGCGGGAGCTTTATTTGAACGGACTCAAGTTCATTCTGAGCTACCCGGTGATCAAAGTGGATAACAAGGTCCTTCTGTCGCGCATAGATCTTAGCAAACTCGTAGATCCGGTTCTGCGTCCGGCCAGGATCCAGGGGGCTCCAGCCAAAACGATTGTATTAGACGCCGGCCACGGAGGTTATGACCAAGGCGCTTTGGGGACGTTTGGCAGTGAAAAGGATTTTGCGTTTGATGTTGTCATGCGTGCGCGTGACCTACTGACGCGTGCCGGTTACTCAGTGCGTTTAACGCGCTCTTCCGACGTGTTTCTGCCGCTGGAATCGCGCGCGAACTTTGCCAACCGCCAACGGAACGCGATTTTCGTGAGCGTACATTTTAACGCCGGGCGCCCGGACTCTGAAGGCATAGAGACGTTTGGCTTGGCGCCGCAGGGGGTCCCTTCCACCAATGACTATGTTCCGAGCATTAACGATTTTCGTCCCTGCGTCGGAAATGTACGCGATTCGGAAAACATCGCTTTGGCAACGGCGATGCACACGGCTTTGATTACTAAGATGCGGACGTATGACCGCGGAATTAAAAGAGCACGCTTTGTGGTGCTGCGAGACATCAACATCCCCGGCGTTTTAATCGAGGGCGGTTTCTTAAGCAATTCGCAAGATGGGATACGGATCGCGACGCCGCAGTATCGCCAACTTCTCGCTCAATCGATTTTACAAGGAGTTCAATCGTACAATCGCGCCATGGCACGCGGAACGGGGCAGATTATGGCCAAGCGAGACACAACGCCGGGGGGTGGACAGACGTCCGTTCCAAAGAACATGTCCATTTGGGATCCATTGAAAGCGGGAATGTATGTGTTGCCTGAACGGAACTAGGAGATCGACTAAAATTCCCGACAATCGAAATCAGGCAACACGATCGAGACCGAAGTTCCGATCGTTCAACCGGACGATCGCTCCGCTACCCAATCACTTTATGCCGCTCAAACCTGGCGATCTTGGTAACTCCAGCTTCTCGCAATATCGATTCAAGCCGGTCGTAGTCTTCAGCTACTTGAAAATGAGAATGCGCGTCCGACGCTATCGTAATGGGGATGCCTAGCTCATTCGCCAAACGCAGAATCGAATCGTGAGGATATTGTTCCTTGACGGTCTTTCTCCAACCGGCGGTGCTGGCTTCTATTGCCAGTCCGGCCTGGCCGGCCATTTCCAGTACCGGCCCGAACGAAGAGATTGGATCGTAACTGGCCGGACGAAGTCCGTGAATTTTGACCAAATCGATGTGAGCGAGACAATCGATGCGTCCGCGCGCGATAAGTCTTTCGAGTTGTTGGATGTATTGCTCAAATGCTTTTGTTGTTCCTCGCGACTCAACCTGTTGCGATTGATCCGTCCTATCGAACATCGCTGCTTCGCCTGGAAGGTAGTGGACAGACCCAA
This sequence comes from bacterium, assembly GCA_046727075.1. Lineage (GTDB taxonomy): Bacteria > Verrucomicrobiota > Verrucomicrobiia > Chthoniobacterales > JAFAMB01 > JBKPBY01. The sequence goes on along the minus strand of JBKPBY010000109.1, from coordinate 2,940 downwards.
GCACAAAATCGAGGCTGTCCCAATTCTTCTCGACCCAGCGTAAACCAGCTGCGGATGTTATCGGATCGTTATCGAGCTCGATTCCAGCCAAAATCTCCACATCTGGATTCTGCTCTCTCAAGCGCTCGATTACTTCAAAATCAATGCCTTCATGATACCGATCATGATCGGTGAACGCGATGCTCTCAACTTGCTTCGCGCGCGCCTGATTTATCCAAGGCTGGAGCAATTCGAGCGTGTATCGACGGACCTGATGACCTTGAGGATGAGTGTGATAGTCGCAGCGGAGCACTCACGGAATCAATCATACGCGATCCCGAGCCTCAAGCGCGTGCTGTAGGGCGGCTCCCTCAATTCTCATTCTGCTGGACGAATCGTGCTTTCTGGTGCATTGGTTGATCGATTTTTCGCCAGGACAGAATCCGGTATGAACGACGTCTTGTACAAAGCGACGGTTCTTGTGCTGAATCGAAATTGGCAGGCAATCGACGCCAAAACGCCGGCACAGGCTTTTTGCATGATGGCAAATGGTAATGCCACTGCACTCGATATGGTTGGCGGCGGCGATATGCGGCCCGTCAAATGGCAGGACTGGATTCATCTGCCGGTTCGAGAAGAAGATTACGCAGTGCGGACCGTGCGCGGTCTGGTGCGAATCCCAACTGTGCTTGTGCTCGCGCGATACAATCGAGTGCCAAAACGACGTCCAAAATTATCCGCAAAAGGGATTTGGGAACGAGATGGCGGCCATTGCCAGTACACAGGCCGAAAGCTTTCTCCGAGCGAAGGGAATATCGATCACATCGTTCCTCGTTCGCGCGGCGGCAAGACCACCTGGGAGAATTGTGTCCTGGCCGACAAACGGATCAATAGCCTGAAAGGGAACCGTTTGCCGGAGGAGGTTGGCCTCTATCTGAAGCGGCGACCGAAAGCGCCGCGAGAATTACCGGTAACGTTTTTCATTCGCAACGCTCACAACGTCCGGGATTGGGAGCATTTCCTTATCCCGTCGGCTTAGTGGCCGAGGGGGTCAACCGTCAACCGTCTACGGTCTTCCGTCTTCCGTGGAGGCGATGGGCGAAGGTGGCATGAATGGTCGACCGTCGACGGAAGACGGTGGACGGATCACCGCACCGCGCAAAGATCCCACCGGCGGTTGACTTCGCTCCCGCTGCGGACAAGATTCCGCTTCCCATGAGTACGGCCATTTCGAGCGCTTACGAGCCGAAGGCTGTGGAGGAGAAGTGGTATCAGAAATGGCTTGAACAGAACTGTTTTCGGGCCGACACCGAATCCTCTAAGCCCGCTTACGCCATCGTTATTCCGCCCCCTAATGTAACGGGGGTGTTAACGATGGGGCACGTGCTCAACAACACTATTCAGGATGTTCTTGCGCGGCGCGCGCGGATGCTCGGAAAAGAAGTGCTCTGGTTACCCGGAATGGATCATGCCGGGATCGCAACTCAGAACGTTGTGGAAAAAAGATTGCGCGCGGAAAAAAAGACCAAGCATGACCTGGGTCGGGACGCGTTTGTTCGAGAGGTCTGGCAGTGGAAAGAAAAATATGGCGGTATCATTATCCAGCAACTGAAGCGTCTCGGATGTTCCTGCGATTGGTCACGTGAACGCTTCACAATGGACCCGGAATATTCGCGGGTGGTGCAGCAAACATTCGTTGACCTGTATCGAAAAGGGCTGATCTACCGCGGGAAACGAATGGTGAACTGGGATCCATTTTACCAAACTGCGTTGTCAGATGAAGAGGTCATCTCTGTGCCTACCTCCGGCACGCTCTACTATATGAAATACGAGGTTGTCGAAGAGCCTGGACGCTCTTTGGAGATTGCGACAACCCGTCCCGAGACTCTCATGGGTGACACCGGTGTCGCGGTGCATCCGGATGATCCTCGGTACAAGCATTTGATCGGCAAACATTGCTGGCGGCCGTTTCCGCGCACGCAAATCCCAATCGTTGGCGATTCGGCGATTGATCCAGAATTTGGGACGGGCGTGCTGAAGGTGACACCAGCACATGACAAGGCCGATTTCGAGATTGGCCAGCGCCATCAGTTGCCAATCATTGATGTTCTCAACCCGGACGGAACGCTGAATGCGCTGGCGGGAGAGGATTTTGCTGGAATGGATCGATTTGAGGCGCGTCAAAAGGCCGCACGGAAATTGCAGGAGCTTGGGCTGCTGGCGAGAGAAGAACCTTATCAACACAATGTCGGCTATAGCGACCGGGGCGAAATACCGATTGAGCCTCGCCTGAGTGAACAATGGTTTCTCAAATATCCTAAAGTTCCAGAAACACTGAACGCTGTTTCCAGCGGTAAGATCAAGTTTCGGCCAGAACGCTGGGTCACGACGTTCCAGCATTGGATCGAACATTTGCAAGATTGGTGCTTAAGCCGCCAGCTCTGGTGGGGGCATCGAATTCCAGTTTGGTACCATCGCTCAGAAAAAGGGCGGCTTCATGTCGATCTATCGCCGCCAGCCGATATCGAGAACTGGGACCAAGATCCGGACGTGCTTGATACCTGGTTCTCCTCCTGGCTCTGGCCGTTCGCAACCATGGATGAGCCTACGCGTAGGAAGTTTTATCCCACTCAAGATTTAGTGACTGGCCCGGATATCATCTTCTTCTGGGTGGCTCGGATGATTATGGCGGGATACCAGTACACGAGCCGGCCGCCGTTTGAGAACGTCTTTTTCACTGGAATCATCCGCGATCTCCAAGGCAGAAAAATGTCTAAGAGCCTCGGAAATTCGCCCGACCCGTTAGACTTGATTGAAAAATATGGGGCCGACGGGCTCAGGTTTGGGTTGTTGCGGATCGCGCCGCACGGTCAAGATATCCGGTTCGACGAAAAACAGATCGAGGAAGGCCGGAATTTCGCGAACAAACTCTGGAACGCGTTTCGCTTCCGACAACTCCAG
>JBKPBY010000108.1:0-6745 GCA_046727075.1 bacterium | reverse complement strand
ATTGCGGTCTCGAACATTCTTAATAGTCCTTATCTGTCGAAAGTGGACCAATACGATAACAGGCTTCACTACGGGCATCCCAGCGAGCACGGCAATTTGGCCGGGACCACGTTTGTTAACTCGGCAGTCGGACCAGCTGGTTCTCAATCTCCTGCTGACCCGCCGAATCCGTTTCCGGATAACGCTGTAACATTGCTCGTCACCAATCTTATCGCTAACCGCACGCTCCCTAACCCTGACGACGAACCCAACGCTCTGTACGTTGTTATTATGCCGACAGGTGTTTCCAGCGCGTCAACCGGTTTCCTTGGTGAACATTTCTCCAGCTCTATCTCAGGCTATTCAAATCAAGCTCACATTGCATGGGTAACCAACAACGGCACGCTATCGTCGGTAACGACCATTTTTTCGCACGAGCTCGTTGAGTCAGTCACGGACCCGGAAGGGACCGCCGTGACAGGTGTTCCTGGCACATGCAACCAGAGTGGCTGGTGCGAAATCGGTGACATCTGTAACACGACCGGTACGGTCAACGGTGTCGTAGTCCAATCCTATTGGTCCGACGAAGATCAAGCCTGTGTGATACCGACGACTTATCCTTACCAGGATTTCGTAGTTAACAAATATAAGGTGATCGACCAGATTGCGCTTTGGTTGCTGATCCACGGCGGCGACCCGGCACCCTTTGATGGAGGCACTCCGAATATTCGGGAGCAGGCCACAATCGAATTGATCAAGCAACTTGCTTCGACCCTAAAAGACGCCTCACTCGCACGAAACGTCCAAATCGCAATCGCCAGCCACCGCGTTCAAGGTCTATCCAAGCCGGCATTTGCACAAAAGAAACCAGCCAGACGAAATCGAGTGAGCTAGATGCGCTTCCCAACACTCTCCACGCCGAGCGCTTCCTCAATCAGATCCGCAGCAACGAAGAGCCCGTTTGCTTCCGCGATTGCATTCTGAAGTCTCCGTGCGTTCTCTCGATAGACCGGGTCAGTCAAAACTACCCCCAGAAGAGTAGAAAGATGCTCGGGGGTTAATTTATCCAGTGAAGTCACCACACCGGTGCGATTTTTCGCGATTCGCGCGGCGACTCCAGGTTGATCAAAAGTTACTGGTATTGCTAGCTGAGGGACCCCCTGTCCAAGAGACTCCAGGACCGTATTTAATCCGGCGTGAGTGATACAGACCGAAGCCTTCTTCATCAGCTCCAATTGTGGCGCTTTCTTTACGATGATTGTGTTGCCCGGGATCGGCCTAAGCTGCGACGGATCGATCCGCTCACCCACCGAAAGTACGAGTTGTAAATCTTTATGCTGCGCCAGCGCGGCTACAATGGTACGAAAGACGTCCATCCGCCCATTCAGGATCGTTCCCATTGAAGCATAGACCATTGGCTCGCCGGTTAACCGCTCCCAGGGGAACTCCACTTTCGGCCGGCTTTCGATGTCATGAAACGGGCCTGTGTGATGAAACTGCGGAGGCCAATACGGATTTTCAAAGTCGAACGCTTTAGGAACTTGAGTGATTGATGCTAACCGAGAAACAGTAAAAGAGGGATCATCCCAATCGATTTTCAGACCAACGCGTTGTGCATACGCCCTGACCCCTGCACCATTCTTTCTCAGCAAGTTGGTGAACCTCTTTAACCCTTCGTGGTTTCTATCTAGAGCTTCGGCGGTAATTTCAGGAGGCCAACCATAGATTGAAAGCGGTGTATAACCGGAGAAGTCAAAGTGCAAAGCAGCTGCCACCTGGATGTAAGGCAGACCCAAATGCATAGCACCGAGTTCCGCGTAGAATTGAATATTGTCGATTATCAATGCATCTATCTGGTTTTCTTCCACCATGGCGGGCAACGATTCCAAAATCATCTCCGTCTGAGCCATTATTGCCCCGATTCCAAATTCGAGGGCATCGTCACCCTGCATCTTGCTGACTTCCGGGAGGTTCTCCGATACGTGATCATTCTGAGGACCAGGCGCACACGGTAACCCCGCAGCTTCAGACGAATAAAGAAAGACAACCTCGTGGTTCCGCGCCTGCAATTTGCGCGCCAACGTGGTCAACGGGTTAATGTGGCCTGGTGCATTCAAACAGATAAAACCGAGTTTCATAGTGCTCCCTTTTGTAGTTCCGCAGCGTTCACTCGATGTCCTCGCTGCATCTAGGGAGTTACTAGAACTCACGTTGTCATAGACCCGCCGTTTTTTGTTCCGAATGCCGGAATTGATGTCCGTTCGGCGTTCGGCGTTCCGCGTTTGGCGTTCGGCGAAGGCGAAAGACAAGAGCGTTTCACAGAAGGTCCCGAAGAATACAGCGCGGCAAAGCCGCAACCAAAGCTGGAGGAGTACCATGGGCTCCGATTAAAAGGGATCACAAAACTCTTTTCGAGAATGGAGAACCAGTCCGTCAAGAAACGGAACCGCAGATTCCGCAGATTGCGCAGATTTATTAAATTCTCAGAGGGGTTGCTCGCAACGGCTGGGCCGCGTTCTTAAAGTGCTCAACGGTTTCGCCCGGTCAGGACTGAAACAACTAGACCTAAAAAATCTGTGTAATCTGCGTAATCTGCGGTTCCGTTTTTCCCGCCCACTTCGTCGACAAAATCATCGATTTTCCAGGGTAGTAGTGCAAAGAGAAGAGTAGTGTGGATTTAGGTTTAGGTTGGACCGAAGCGCCAGTATGAAAATCCATCTTCGCGATCCCCTCCTTCGCCAAGGTTACGGCGCGACGCGGTTTTGCGGTCTTCTGTTTAGAATTCGTCTCCGGATCTTCGGCGCCTCATTGATTCGCGCTTTCCTCCTTCGGCAACCTGTCCTCCATAGCCTTCAGCGAAGGAGGAGACCACGGAGGAGAGGTCACCGCTTCTAACACCAGCACTCCTCCATTGCCGGCGTTTGCCTACGAGGTAGGTTAACGCCGGCAATGGAGACGTTTCGGTTTCATCCGGCAGTAGAGGAGTGGTTTGGGCGGACGTTTGGGGCGCCGACTGAGCCGCAACGGGCTGGGTGGCCGGCGATTCAGTCGGGGGCGCATACGTTGTTGGCCGCGCCGACTGGCTCAGGGAAAACCTTGGCGGCGTTTCTGGCTGCGCTTGATCAGCTGTTTCGGGATGGGCTTGAAGGAAATCTGCCGGATGAGACGAGGATCGTTTATGTGTCGCCGTTGAAGGCGCTGAGCAACGATATCCACAAAAATCTGGAAGAACCGTTAGCCGGGATTCGGGCGGCGGTGAAAGCTGGGTGCGGGCGTGACATCGATATTCGCGCTGAAGTGCGGACTGGTGATACTCCTGCGTCCAAGCGGCAGGCTATGATTCGGAAGCCGCCGCATATTCTGGTTACTACACCGGAATCCTTCTATCTGCTGCTCACCTCGGTGTCGGGGCGCAAACTGTTGGAAACGGTCCGAACCCTGATCATTGATGAGATCCACGCGGTGGTTAGCAGCCGGCGCGGATCGCATCTGGCGCTCACTGTGGAGCGGTTGGAGGCGCTGGTGAACGGGCAGCGGCGGCGATCCGGCCAAGGCCGAACCGCCCTCCAGAGAATAGGCCTTTCGGCGACGCAGAAGCCAATGGAGGAAGTTGCGCGGTTTTTGGTTGGAACACGGAACCTGGACGAGAATGGGAACGCGCGCTGTTCGATCATTGACTGCGGCCACAATCGCAAACTCGATCTCGCAATCGAGTTGCCAGAGTCGCCGCTTGAAGCGGTGATGTCGAATGAAGTCTGGACGGAAGTGTACGGGAGGTTGGCTGACCTGATTGCTGAGCATCGGACCACATTGGTGTTCGTTAATACTCGTCGCCTGGCGGAACGAGTGACTCACCATCTCAGCGAACGACTGGGGAAAGATCAGGTCATGTCGCATCATGGGAGTCTGTCGGCCAAGCTACGATTGGATGCTGAGCATCGGTTGAAGCGAGGGGAATTGAAGGCGCTGGTAGCGACTGCTTCTTTGGAGCTCGGGATCGATATTGGGTCGATTGATTTGGTCTGTCAATTAGGGTCGACCCGGTCCATCGCGACTCTTTTGCAACGAGTCGGACGGGCGGAACATCGGCTTGGCGGTATGCCAAAGGGCCGGCTCTTTCCACTAAGCAGAGATGAGTTGGTTGAGACGGTCGCCATTCTTCGCAGTATCCGGAACGATGAACTGGACCGGTTGGAGATGCCACAGAGACCGCTCGATCTATTGGCTCAACAGATGGTTGCATGTGCGGCTTGCGAGGACTGCAGTGAAGAGGAGCTTTTCGAACTCACGCGCTCCGCTTACCCGTATCGAAACCTGACCCGTAAAGAGTTCGATGATGTTTTACGCACGTTGGCGGAAGGGTTCAGTACCCGGCGCGGACGCCGGTCGGCGTTGATTCATCACGATGCGGTGAATCATCGGGTCCGAGCCCGGCGTGGTGCCAGGCTTCTCGCGCTGACTTCCGGAGGCGCTATTCCGGATAACGCGGATTACCGGGTAGTGGTCGAGCCGAGCGAAACTTTCATCGGAACAGTGAACGAAGATTTCGCTATTGAAAGTATGGCAGGCGATATTTTCCAGCTCGGTAACGCGTCGTGGCGAATCCTGGGTGTTAACTCAGGGACCATGCGAGTCGAGGATGCGCATGGGCAACCGCCCGGGATTCCGTTCTGGTTAGGTGAAGCGCCTGGACGAACCAACGAGGTGTCACAGTCGGTGTCGCGATTGCGGATGGAGGCTGAGAAGCGGATTGAGTTGGAAAGCGTTCAAAGAATGGGGGAGTCGACGTCAGGGGTTCAGGTCGCCCAGCACCAGTTTGGCATCGAAGGGGGGTACGCAGCGACGTGCGCTACCGAACTGGTGCGGGGCGAACCCTATCAGGCGATCTTTGGGCCCGGTCTTTCTGATGCTGGAGCTGTCCAACTGGCTGACTATTTCACTGCAACCTACCGTGCGCTGGGAGTTATTCCATCACAGGAAAAGCTCGTGGTAGAGCGGTTCTTTGATGAGTCCGGCGGGATGCAGATGGTGATTCATTCTCCATTCGGGATCCGGCTGAATCGGGCGTGGGGTCTCGCGTTACGTAAACGGTTTTGTCGATCGTTTAATTTTGAGTTACAAGCTGCCGCAACCGATGACGCCATTGTGCTGTCGCTCGGTACCCAACACTCGTTTCCACTTCCGGATGTTTTCCGTTACCTGAACAGCAAAACAGTGCGTGATCTGTTGATTCAAGCGCTGCTTGATGCGCCGATGTTCGGGATTCGTTGGCGATGGAACGCGACACGCTCGCTTGCTCTGCCGCGTCAACGCAGTGGACATAAAGTGCCGGCTCCGTTGCAGCGGATGGAAGCGGAGAACCTGCTCGCGGCAGTGTTTCCGGATCAATTGGCTTGTTTGGAGAATATCGCCGGTGATCGTGAAATTCCTGAGCATCCTCTGGTGCAACAGACAATCGAAGACTGTTTGACTGAGGCGATGGATATCGATGGATTGATCGCTCTGATTGAGCGAATCGAGAACGGTTGCATTGAATGTATCGCGCGTGATCTACCGGAGCCGTCGCCTTTTGCTCATGAGATCTTGAATGCCAAGCCATATGCGTTTCTTGATAATGCGCCATTGGAAGAGCGCCGGACGCAAGCGGTTTATACGCGTCGGGCCAGTGAATCGTCTGCGGACGCGGGGCTTGGGATTCTGGATGTTGCTGCGATTAAAAAGGTGTGTGCCGAAGCGTGGCCGCTTCCGGCTAGTGCGGATGAGTTGCATGAGACGTTGTTGTTGATGGGAGCGGTCAGTGAGGAGGAGATGCAACGGTTGGATGGTGATGGGTGGATTGATTTGCTGAAGGCGGAGAGGCGGGTTGGGAGGATAAGAACAACCACCGGGTGTTTCTGGGTGGCGGCTGAGCGGTTGCCGATGTTGCAAACTGTTTATCCGGGGTGCGAGCTGAATCCGCGCTTACTCGCGCCGGAAGCGGAGCGGGAGCGAAAATGGACGCGTGAAAGCGCTGTGCGCGAATTGGTACGGGGACGAATGGAGGTGAGCGGGCCGGTTACGGCAAGTTGGCTGACCACATTTTTTCAGCTTTCAGCGACAGATATTGAAGTCGCGCTTCTTGGTCTCGAATCGGAAGGATTCGTTTTACGAGGTAAATTTCATCCGGATACTCAGGAAACGGAGTGGTGCGATCGAAGGCTCCTGGCGCGGATTCATCGACTGACAATTAATCGGCTCCGAGCTGAGATTCAGCCGGTCTCAATCGCCGAGTTCCAACGATTCCTTTTAGCCTGGCAACGGGCAGACCAGGAATATCGGGTTGAAGGCATTGACGGTATCAGGGCTGTCCTGGAATCACTCGACGGTTATGAACTCCCAGCCGGTGCATGGGAACCGGAGGTGTTGGCACTCCGGGTCAAAGATTACGCGCCGGCGTTGCTGGATCAGCTCTGCTTTACCGGGCGGATCGGCTGGGGACGATTTACTTCGCCGCAAAATAGCAACGGCCGATCGGTCTTACCGGTGCGCTCGAGTCCGGTATCATTGTTCACGCGGGAACAGCTTCCGCATTGGCTCGCGCTAACGCCAAGTCCTGAACCCGCCGGGTTCTCGCCTGACACTCAAACTACGCTCGAGACTTTAGCGCGGGGTGGTGCGCTCTTTTTCGGTGAACTGGTGAAACAGACCGGCTTATTGCCATCGCGAGTTGAACGCGCGCTCGCTGAGCTGGTCGCGCAGGGGTTGGTCACAGCCGATAGTTTTGAAG
>JBKPBY010000107.1:0-5989 GCA_046727075.1 bacterium | reverse complement strand
ACGAAAGCTTTGGCACCGTGCGGGAGCGAAACCGGATCGCTAGTTCGTTAATCAAATAAGGAGACGCACTATGGTTAGAAACTCTACCTGGACTGCCCTCCGAAACCCGGTTTTTCGAAACATGTGGTTCGCGAGCTTGATTTCCGGCACCTGTGTTGCGGCGCAGGACACCGCTGCGACATGGGTCATGAACAGGGTGAGCGATTCGCCGTTGTTTCTCTCTCTGATGTCGACGGTAGCCTCGCTGCCATTCTTCTTTTTCACCTTACCCGCCGGCGCTCTCGCTGACATGATGGACCGCAAGCGAATGATGTTTGTCATGACCATCTGGTTAGCGCTGGCGGCGGGAGGGTTGGCTGTCAGCGGTTGGCTCAAGGTGATCAATCCGTACGTGCTTTTAGCCGCTATTTTCTTGATTGGGGTTGGTTTTGCTTTCTATTCTCCAGCCTGGACATCGGTCCAACCTGAGATTGTTTCTAACCAGGAGCTACCCTCGGCTGCAACCCTAGGAGGGCTACAGCTAAATATCTCCGGCATTATCGGACCGGCAATTGGCGGGTTTTTATTGCGATTTGTCAGTCCCAACACGGTTTTCGCAATGAATTCCGTTTGTTTTTTTCTCCTCCTCATCGCAATCCACCAATTGAAGCGGCCGAAAGGGCTTTCGCAACTGCCACTGGAAAATTTCTTAGAGTCGTTCATCACGGCTATTCGGTACGTTCGCTATGCGCCCGGCATCCAAGTTGTCCTGGCCCGCAACCTTCTGTTTGCCTTTTTCATCTCGGCGATCCCAGCGTTGATCCCAGTCGTGGGCCTGAAGGAATTACACTTTGACGCGTCCGGTCTCGGATTGGTTTTCACAAGTATGGGAGTTGGCTCAGTGATCGGTGCGGTGTTCATCCTCCCCTGGGCGAGAGCCAAATTTCACACCAACACTGTGACTGTTCTCGCAAACGTCTTAGTCGCAGCTGTTTTCTTTATGATGGCGACGATCCGGGAGACGATGCTGTTTCTGCTGGTGGCCGGTCTTGCGGGAACGGCGTGGACGATGGCGGCTTCCGAGCTCTGGGTCGCTGGTCAGCGAGCGATGCCGGGATGGGCGCGTGGGCGGATGAACGCGACCATCATCATGGCAGCGCAAGGGGCCATGGCGCTGGGGGGAATCATTTGGGGCTCCTCAGTTTCCAGGTGGGGGGTGACTTCGACACTGCTAGCTGCTTGCCTTCTGCAGTTGGCGAGTTTGGTAGCTCAATTCTGGTTGTCGATCGACTTCACCAGCCAGCTGGATTTTGAGCTGGCCCCTGTGGCCGGTTCATCCCATAAGCTAATTCACATCCCCGCTCCCCATGACGGGCCGGTCTCGATCCACATCGATTTTGAAGTCGATCGGACGCGCGGGAAAAAGTTCCTCGAGGCTATGCGAGAAGTTCGTTTGATCCATCTTAGAAATGGCGCTTTCAGCTGGCGTCTGCAAGAAGACCTTAGTCGTCTGAACACCTACCGAGTAGAGGTCATGGTTCCGTCTTGGACCGAATACTTGTTGGAGCAAGAAAGAATGACGACGAGCGAACAGAACATTGTCGATAAGGCTTGGGCTCTGCACGTCGGAGAGAAGCCGCCAGAGATGCGCCACTTCCTTTGCGTGAACCGCCAGCTACACACCCGTCATCATCCAGTAACGAGGCCTTCGGCAATGCCGGAAGCGCCGCTCAGTGTCGACCGGGTTGATCTTGATTAGCGAGGCAATTCGTCGATCGGCAGTAATCAAAGGGTTAGTAACCCTTTCTCATAAATGCAATACTTTCTAAGGATGACAGTCGACTTCTTGTCGTAACAAAGACGAACCAGAAATGAATTATCTGTTGCTTGCCCTGAGCTTTTGCTTCCCCTTCAAAAGGCTTGTGCTCGTTCTCTTGACGCTCGTGGCCGGGTCCGGGGACCTGTTCGCCTGGACCAATGGCTCGCTTCTGATTTGGATGGATAACGATCGCGCGAGTGCATTGCAGCCGCTCGCAAAAAAGTTCGAGAATGCGTACGGAATCCAGGTCACAATTGAGACACCCGAAAACATTACAAACAGCTTCCCGCTCGCTGCGCAAACTGGGAAGGGGCCGGATATCGTGATATGGGCCCACGATAAGCTTGGAGAGTGGGCCGATGCAGGGTTGATCGGACACGTGGAGATCTCAGATGGATTTGGAAAAAAGTTCTTTCTGAAGGCTTGGAAAGCCGTGCTTCATCGGGAGTGGATCTGGGGATACCCGATCAGTCTGGAAACCGTAACACTAATCTATAACAAAAGGCTTCTTGACGGCTATCCGCCAACAACGCTTGCAGACCTGGTCCCGCTCAACCATGAGATCAAAGCGAAACAGACCGGAGTGACCACCATCCTTTGGGACTATAAGAACGCTTACTACTCCTGGGGAATCCTCGCCAGCGCCGGCGCTTACGTCTTTGCCAACACTGGCTCAGACTACGATGTGAACCATGTTGGCGTAGCGACTCCCGGAGCCGTTAAAGCATTGTCTGCCATCGCCTCCCTGGTCCGCTCCGGCGTTCTTCCCAAGAGCGTCTCATATAGCGACACGGAGCGATTAATGGCGCAAGGCAAGCTTGCCATGATGATATCTGGGCCTTGGGCTTGGTCGAATTTGATGAAGAGCGAGATTGACTTCGGTTTGGCACCAATACCGGGCGTGGCTGGGAATCCGGGACGCCCTTTCGTCGGCGTGTCCGTGGCGTATCTCAACCGCTCGAGCCCGAACCGGGATCTGGCGATGGAGTTTCTGGAAAACTTCGCGCTAACTGAAGAAGGGCTCACGGCCATGGATCACGCGAAGCCACTCGGTGTTCCTGCGCTGATTTCGCTTTACGATAAAATGGCTGAAAATAACCCGCTTTTGCGACAGCTGAAGTTCGCTGTCGACTACGGTCAGATTATGCCGAACATTCCGCAGATGGGCCGTTTCTTTACTTCCGTTGGGCTGGCCCTGCAAGCCGCGACGGAGGGCCGTGCGTCTCCGGAAGCGGCTCTGCGGGAAGCTGATACGGCCATGCGAAAGAAATAGGATCCGCGGGCTGCGAACACAACACCGAACTCGCTTTGAATTCGTTAACTAACTAGAGGCCGTCCCTGCCTAAAATGAAGGAAATCCTCGCTGGGCGAGTCGCACGGGCCCGCTGGTTGCAAATGGCGCGCTCTCCGGCGATCTCCCTGGTTTTCGGCGTCGGCGATCCATGAACCCTGCACTCATCTTTGTTGTTTCGTTGGCGATTCCCTTGCTGTGGATCACACTCTTCACCGATCGCCAGTCCTTTAACGAAGCAATCAAACTACGAGAAATGATCACCGAGATTCTGCTATCGCTCACGGAATGGGAACACGGTAAGTCGACCGTTTTCAAGATTCTAACGCTGAAGAGTTATCCCCAAAATCTGGCGAACCGTTTGCGGCTAATTCGCGGATATATGATCGTTCGTCTGGTCGTCAAGCTGCCTCGGAAAAGGAACGTGCAGACTGCGAGCGCCGTTCTCCAGCGATTTTACGAATGTGTGTGGGGTAGCGCACCGGGCTTCCGCCCCCAAGCCGAAGTCATGGTGCGCGAGATCAAAAGATTGCTGACATGAAGAAAATTTTTACATGGAGGTCAGCGATTCCACTTTCGCTCCTCATCGATTCGCTTTCACAATTCATCAATTTCAGGTCGGGTTTTGTTGCAATATTAGACGATGTCCTGAAAACGCCCTTCGGATACCAAGCATACTGGGGAAACAGTTTTCGAGTTGAGAGCCTGGTCCCAGCGCCCTGGTCTCTTCTTCGGCAAGTCAGCAGATGCGCCAAAAGCCTTTTCGGAGAAGCCGGTGCCGACTCTGCCGGCGAAAAGGATCCCGGTCGGAAAGAGGACGGCTTCGCGATCTGTTTGTTATGCCCCAACTCGGAGAGCCAATCCAAGTGTTACAATCTTCCGTAATTTTCACTCCAACGTCGTCTTGTCCTCTTATGTGGTCGCAGCACCCGCACCGATTTCAGTCGCCTCGGGCACTTCGACAAGCTCACCAGTCCTTACGTCGTACAGATATCCGTAAATCGGTATGGTTGGTGGTACCAGAGGGTGATTCCGAATGCGCCGGACATCGGTGACAACACTCGCATGAGGATCTCTGATCGTAAGCCAATCGATGAATTCGCCAGCGTCAGAGCCTGGCCCTTGACCGCGGTCATGCCAACCCTCGGAATTAATTATCGCGTGCTCCAAGCTCTGGGACAGCAAGCCGCGCATGACTTCATCCGTAAACGTCTCCATTCCACAGTTGGTGTGATGGATTACAAACCATTCGCGTGTGCCGAGAAGCTTGTAGCTGATCACAAGAGAGCGGATAGCGTCGTCGCTTGCGCGCCCGCCGGCGTTCCGAATGACGTGCGCATCACCTTCCGTGAGGCCAGCGAACTTGGCCGGATCTAGCCGCGCGTCCATGCAAGTCAAAATCGCGAAGCGCTTCGCCGGCGGCATTTCAAGCTGGTCCTTGACGCCAAAGTTATCGCAGTAGACACGGTTTGCGGCCAACACTTCATCAACAATTTTGCTCATAGAGACAACGTCTAGTTCACGGACCCCCTGTCAAGAATCTCTGGCCGGAACCACTCCGCCTGTCCGTGAAGGGTTATGAGCTAGGCTCTATTACCAAGGACGCCCTGGAAGAGCGTCTGCACTGGCTGGTGGTCAGCGGGCATCTCGACCTGAAAGAAGCACAGAAGCTAATTGCCACTGATTCCGCTTTCTGATTACGACGCGGGCAGTCTCTTGATTAAACGATTCACAATGTGCGAAGAGATGGTTGAACCACAGAGTGTGGAACGCCGAGAAAGATCTCCTTACAGATACCAAAGGCCTGAAGTCAGTGACGGACGACCTAGAGGCAGAGGGAGCAATATTTGACCTGTCCCTCTTTCACTTTCCCATCCGGTTGAAGTGCTGTCTCTTTCCCTGCCTTTTTGCAGCACGGCCAGCGCTTCGAACGAAATGGATGAGAAAAGGGGTGGCAAACGCTCCCCACCAGACCTTGTTGCCAAAAACTGGATTCCAGAGCGTGACCGGCAAAGAGATGGCGAAGATCAAAAGCGGAAAAACTGGTCCGACTAATTCAACCCCGACTGGGTGCGTAAAGGCGCCGGGTTCAAAAAGCCCGGCCCGATATGAATAAATCCACATCAGCAGCCCGCCAAGCGCGGTCAGCATCAGATTAGCTCCCATGATCAACGTTGTTTCCCTCGTCTGAATCCGAATGAAGAGGCTCGTAGAGATCGGCAACAGCACGATCCAGAAAAGCTGCAAAAGGCTGAGGTAAATCAAGCCGATACTCGCATGACTAAGAGAACGCAGCAGACGGAAATGACCGATCCAAAACAGTGCTGCGCTCGCGAAGCTTATCACTAGTCCAGAGGACTCCCAAAACATTCGGATGAGTTCTCCCGGCAGTTTCGTCTTATCCAAACCCTGGTCCGGAATTCGGACGCTAAACGCAAGTAGCGTCATCGCAACCGCGAAGACGCAGTCGCTTAGGGAGGCGAGCCGTTGCAGATCGGAGGTCATCCGAAAAAGCGCTGAGGACAAAAGATTTTCGGATCTGAACGATGGTTCAAGTTATTTCTGTTGAAACACCGGGAATGAATCGTCAGTCGCGCATCTCTCAGGGGGTTGCACCGGAGAGAAATCGACCCTATCAACCACTGATTAGAATCACCTATTCCGGCGAGACACCATGGTAATCGTCCGCCAGCGGACTCCATCGCTAACCAGTATGCTGCTCTCTGTTGCTTTTTTTCAAGGTTTTCCTGGCCGTTCTGCTTATTTTTGACCTTTTCTCACGACACCTTTTTGTCTTGTTTTTGCGAACGGCGAATCGCCTGTTGATTGAGTATAGGAGCCGTTTCCCTGGGGCAATCGCGATGAAAATACTTGGCAGCGCGTACGGGACTCGAACCCGT
>JBKPBY010000106.1:0-10656 GCA_046727075.1 bacterium | reverse complement strand
CAAACGAGAGCGACAATGCCATGAATGTGCAGCGACGTGTAAAGATAGGTGAAATTGCCGCGGCAACCGGGTTGAGCCGGGCGACGGTCGATCGGGTGCTCAACAAGCGCCCAGGGGTCCATCCGCGAACATATGCCCATGTGCTTCGGGTGCTCGCTCGTTTAGAGAACGATGGCCAGCCGGGGCCGGCCAAACCGGACTCTTTCGAAAAACGGGGAGCGCTGGGAATGGTAGTCCAAGCCGGTGAGACGTTCACCAAGTCGGTGCTGGAGACGGTCAAAAAACTAAAGGAAGGAGAGAGCAGTGCCACAACTCTGGAGGCTGCTGCCAGCAGGTCGGATGAGGAAACGATCGAACTCATCCGGACGTTTGGCAGGAAGTTGGATGGACTGGCCCTGGTCAGCAAGAACATTGAGCCGGTCAAATCGGCGCTCAAAGAGTTCCGGAGCGCGGGCAAACACGTTGTCGCTTTAGTGTCGGATCTGGAACCGACGGTTCGTGACGCCTACGTCGGAATCGATAACCGAGCCGCCGGCCAGC
This sequence comes from bacterium, assembly GCA_046727075.1. Taxonomy (GTDB): domain Bacteria; phylum Verrucomicrobiota; class Verrucomicrobiia; order Chthoniobacterales; family JAFAMB01; genus JBKPBY01. The sequence continues at coordinate 10,116 of JBKPBY010000106.1, read as the reverse complement.
TTGCAGCCTTTATTCTCGGCCGATGTCTGGAGCGAGCAGGGGAAGCGAAGGTCGCAGTGGTGGTAGGCTATTTCTCTTATCTGTGCCAGGAAGATCGGGAAATTGGATTTCGATCACTGTTGAGACGGCGCTTTCCGCAGATAGAGATCGTCGAAGTTGTCAAAGGGGACGACTCGCGAGAGGCGACCTATGAGGCCGCTCTTCGCCTCCTCAAGAATCGTCCCGACATCACCGGGATCTATAACGTCGCGGGAGGAAACTTCGGGCTGGCGAAAGCGATTGAAGAGGCAGGTCTTGACCGGCGGCCGCTCTACATAGCCCACGAAACCAACGAGGTCACTGAACCACTGTTGCGAAAAGGAGTCATCGATTTTCTGATTTCGCAAAATATCGAGTCGCTGGTTCGAACCGGCAGGCAAGTATTAACCGATTTAACCCAGGATAGTGGGGCGGTTCGCGAGCTGAATTACCTGCCGGTTCAAGTGGTCACGGAATTCACTTTAGCTCCCGGCGCAGCCGTCTAGAGGCGCCAGACGCAGTCAGGAAAATGTCAGCATCTCCAGCGGCCGACGGCGATTTAATAGCTCAATATATCTCAAAAAATTTCATATAATTTCTTGACATGATTCAAAAAGATACTTAAAATGTACACGCCGCCTCAAATGCATCATAATCACTCAGTCATCACTTGTCTCGCCGCGTCGCCAGATCGCCTTCAGCCGACTCTAAGGAGAGATAAGCAAATAGTCGGATCGATTAGCGCTTCTGGGCGCAACCGATTGCTTTCAGCTCTCATCCCCACGTCAACACTGGAAACCTAGAAATGAAGCTTTGCGCCGTTTCCGACAGTCTAGGGAATTTGTCATTCAAAGAGGCCGCGAAAACCTCAGCCGGCCTCGGTCTCGCAGCGTTAGAAATCTGTATGGGGAACTGGTCCGCTGCTCCTCATGCCGACTTAAAGTCTCTTCTGGAAAGCAAGAGCGAACGGCAGCAGTTCTTGTCCGTGTTTGAGCAAAACGGTTTGTCTCTGGCGGCCCTTAACTGTAGCGGCAATCAGCTTCATCCCGTGGATGGAGAACGTCAGAGCAAAGTTGTTTACGATACCGTTCAGGTCGCCGAATTGCTGGGCGTTCACACGATTGTGTTAATGTCCGGTTTACCGGCTGGCGGGCCGGAGGACCGCAGACCGAATTGGGTTACCTGCGCCTGGCCGTTGGAGAATCGGGAAATTCTCGACTGGCAATGGGAGACAAAACTGGTGCCTTACTGGGAAAAGCTAGCCGCCTTCGCCAAAGATTGCGGCGTAACCAAACTTTGCATCGAACTCCACGGGCACCAGTTGGTGTATAACGTACCGACCCTACTCCAATTGAGAAAGCGGATCGGGGCAATCGTAGGCGCTAATTTCGATCCGAGTCATCTGTTTTGGATGGGGGCCGACCCTTTGGCGGCAATCGATGCTCTTGGCGACGCCATCCACCACGTGCACGCAAAAGACACATCTTTAAACGATCGAGCGCTGAGCCTGACCGGCCGCTTGGAGACCCTCGGGCACGAGCAAGTGAAAGATCGGGCCTGGAATTATATCACCCTGGGCTACGGACACGGTGAACAATGGTGGCGGCAATTTTGCTATCAGCTTCGTCTCAACGGTTACGATGGCTGGTTGTCCATCGAGCACGAAGACATTGTTTTGTCTCGCTTGGAAGGAATGCGGCGATCGATTGATCTGCTGAAAAACACAATGATCGAAGAACCGAGCGATTACACCTTGCCGGCAAGCTGAACCAGTCAGCGCAACACTATGATCGAAATCGCTGAGTAACTGAAGCCCAATTCCTCGCAAAAACTATGGCAACAGAAGAAAAGAGAAAAGTGAGAGTAGGAATGGTCGGCGGCGGACCTGGCGCCGGGATCGCCGAGACTCACCGGATAGCGATGCGGCTTGACGATAGATACGTGATCGCCGCCGGCGTTTTTTCGCGTGATCCCGAAAAGTCGCTGGCGGCCGCAAGGAAGCTCAACATTCCTGTGGACAGAGTTTACTCGGACTATGTCGTGATGGCAGAAGCAGAATCTGGGCGAAAAGATAACAGGATCGATGCTGTCGTGATCGTAACTGATACGGCTAGCCACTATGAGATAGCCCGAAAATTTCTAGAGGCCGGAATCAATGTTATTTGCGACAAGCCGTTATGCTTGAAGCTCGCCGAAGCAAAGGCGCTTAAGCAACTCGTCGAGAAAAACGGGCTGATCTTTTGTCTTACTCATAACTACTCGGGGTACGCCATGGTCAGGCAGGCGGCTCGAATGGTCAGGAACGGTGACATTGGGAAGGTGAAGGTTGTTCAAGCGGAACACGCGTCTGGCTGGGCAGCCAAGCTGTTGGAGAAAGAGGGACATCCACGAGTTGCATGGAGAACCGATCCGAATGTTCTCGGTGATGCCAGCGTACTGTACGATCTCGGCACTCATGCACATCAGCTCAGTCGATTTGTAACCGGACTCGAGGTTACCGAGGTGGCTGCGGAAATGAACCACATCGTTGAAGGCAGAGCGATCAAGGACAACGCCAATCTACTGCTCCGATTTTCCAACGGCGCCCGCGGGACTCTCTGGGCTTCAATGGCTGCAGCTGGAAACGAGCATGGACTTCGGATTCGGGTTTACGGAGATCGAGGTAGCCTGGCCTGGCGCCATGAGGATCCTCATCACCTGCACTATTGCCCGGTCGACGGCGCGCCTCAGCTGTTAGCGCAAGGCGCGGAGTGGCTTTCGGCAGATGCCCAACGCTGGACTCGCGTCGGCCTCGGCCACCCGGAAGGATTCTTTGAAGCGTTTGCTAATCTATATACAGAGGTTGCCGATGCCCTTTTGGCCAAATCCGAGGGACTGCCATATGCCAGAAGCGACCTCTCTTTTCCGGACGTAACCGACGGAGTACGCGGGGTAGCCTTTGTAGAAAGTGCGATGGGTTCGTACGCGAAAGGTGGCGTATGGACACAGGTCGAAACGAGATAGCCCAAACTGAATTGCTTTGGAGAGCGACGTAGCGTCGCTGCCGAAATACAAGAATCGAAAGCGAACACTTAACAAATCAAGAAGGAGCAATAGATGCTGAAAGTTGCTGTCATTGGGACTGGCTTTATCGGGTCAGTCCACGCCAAAAATCTCGCGCGACATCCCGGCGCCGAACTGGTGGCGGTGAGTGATGCAAACCTCGAATTTGCAAAAAAGGTCGCTGCTGTTACCGGCGCGACCGTGGCCGGCAATGTGGCGGAAGTATTTAATAACAAGGATATCCAGGCGGTATTGATTGCCACACCTACCGACACCCATGTCGAATATCTTCGCCGTGCGGCTGATGCGGGGAAGGCGATTTACTGCGAGAAGCCGATCGGATTGGATTATGCGGAGGCAGAAAAAGCTGTCCGCGCGGTTCGCGCAGCGGGTGTTCCCGTCATGCTTGGATTCAACCGCCGATTCGATGCCAGCCACGCCGCTGTCAAGCAAGCCGTAGCTCAGGGAGAAATCGGCAAAGTGGAAATCGTGCAGCTGACCAACCGCGGTCCTAAACCGCCGCCGGTTTCTTATATTAAAGGTTCGGGAGGCCAATTCCGCGATCAGACTATACATTTTTTCGACTTGTTACGCTGGCTGACCAATGATGAGCCGGTAGAGATTTACGCGATAGGCGACGCCCTGGTTGATCCGGCAATCGGCGAGGCAGGAGATATTGATACGTCGATAGTATCAATGCGCCTGGCGTCCGGAGCGTTTTGTCAAATCGATAGCTCACGACGCGCTGCTTATGGATACGACGAAAGGATTGAGCTCTTCGGTTCCGAAGGAATGCTTGAATCAAAACGGCAAAACTTCCGGGGACTCTCCCTCTACAAAGGACGTCAAGTCTGTAGCGACGGGCTTCATCCGGGCTGGTTCGAGCGTATCGAACAGAGTTACTACGACGCCATTGATGCTTTCCTCAAGTCGGTAGAACAGGGAACTCCGCCGAGTCCTTCGCTGGAGGATGGCCTCAAGGCTCAGCTCATCGCGGATAAGGCGACCGAGTCGATGAAGACAGGACAACCAATCAAGATTGCCGGCTAGGCCGTTACTATGAGTAAGCAGAATCGGATTCAATTGGGAGTGAGTCCATTAAGTTGGACCAACGATGTGTTAGCTGAGCTTGGCGGCGACATCCCCCTGGAAACCTGTCTTAAAGACGCTGCAGAAATCGGATACGAGGGAGTCGAACTGGGAAGAAAATTTCCCAGAGAAGCAGAGAAACTCGCCCCGCTCCTTTCGGGTTACGGGCTTCGGCTGGTGGGCGGCTGGCATTCCGGTTTCCTCACTGAACGCTCAGTGGAAGAAGAATGGCATGCGGCGGCCGATCATGTCCGGCTGCTGAAAGAGTGCGGCAGCCGGATACTGGTCTACGGCGAATGCGGATTGATGACTGGGAGTTCGCCGTGGGACGAGCCTTTGAGCAAGCGTCCCCATCTGAAAACAATCGATTTGTCGGCGTACGCTGGCAAACTTGGCGAATTCGCAACCAGGCTCAAGGAGACAGGGATTACCTTGGCTTATCACTATCATTTAAAAATGTTAGTGGAGACCGCAGAAGAGATCGACGCTTTCTGCGAATCTACCCGAGAGGAGGTTGGGCTTTTGCTCGACACCGGACACGCTTATGCCGCTGGCGCCGATTACGCTGAGATCCTCCGAAAATGGGGCTCCAGAATCGTGCACATCCACCTCAAAGATGTCCGTCGCGAAATCCTGGAACAGGCCCGGAAAAATGATTGGTCGTTTAATTCTGCCGTCAGAAAAGGGATGTTTACCGTTCCCAGTGATGGCGACGTCGATTTTTCTGCAATCGGAGAGTTCCTCCGGACTTCAGGGTATCACGGCTGGGCTGTGGTAGAAGCTGAGCAAGACCCCGCTAAAGCGCCACCCAGATCATTTACGGGAAAGGCTTATCACTATGTCGGGAAACTCATCTCCTGACGCATGGAAAAAACATATGTCAAAATCGTTAAATATTGGCCTGATCGGCTCTGGGTTCATGGGACAAGCTCACGCGGATGCCTACCGCCGAGCTGGAATCTTGTATCGAGACTTGCCGCGCAAGCCCGAGTTGTACGCTATCGCGGACCAGAACGACGCGTTGGCGGAAAAGGCACGAGCCCGTCTGGGCTTTGCCAAAGCTTACGGCGATTGGCGCCGGTTAATTGAAGACCCCGATGTAGATGTTGTCGACATCACTACTCCCAATCATCTGCATGTCGAACCGGCTCTGGCTGCTCTTGCGGCAGGCAAACATGTTTATTGCGAAAAACCGATGGCCGTAAAACTTGAAGATGCCCAGCGCATGGCAGCGGCAGCCAGGAAGGCAGGCGTTAAGACGCTCGTGGCCTTTAATAACATCAAAACCCCAGCGGCGCTGGTGGCCAAGCAAATCATTGAGCGCGGAGAAATCGGCGACTTGGTCCGTTTTCGCGGCAGATTTGATCAAGGTTTCTTTAATGATCCTTCCTTGCCCTGGTCCTGGCGGTGTTCCAGAGAGTTAGCGGGAAGCGGCGCCCTTGGCGATCTCGGCGCACACGCTGTTTCGGTCGCCCAATTTCTAATGGGCGATGTATCGGCTGTTGCCGCGCAGGCCCAGACGATTTTCACAGAACGCCCGGTGCCGGATTTCGACGCCGGCTATGGGAGCAGAGTGACAGCGGATGCAAAAAAACGTACCGTTGAAAACGAAGATCAAATCCAATCTCTGGTGAAATTTTCTTCCGGCGCTGCGGGTGTGATTGAAGCCTCGCGCATCTGCGCCGGTCGCGTTTTTGGCGTCTTCTGGGAAGTCTGCGGTACCGAGGGGACGATCGTGAATAACGGCGAGAGATTCAATGAGCTTCAGGTCTTTCGAATGAGAGAAGCAAAGCGTGATAGAGGTTTCACTACTATCTATTGCGGCTCGCAGGTCCCGCAATATTCAGCCTTCTTTGGCTTTGACTTCGCCGGAGGAGGGTTGGGCTACTTCGATATGAAGGTATTTGAAGTGCACGACCTGGTACAGGCCATCGGGCGGGATGAGCACTGTTTTCCGGATTTCGAATTCGGCGCACGGAACCAGGAAATTCTTGAGGCAATGGATCAATCGAGCACCACGGGAGGATGGGTATCCGCGTGACGTCGCGGCAAAGCGGTAACCGAACAAATGAGATGGAGAATCCTGCAAATAGAGCGCTTTGCGGAGCGAGAATGGTTTCGATTCGAAACCCTCGGCGTCCTGTTGCTTTGCGATGCATTGCATTCATTTCGGAAAGCGCCCAAGAGAGATTGCAAGAAGAACGGCAAAATCCATTCGAGTATCCAACAATTGCGCTTGACTAATGCGCTTTCATTCTATAATCGATCCGAAATCAAACGAAGTACTCCTCTGCCCCAAACCATGAGTACGATGTCCCCTCCAATTTCGTTTTTCTTTCCGTCGTTCCATCCCCAAAAGGAGATCAATAATGCGTTCCGGCGTAGGTCCAGCGTTCTTGATCGAACATCCCGGCCGTAACGTCTAGAGTGTCCCCCAAATTCAAAATACGAAGCAGACCATGTCCATTCAAAGAGTCCCTAATCAGTCCCTTAGTCACCAAAAGCACATTGCGGCCCGTTTCAAGCGGGCCGTTCTCGCCAAAGCCTCGCTGAGAAACGCAGTGAAGCTTTCGAAAATCTTATTCGTAGCCATTCCCCTGATGGCAATGACGCTGGGCGGTACTACCGCTCTCGGCGCCGACAAAAAAGTTAAGATCGGAGTCACGATGGCTCTGTTCGACGATGTCTGGCTGACCCTCGTTCGAAACGCAATAACCAAGTGGGGACAGGAGCACCCCGACGTCGACCTCACCATTGTCGATGCCAATAATGATTCCGCCAAACAGACGGGCCAAGTGGAAAACTTCCTGGCCCAGGGAATGGATGCTGTGGTCATTCTTCCGGTTGATACCGCCGCCACCGGCCCGATGACTAAGGCTGTCGTTAAAGCCGGTAAGCCGTTAGTTTACGTTAACCGCCTGCCTTCGAACCTGCCAAAGGCGGTCGTCTATTGTGGATCCAACTCGATTGACGCCGGGATCATGAACATGGAGGAGCTTGGGAAAGCAATGGGCGGCAAAGGTAACGTGGTCATCCTAATGGGCGAGCTGAGCAATGAAGCCGCGATCGGCCGCACGGATGGAATCAAGAAAGTCGTCAAAGAAAAATTTCCGGACATCAAGATCGTCCGCGAACAGACCGGCAACTGGAAGCGCGAGCAGGGCAAAACGATTATGGAAAACTGGCTCGCTTCCGGTCAGGAAATCAATGGTGTCGCCTCCAACAACGATGAGATGGCTCTGGGCGCAATACAGGCGATCAAGGCTGCCGGAAAACAGGGCAAGATCCTCGTTGGCGGCACGGACGCCAGCCATGACGCTTTGGAGGCGATGGACAAAGGTGAACTGAACGACACCGTGTTCCAGGATCCGGTTGGCCAGGGCGTAGAGTCGGCCAACGCTGCCTATCTGTTGGCCAAGAAAGAACCCAATCCCAAAGTGGTCGATGGCAAGATTTGGATTCCTTACCAGAGAGTAACCAAGGAGAACTATAAGTCATTTTTGAAATAACTCCTACCTAGACCGCTGTCTGCCTCGCATTGGCAGACAGCGGTCGTAAGAACGAGCAGAGGAATCAAGCAATGGATAACGATTACGTCCTCACTATGGAGGGTATCTCCAAGCAGTTCCCCGGTGTGCGTGCGCTGAGTGACGTCCAGCTCCGGACCCGAAAGGGAACGGTGCACGCGCTGATGGGGGAAAACGGCGCGGGCAAATCGACGCTGATGAAGTGCTTGATTGGTATGTATGTACCGGATACGGGCACGATAACGTTCAGAGGTGAACGACTGAACATCACCAATACCCATCAAGCTTTGTCCAAGGGTATTTCAATGATTCACCAGGAACTGAGCCCGATTCCGGAGATGACCGTAGCTGAAAACATTTACCTGGGTCGGGAACCGACGACCTGGTACGGCTTGGTCGACATGCGCAAAATGAACCGCATGACCACCGAGCTCCTGGAACGGCTGCACATCAAAATTAAACCTGCCGCTAAAATGCGCGACTTGAGTATTGCTAATACTCAGTTGGTTGAAATCGCTAAAGCGGTCTCCTATGACTCGGACCTGATCATCATGGACGAGCCGACTTCGGCCATCACCGAGGCGGAGGTAGCAGGACTTTTTAATATCATCAGATCGTTGAGAGCTCAGGGCCGCACGATCATCTATATCAGCCACAAGATGGATGAAATCTTCAAGATCACTGATGAGATTACCGTTTTCCGCGACGGTCAATACATCGCGACTGACCCAACGCCTGATATGACCCATGGTAAGCTGATCGAGAAGATGGTTGGCCGCACGCTTACCGATATGTTTCACAAGGAGAAGGTAGAGATGGGTAAGGTTTTCCTTGAGGTTGAAAACCTGAGCGGAAAGGGATTTCGCAATGTCAGTTTCCAGGTTAGGCGCGGCGAGATTCTAGGAGTGGCCGGCCTTATCGGGGCAGGGCGTACCGAACTCTTGGAAGGAGTTTTCGGAGTGACCCGAACCCATGGTGGAAGCATAAAAGTCGAGGGGAAAAAAGTCGCAATCAAGGCCCCTGCCGATGCCATTCGAGCCGGGATGGCGTTGTTAACCGAGGACCGGAAATTGAGTGGCTTATATCTGAACGCCAGCGTTCGCGAGAACATGTTTATAGCGAACATAAATAGATATTTGTTAGGACCATTCGTCCGGTTTAGAAAAATCGAGAAAGATTGTTCAAAGATGCGGGACTTGATGCGCATCAAGACACCCAGTCTGATGCAGATCATTAAGAACCTGTCAGGCGGCAATCAACAAAAAGTACTAATCTCCCGTTGGTTATTGACTGAGCCGGATCTCCTGATTCTGGATGAGCCAACCCGCGGTATCGATGTCGGCGCTAAATCGGAGATTTACCGGCTGATGACGGAATTTGTTCGCTCCGGCAAAGCGATCATTATGATCTCGTCGGAACTGCCGGAGATCCTGGGTATGAGTGATCGAATCATGGTCATGCATGAGGGCGACAAAGCAGGTGAACTTTCCCGGGCGGAAGCAAACCAGGAAAAGATCCTTCATCTGGCTACGGGACTAAGTTTAACTGCATAGGAGAAGAAGCATCGTGAAAAATACAGGAGCCATTACCGCAACTAAGGTTGGAGAGGGGCAACCGATTGCTCAAGTGCTGGCGAGCATCTTCAGCAAATACGGAATCTTCCTGATTTTTGCCCTCATGGTTGTGACGGCCTCGATGCTGTCACCGGCATTTCTGAGCAGTACCAACCTTATCAATATTGTCCGACAGATGTCGGTCGTCGGCCTGATCGCACTCGGTGTTACCGGGTGTATTGTCAGCGCCGGAATCGACCTTTCGTCTGGGTCTGTAGTTGGTTTGTCGGCGGTTGTTGCAGCCACTCTGGCTCAGGATCCGGAGTTCGCGACCCCATTTTATCCCGGTGTTCACGTTCCGATTATCGTCGCAATTCTAGCAGCCTGTGCGGTAGGTGCGTTGGTTGGCCTGATCAACGGCACCCTGGTTGCCAGGACCGGTATTCCGCCGTTTATCGCTACCTTGGGCACCCTTACCGCGATCCGCGGTTTAGCGTTGCTCTACACCGGTGGTCGTCCAATTTCCGATCTGACGGACGCGTACAACTTCATCGGTCAAGGGGATGTGCTTGGTCTCCCGGTCCCGATCATCATTCTAGTGGTCATGGCGGTAGTCACTCACATTCTATATAGCCATACCAAGTTCGGAAAATACATCTACGCGATTGGAGGCAACGAACAGGCGGCGCGTGTTTCAGGCATCAACTCGGCCAAGTACAAGATGCTCATTTACGTCTATGCGGGCCTCCTGGCGGGATTGGCCGGGTTGGTGGTTTCTTCCCGGATTGGTTCGGGGCAACCAGGGCTTGGTCAAGGCTACGAGCTTGATGCCATCGCAGCTGCGGTCATCGGCGGCGCCTCTCTTTCAGCTGGCGGAATAGGCACAG
>JBKPBY010000105.1:0-10430 GCA_046727075.1 bacterium | reverse complement strand
CGAGATGCAGACGCGCCACTTCTTCGTCGAGCTTCTTCGGCAAAATGTAGACCTTGCGTGTATACGAATCTTTGTTTTTCCAGAGATCAAGCTGGGCAAGAACCTGATTGGAAAAAGAATTGCTCATGACGAATGATGGGTGACCTGTCGCACAACCAAGGTTCACCAGCCGGCCCTCGGCAAGCAGATAGATTTCGCGCCCGTCCGGGAATTTATATTTATCAACCTGCGGTTTGATGTTCGTCCGCTGAATCCCAGGGAAAGAATTCAGTTTATCGACCTGAATTTCGTTGTCGAAGTGGCCGATATTGCAGACGACTGCCTGGCTTTTCATCTTCTGCAGATGCTCGATCGTAATGACATCCCGGTTGCCGGTCGTCGTCACATAGATATCTCCACGGCCGAGGGTTTCTTCGACGGTGGTGACTTCGTATCCTTCCATCGCCGCTTGAAGTGCATTTATCGGATCGATTTCAGTGACAATGACCCGCGCGCCCTGACCGCGTAACGACTGCGCACATCCTTTCCCAACGTCGCCGTAACCGCACACCACAGCAATCTTACCGGAAATCATTACATCCAGGGCGCGATTGATCCCGTCGACCAGGGAGTGACGACAACCATAAAGATTATCGAACTTCGACTTCGTCACAGAATCGTTCACATTGAACGCCGGAACCAAGAGCTTGCCCGTCTCCTGCAGCTTGTAGAGCCGATGCACACCGGTTGTCGTTTCTTCAGAAACGCCGCGCCATTCCTTCACGATTTCGTGCCAGCGATAAGGATTCTCGGCATGAATCTGTTTCAGCAGGTCTTTAATGACTTGCTCTTCGTGATTTGCAGAGGACGAATTCACCCATTCGCTCCCCTCCTCAAGCTCATAGCCTTTATGAATCAGCAGGGTCACATCTCCCCCATCATCCACGACAAGCTGAGGTCCTTTACCATCCGGATGCGAAAGGGCCTGATAAGTACACCACCAATATTCTTCGAGTGTCTCGCCTTTCCAAGCGAACACAGGAACACCTGTCTTAGCGATGGCGGCAGCGGCGTGATCTTGCGTGGAAAAAATGTTGCAGCTCGCCCAACGAACCGAAGCGCCGAGATCTCTTAATGTTTCGATCAAGACCGCCGTCTGGATCGTCATGTGCAACGAACCAGTAATCCGGACCCCAGCCAGGGGCTTGTCTTTAGCGTACTTTGCTCGAATCGTCATAAGCCCCGGCATCTCTTGCTCCGCGATCTGAATCTCGCGTCGGCCAAAGTCGGCGAGATGAATGTCGGCAACCTTGTAATCGGTAACTGTTTTGGTGGTAACTGTGCTCATAGATTGGGAATCAAAATGTTCAGGAAACGAGTTCTTTGAGTGCTGCTGCTTTATCTGTGCGCTCCCAAGTCAGCGCATCGAGATCGTCTTCGCGTCCAAAGTGCCCATAGTTTGTCGTCTTGCTGTAGATCGGACGCAGCAGATTTAGTTGTTTGATGATTGCCGCCGGTTTGAAGCTGAAGACTTGCCGAATCGCATCTTCAATCTTCGTTTCGTCAAACTTCGAGGTGCCAAAAGTGTCGACTGAAATACTGACCGGCTCTGGGTAACCGATCGCGTAGGCAAACTGAACTTCGCAACGATCGGCCAAGCCGGCTGCAACAACGTTCTTGGCGACGTAACGCCCCATGTAGGCAGCTGACCGATCGACCTTAGAGGGATCTTTGCCTGAAAATGCGCCACCACCGTGGCGGCCCATGCCGCCGTACGTATCAACGATCAGTTTACGCCCGGTCAGACCCGAATCGCCTTCTGGACCGCCAATCACGAAGCGGCCCGTCGGATTGATCAAGTAATGGGTCTTCGCGTCGATCCATTCAGCCGGCACCACTTTGCGAACCACACGCTCGATCAGCGTCTCCTTAATTTCTTTGTGTTTAACATCGGGCGAATGCTGGGTCGAAATAACCACGGCTTCTACGCGAATCGGTCGATAACCTTCATATACAATCGAGACCTGCGTCTTTGCGTCCGGTCCCAGCCAGGGCAGCTCGCCCGATTTCCGCAGCCGAGTCAATTCGCGCCCCAGTTTATGACTTAACTGTATCGGCGCAGGCATCAGCTCCGGCGTTTCGCGAACGGCGAACCCAAACATCAACCCCTGATCACCCGCGCCCTGCTCGTCGGTCTCTTTCCCTTCCGCAGCTTTCGCGTCGACGCCCTGGGCGATATCTCGAGATTGGCGGCTGAGCGCCTGAACAATCACGCAGCTGTCAGCGTTGAATAACGAATTTTCCTGGACGTATCCAATTCCACGGATCGCGGAACGAACTTCGTCGACGTAATCAAATTTTGCGTTCGTCGTGATTTCGCCGGCGATAACAACCAGGTTCCCTTTGGCCAGGGTTTCACAGGCTACCCTGCTTTCCGGGTCCTGAGCCATGCAAGCGTCCAGTATTCGGTCAGAGATTGTATCGCAAACTTTGTCGGGATGACCTTCGGTAACAGACTCAGAGGAGAAGAGATAGCGGCGTGACATAAGCATAAATAGAACGAGTCAAGGTCAGCGGCTCAGGAGCGGTAACAGGAGAAGCCGAGGAGCAGATTGACCAATCATGATATCCTGATATATCGATATTTGCATGCCGTCAACGTTGAATTCCCTCCGTACCCTGGCCGACCCAATCCGGGCCCGGCTTATGAACCTGCTCCAAGCGGAAGCATTATCCGTGGCAGAGTTACAGGAGGTTCTTGGTATGGGGCAATCACGAATATCGACCCATTTGGCGCAACTGAAGCGTTCGGGCCTCGTTCAAGACCGCCGCGTCGGCAAGAATATTTATTATAGCTGGGCGACCGATACGTCTATCCCCGCCCAGGAGCTGCGGAATCTTATCGAACTGGCCGTCGCCGAAATGCCCGAAAGGGTCTCAGATCAAAGCGCTTTGCGTCATGTTCTCGCCAAGCGAACAGATCGAGCTCGTGAATACTTCAACAAACTCGCCGGCAAATTTGGGAGAAGTTATTGTCCTGGGCGTTCCTGGCAAGCGCTGTCGAGTCTGGTTTTGTCGCTGCTACCGGCGATCGATGTAGCCGATCTCGGGGCCGGCGAAGGGACGTTGTCCCAGCTCCTGGCGAAGAACGCGCGAAGCGTTATCGCTGTCGATATTTCGGAACGAATGGTCGAGGTCGGCACCCAGCTCGCTAAAGATCATCCGAATCTCGAATATCGTTTGGGCGACATTGAGGAGCCACCAATCGAAGATGGGTCAATTGATTTGGCGATCTTTAGTCAAGCATTACACCATGCCAACAGCCCGCAAAGAGCCGTCCAATCCGCGTACCGCATTTTGCGCCCGGGCGGGAGAATCGCCATTTTAGATTTGCTTGCACATTCATTCGAACAAGCACGCGAGCTCTACGCCGACCTGTGGCTTGGGTTCAGCGAGGTGGAACTGTTACGCCTGCTGGAGCAAGCAGGTTTCAAGGAAAACGAAGTGCGGGTAGTTTCGAAAGAGTTGAACAGCCCTTATTTTCAAACTGTGCTGGCAACTGGCCGAAAACCAGTGGCTGGCGGCTAATTGTCGGAGGCTGGATTAACCACCGAAGCCCACCTCCGGATGCCCCCACTGGCGACCAGCCACTAGCCACAAACGACGAATGAAACCTCTGTGTGCATTGCTGATCCTGATCCTGCCTACCCTGTCAGCTAATGCATTGGATGATCTAGTCACGACGCTCCAATCCACAGGCCGTTGCCGGACACTGCTGAAAATCATCCAGCTTACCGGACGCGACCAGGCCCTCGAACGTTCTGGTCCGTTCACGATCTTTGCGCCTACCGACGACGCTTTTGCTAAGCTGCCTGCCGGCGTGCTCGAAGGTCTCATGAAGCCGGCAAACAAGGCCAGGCTCCAGGGAATCCTGGAAACGCATTTGGTCAGAGGAAAGCTGACATCCCAGGACGCGAAAAGCACGACGGTAACCACCCTTGGAGGCTCCAAAGTAGAAATTGACCGGGACGGCTCTGCATTTGTTTTCGAGGACGCGAATGTCATCCAACGGGATCTGGCCGCTCGGAACGGCGTGGTTCAGATTATTGATAAGGTCATTCTCCCGAGCCAGGCAGACACCCTCGCATCCACACCAACGCCTACTCCAAAAGGGAAAAAGGCTCCTAAAAAACCGCAATGATTGATTGGCGCAGCGTTGCTTTAATCGGGTTTTTTCTCCCAGTTGCGGCCTACGCGGACTGGACGATTTCCGAGCGACACGATTTTTCGAGCAACACACTTAATGTTTCGGAAGTGCGGCTGGCGGACGGTGCAGCGTCCGCGGAAGTTCAACTCGTCTATTGTTCAGCAAACAAAGTTCGGTTCCAGGTCGTGCCCAATATCGACGGACGAATCAGCGGAGTGCGCGAAGCCGTTGACCGCGTGCGGGGAATCGCGGGCATCAATGGAGGCTACTTCCAGTCCAATCTTGAGCCCGATGGGCTACTGATAAGTGATGGAGCGATCGTGCATCCTGTTGTGCACGCCAAACTGCTGTCGGGTGTTTTCCTTCAAAGGCACGGGCCCCCGGAGCTCAAACGTGTACAGGAGTTGACGGGCGCAAAGGATTTGGAAGAGGCGATCCAATGTGGTCCCTTCCTGGTGGACAATCGACGCGCTGTGCCGGGCTTGAATCGGGACCGGGTTGCAGCCAGAACTTTTGTCTTCACCTGTCCTTCTGAGATTTGGGGCGTCGGAATCTGCCGCTCAGTGACACTCGCCGAGTTGAGCCGGATCCTGAGCGATCCGAAACTCATTCCCGGCCACCCAATAGTTCGTGCGCTCAATTTTGACGGCGGTTCTTCGACGGCGCTCTACGTGCCGCTTCAGAACAGAGAGCTGTTTTCCGAAGAACGCCAGATCGTTGGTAACTATCTGGTGCTCCGAACTGTTGAAGGGTCATAAATTTTGATTGATTCCGCATCAACCCTCACCCAATTTCCCCGGGCCCTCTAAATACCATGAATCGTGAAATCGCTATTTGCTTCTGTCTTCTCCTAACAGTCTTGCGCATGGCTGCTTATGCGCTGGACCCTCAAAAGCAGGCGATCATCGATCGGTATCAGGCGCCTTTCGCGGATTACCTGAAAGCGATCCAGACGCTTGGAACTGAGCTGCAGGCGGTCAAAGGCGAAAGCGATGTCGTCAAAGCGGCCGATAAATTCTGCGACGAAGCAAATAAATTCGTCGACGCTTTCAACGCGAATCGGGA
The DNA here is from genome assembly GCA_046727075.1 of bacterium. Lineage (GTDB taxonomy): Bacteria > Verrucomicrobiota > Verrucomicrobiia > Chthoniobacterales > JAFAMB01 > JBKPBY01. The sequence goes on along the minus strand of JBKPBY010000105.1, from coordinate 5,179 downwards.
GGCATTCAAGAATTCCGATCTCGTAAAATCGATGGACGACGATCCGGAAGCGAAGAAGGCGGTCCAGGATTACATGGACAACCTCAAACAAAAGCTTCAAGAAGCGCAGCCAACATTCGATAGCCTGATCAAGAACATCGAGAAGTACAAAAACTCATCCCAGATCGATCGGGTGCGGAATCGAATCTCGGCAACGTTCCAGCGGATCCAGTTACTTTATATGTAAGGGTGGGTTCCGGGTTTCAACTGTCCTCGAACTCGTCTTCGAAACGGCGGCTTCGAGGGCGGTTCTCTGTTACCGCCGTCGTTGAAAGGTCGAACGCTGAGGGTACGCAACGACGGCGGCGACAGAGCTGCCGTCCGGCTAAGTCTCGATCCCGCCAACTCTGTTCCGCCGCCCCAAGCCTCGACACAGCTCCCGCCTTTCAGCCTGTTCTTCGTCTGTAAGCACCGGAATGAAGTCCAAATCCTCGGGCGGCTGAGGCAACGTTACCCAGGATCGGCAGCCGCCGTAGGAACGATCGAACGGGAACTCCCAGGGCCTTGATAATCGGTAAGCGCGGAAAAACGCGAGGTACAAGCCTTTCTGATCTTCGTACTCAAACCGCTCTTCCAAGACGGACCGCTTCAACACATGCAGTGATTCGAGCGCATCAATTTCGTTAAGGTCCTGAATCCAGGATGTGAACTCCACTTCCAAGAATAGTGACACAATGATTGGATCGTTTTGGGGCCGAATATCGCGTTCGACAGGCAACCGAGTTCGTTCAATCTGCTCATGGAAATAAGTTGGGAAAAGGAAAAAGCGATCGTGCTTAAACCGAAAGCCCTCGCGCCCCTCTGCAATCCCACCTTTTCGAAAGAGCACGCTTGTTTCGCCGCGCAAGATCGAATCGCAGACAATTGCCCATTCTTTAAAACCAACAGCAGACTCCATCCAAATTCTATAAGATCGACCCGCTTGTGCCGCAAACTAAATGGCACGCGAAGACGCAAAAGGATCTCACGCCAAGACGCCAAGACGCAAAGGTTAAGAATTGGAGTACTAGCCAAATTTACGTCAGAAGCCTGGCTCTTCGTTTTGAACCAAGCGCACGAGGTCGCGCTGAAGCGCGACCCTACCGACGACAGACCATCACGCACGTGCCCATCGCATCGATTTTTCTATCCGACGCACAGCGACAACGCCTTCTTCTACACAATCTCTTAACCTTTGCAGTGCTATCCCTGGGAATCGTTCAATTTTTGGAAGATTCCTCTCGAGTACGGCTACCTCGTTACGTCGTTACCCCGACAGGCCGACACACCGATACGCCGATACTGCGATATTGCGATAGTTTTGGTTGCGGCTCCGCCGCGCTAAGTCTTGGCGTCTTGGCGTGAGATCCTTCTTTGCGTCTTGGCGTGCAATGTTGGCGATGATTGGCTACATTGCTGGCCGACGCATGGTTCTCAAAATCGATCTCCATTGCCATTCCTTTTTCTCTGGCGACGGAGTCAGCAGCCCGGAAGAACTCATTCAAGAGGCAAAGAAAAGAGGGCTGAGCGGCTTCGCGATGACCGATCACAACACGTGCGATGCGATAAAGTACATGCTGGATAAGGGCTTGATGCGCGAAGATGGATTACCGGTAGATAATTTTCTGGTGATTCCTGGGGTAGAAGTCACTACGGCCGAAGGTCACCTGCTATGTCTTGGAGCCGTTTTACCGAACCTGAAAGGTCGACCTGCGATTGAGGTTTGCCACTTGGCTCACGAAGCAGGCGGACTGGCGGTTCCACCGCACCCCTATGATCTTTTCCGAGCCGGAATTCGCGAAAACACGCTGAACACTTTGCCGATCGACGCAATCGAGGTCTTTAATGCGGCAACGACATTCAAACGGTACAATCGGTTGGCCTTTGAATACGCGCATCGCCGCGGTTTACCGATGACTGCAGCAAGCGATGCTCATCATTACGCAGCGCTTGGGACCGCGTACACTATCTTCGATACCGAAGATCTTTCTGTACGGGGGATCCTCAAAGAGATTCCGAAGCTGAATGAGCTCAACCAGAGCTACATGACGATCAAGGACAACATCCGAAAGACCTGGAACAACTGGATGCGTCTGCGGAAACGGAAATCGGTGGAGGACTTGCTTGGGAAATAATTTGGAGGTCGAAGCTGTCCTTCTCGAATAGAATGTTTCTCGGGCCTTTACGTCGAGCTAGAAGCTGATATCAGTTTCGCAGAAAGTCTCAACCCATCCAGGTCGAGTCATCACGCAACCACTCGCACCGCGTGCGTCTTGTCGAGTTTCAGAACACCACCGGCAGCCCAATCAATCTTCGACTTCGGATCACTCACTTTTTCGCTGCGCCACTGAACACTCCCTTGTTCAACAAGCCGCCGGGCCTCGCTCCGGGATTTTGCAATCGAGAACCCGCGTCCGAAGGCGAAAACAACCGCAGAGATAATATCTTCGCCAAGGTCTGCACCTCGCACCTCCGGCAAGTCTGCAGCTTCGAGATCTTTTTTGCTGAACCGAACGTTGAACTCGTCCAACGCCTTCTGTGCGGAGTCGCTATCGTGAAACTGCTCGACGATCCGGAACGCGAGCTGTTTCTTAGCTTCCATTGGATGAATCTGCGGAGCTTCTTCGCAAAGGAGGACTTCGTAATATCGGGCCATTAAAGCGTCAGAAATGCTCATGAGCTTTCCGAACATTTCGGATGCTGGCTCGTCGATGCCTACGTAGTTGCCGAGGCTTTTGCTCATCTTTTGGACACCGTCCAGGCCTTCAAGAATCGGCTGCAGACAAGCGACCTGCTGTGGCTGCCCTTCAGCTTTCTGAAAATCGCGCCCGACCATGATGTTAAAGAGTTGGTCGGTTCCACCCATCTCGACATCGGCGCGCACCATTACCGAATCCCAGCCCTGCATGATCGGGTATTGAAGCTCGTGCAGAGCGATTGGGTGTCCCTCGTCTACCCGCGCCTTGAAGTCTTCGCGTTGGAGCATCTGCTGGATGGTCACTCGGCTATTAAGCCGAATGATCTCCATGAACGTCATTTTCTTGAACCATTCTCCGTTGAACACGGTCTCGGTTCGTGATCGGTCCAGGATTTTGAAGGCTTGATGCAGGTAGGTCTGAGCATTGGCCATCACCTCTTCATAGGTGCGTATCGGACGGGTGGAGGATCGTCCGCTCGGGTCACCTACCATCGAAGTAAAATCGCCAATGATTAACACTGCGATGTGCCCGAGATCCTGAAACTGGCGAAGCTTAAACAGAACGACTGAATGGCCTAAGTGAAGATCTGGAGATGTCGGATCAACCCCAAGTTTGACACGTAAAGGCCTCCCTTCCTGAAGCTTTTTCTTCAATTCACTTTCCGTGATTATCTGAGTCCCGCCTCGCTTAAGTTTGGCTAGCGTCTCGTCCAACAAATCCATGCGGCTGACCATGCAGGGTAGCGAGTGTTAACGCAACGTCGTTTTGGCATGAAGGACGCGATGAATCGCAACCGTTCATCCCGGGACCGCGCATGCGCGTCAGCTTAAGGCGGCAGAAAGCGCGGAGGCGCTTCCTTCGTTGACAACGCCCGTCACTGAATTACTTTCCCGACTCTCAACGCTCCAGGATTATTGACATGAAAAGAACTTACCAACCTTCCAAGCGCACCCGGAAACGGCAGTTCGGGTTTCGCGCCCGAATGAAAACTAAAGGTGGCCAAGCGACCTTGGCGAGACGCCGGCAACGCGGGCGCAAGCGCCTGGTGCCGAAGGGCGTTGAGGTTCATTACGTTCGCCATACCGAGGCATAATCCATGGTCCGGCCGGGCCGGATACGTTTTCGATTCCCTAAAGCTGCGCGCTTAAGTCGTGCTTCCGAATTCGCGCTCCTCAAGACGGAGGGTAAATCCTGGACCGGAAAGCACCTGATACTGGCAATTCTCGCGCGTGGAGACGAAACGAGAATCGGAATTATCACTGCACGGCGCCTGGGATCAGCGACTGTTCGTAATAGAGTTCGCAGACGAATTCGCGAGATTTTTAGGCTGAATCGGCACCGGCTGCAACGCGGGCTGTGGCTGGTAACTGTCGCGCGGTCATCGTCAGTCCGCGCCTCCTATGATGACCTGTTGCGAGACTGGTTGCGGTTGGCGGAACGCGCTTCTATTTTTCTTCCCCGTCACCCAGATGCTGAAAATCCTGCTCAAAGTCTATAAATATACGCTCTCGCCTTTCTTGTCGTTGCTGACGGGTGGGCCGGGAACTGGTTGTCGATTTACACCAACCTGCTCGGAGTACTTCGTGGAGGCAGTCGAAACGCATGGTTGGATTAACGGGACCTGGCTAGGGATAAAACGGCTCTGTCGCTGTCATCCTTGGGGTAGCTCCGGTTACGACCCGGTACCCGAGAGAAACAAGAGCTATAGAAAGATTTCTTAAAACACAAAAATGGACCGTAAAGGCTGGTTTTTCGTAATACTTGCAACGATCGGGCTAGTCATATCGCTCTGGTGGCAACAACAACAAGCGAATGAACTACGCGCTCGCCAACAGCAAGAGCAGCTTGCGCAAGCTGCATCTCCGACAGCGACGGCGACGCCTTCAGTCGCAGCATCACCTGTAGCCCCGGCACGACCAGTCCCCGAACAGCGACCAATGGTGCCGGATCAGGAAGCTACTTTGAAGAGCGCGGTTGCTACCTTGCACTTCTCCAACAATCGTGGTGGGCTTTCCTCGGTTGAGCTTCTCCAGCACAAAGCTGAACACGATCAGCCAGTTTTGCTGAACACTCCGACTGCTCCTGCTATCGGTGCAATCACTCAGAGTCCAAACGATTGGAACGATTCCGGGTACCAGCTGTCTTCGGATGCAGTCTCCGGCACCACTACACTGAAACGTCCTACTTCTGAGAACGTTGAAATTACCAAGACGTATACCCTGGGTGAAAAAGCGGAACTCATAGACGAATATCAGACGAAGCTATCGATCACATTCAAGAATAACGGCAACTCGGAATTCAAAACTCCCGGATATTTCGTCAGCACCGGTGGTGCACAGCAGATCCACAGCAGTGATCGATCAATAAACACTCAGTTCGTCTGGTATCGGGAAGGCAAGAGCACCGCCATTGACGTTAACTGGTTCAATCCGAGGAGCTTTCTTTTCTTCCAGACAGGCCCC
>JBKPBY010000104.1:0-7073 GCA_046727075.1 bacterium | reverse complement strand
GCAAGCTGCAACGAGGGTGCGGACGTCCGTTGAAAAAGGTTGACTTTCAAGTACTGGTCCGCAGCTTTCTGCGTAACAGTCGAGCGATTCCGCCTGCCGATTGATAAGTAGTTTTCTCGATGAAAAACCTCTCAGTCTTTTGCGCGACTCTGTGTTTTGTCAGTTCGGCGGCCACGATGCAAGCCGAGGAGCTGACCGGTACTCTGAAGAAAATCAAAGACTCACAGACGATCTCAGTTGGCCATCGCGAATCGTCTATCCCCTTTTCTTATTATGATGGTAAGAACCAGGTCGTCGGTTTCTCGCATGACCTCGCCATGAAGGTTGTCGAAGCGGTGAAGCAAAAGCTGGCCCTCCCGAATCTTCAGGTGATATTGATTCCTGTGACTGCGCAGAATCGCATCCCATTGATTCAGAACGGGACGATCGACATCGAGGCAGGATCTACGACCAACAATCTTGAGCGCCAGCAACAGGTCAATTTCTCGGATACCATGTTTATCATCAGCACGCGTCTGCTGGTGAAAAAGGACTCCGGGATCAATGATTTTCCGGATCTGAAAGGTAAGAATGTCGTTGTCACTGCGGGGTCAACCTCGGAGCGCCTGATCCGCGAGATGAACGAGAAAAATAACATGGGAATGAACATCATCAGAGCGAAGGATCACGGTGAATCGTTCCTTACCCTCCAGAGCGGCCGTGCCGTTGCTTTTATGTTGGATGACGCCTTGTTGGCTGGCGGGCGCGCCAAGGCGAGAAATCCGGATGACTGGATTATCGTTGGCACCCCACAGTCCAAGGAGGCTTATGCCATGATGATGCGCAAAGGGGACGACCAATTTACAAAACTCGTCGATGACGTAATCGCAAAGACCGAGACCTCGGGAGAGGCGGAGAAGCTTTATCAGAAGTGGTTCATGTCGCCGATTCCTCCGAAGGGTTTGAATCTCAACCTGCCGCTTAGTGACGATGTGAAACGGCTTTACAAAAATCCTAACGACAAAGCCTATCAGTAAACAATCGTAAACCTCAGGGCACCAGTGCGTGTACAGCAACTGCGGGCTGCGACCGGGAACTGGTACCGGCTCAGCCTTCGCTATCCCCAGATTGGTCGACTGGGAACCGGCAGTTTGGTTCAGTAAAGATTTCTGTGAGCAAGAAATCGAGCAGCTGGACGGGAATAGGCATTTAAGGTCTTTGCCATACGCTAGTTTTCTACGTCACCCGCCCTGCAAGTGTCAACGGCACCCGTTCACCAGGTGATCGGAGAATTCTGGGCGCCCCAGCGCAGTCCCCGCTTTGCCCCGGAGCTCTCGCTGTAGCTCTCGAATGTATGGATCGGTTGCACCAACGAGACAACCAAGTTTGACAGCTCGTTGAAGATCGAGGCGCACAAGCAACCTGTTGGGCCGTCCGGGAATTGTTATTTACAGCAACCATGAATTCTATGCCAATTGTAAAAATCGGTTCACAAACCTTGCGCATTTTTTAAATTTCGAAGGCGGAAATGCCGTACTGATTCTGTCGGGCGACTAGAGCGCCTACGTTTAACAGAATAATTGAATATTCCATGGTCTCTCTACGCTTACACAATCACTTCGGCAAGGTCTGCGCTCTGGCAGCGGCGATCTTGATTCTCCCCGTGCTGGCATATGCTGGCACAGACAACGGTAACGGCAACAACGGCCTGAACAACGGCAGGCAGAATGGTCACGACACAATCCCGGTCGTCCCCGAGGCAAACCCAGTTTGGGTTTTGGTTCCTTTTTTCGGTGCTGTTCTGCTGTTGTCTTCGCGACTTCTTTTTGGTGCGAAAGCAAGCAAGGACAAGGCTTAATTAAGCGTCGCCGTGTAGCCCCTCGTTCGGCCTAACTGAGTTTTCCGTAATTGTTAGGAGGTGATTTCGCGTATCTCCTTGTGTGCCGGTCTCAGAATAGAGTAAACGACCCTTGGGGAGAAACGATGGGGAGAGGGACAAGCCACAGAAAGCTCGACAAATTCGAGAAGCTCATCCGGGATGCTATTGCGCTACTGATTAAGCGGGGTGAAATATCGATTCCCCGAAAGAAGCCGTTCCCCTCAAAGACCAAACCCAAAAAAGAGTCTCAGTGAGGGAATAATTTAGCTTGTGAGCCGCCTCAAGAGCGTCTGAGAATACACCGAAATCAAGGGGGCCTATGGATAATCATTCCTCAGTTTCCGAATTTGACGCTTTGCCGCGCGACGAAGTTTTGCAGCTACTCGTTAAGTGCATTTCGGAGCTTTCCCCGACGCAGAAGACAATTTTAGCCATGTACTATCACGAAGACCTGGAGCCAGCCGAAATAGCGGCCTGTGTGGGGTTGACTGACAGTGAGCTCGACCAAAATCATGCCGAGACGGTCGGGTTACTCCGAACGATGTTAGCAGCTCAGATCGGCCTCCCTGAACTTCCTGCCACCTTCGATAAACCCCATAACGCTGATGGCGCAGATGTCCTGGTGAACGGTTAGGGAAGAGAATCCTCAACCGGCTTTCCCGTTCTGGGGTCTCCTCCGTGACTGTTTGTGAAGGCCTCCTGAGGGCTCGACCATGAATGGGAGGGAAGCCCTGGAAGGCGTGGCCCAGAAGCGGCATCGCAAAATATAATCCGAAAGTTCTAAATTTGACCCCGGATCTTCCGTATGTGGCTTTTGTAAATGAGGGATTTCGAACTGATTGAGCAGGCGATAGCAGCGCATGAGCGAGAGCTTCAAAAGCTCGAGTCCGAAATCCAGGAGAAACGCCAGTTGTTGGGGCGGCAAAAGGAAGCGCTCTCACTGCTGCAGCCCCTGCTTTCTTCCGTGCTGGGTGAATCGACGGAAGTTGTGACCATTGAACCGGATTCTGTTTTCCCTAAAATGGCCGGTGCCCTTTTCGTCCGTGGGAAGAAAGAGCGGACGTTTCCTGAATGACGGAGGAACCGGGGCCGCTCCAACCAGAAGACCTTCCGAGGGCGGTGTAATAGGCGCGACGAGTGGTCCATTGGGTCCAAGGGTCAAAGGAGGTGGGACGGACAATTGGCAGCCTCTCTTTCAGGGATTTTCTCGGTAATCGGTGACTCCCAATCGCGATTGTGGAATTTATCCAATCCGAGAACGACACAAGATTCGGAGTTACTGTTACGCTGAAGTAGCCGTCGATTCCTCGATTGGAATAATCATCCTGTCCTTAGTCAGCAGATGGCCGAACCCGAGAACCGAACGTTGCTTATTCTCAACGTAGTGCGCGGCGGTTACCTGAATATCGGCATGGCGCAACATCTCCTGCGCCGCGGTTAGTCCGTACCAAGCGTTGATCTGACTGTCGTACTCGTTTGGGCGGCTTAGAAGCTGAGCCGATTTACACGCGGCTGACCTGGAGGCTCCACGCTCAATGACACAACCGAAGAGATGCTTTGTCATCTTCGTTCCTTTCTGTCTAGGATTTTGTGCTTCTATATACACAAAGCATGAAAGTTATTGCGATCGGCGAGTTCGGCGGAACCGAGAATTTTTTTGAAGTAGAGCGGGACACACCGCGGCCGCGTGCGGATGAAGTGTTGATTCGGATTCGAGCCGGGTCGTTCAATCCAATCGATTATAAGATCCGTCAGGGGCGTTACGGCGGAGATCTTCCGATGGTGCTTGGTCACGATGCAGCCGGAGTTGTCGAAGGGGTGGGAAGCAGCGTCGGCCGGCTGCGAGTTGGTGACGAAGTCTGGGCCTATCTCGGCGGGCCGTGCAGCAACGGCGCAAACGCCGAGTATGCCACCGTGCCGCAAGAATTCGTCACGGTCCGGCCTAGAATCTTGTCCATTGAAGAGGCCGCTTCAGTTCCTGTTGCCGGTCTGACCGCAAATCAAGCCATCCGTCTCAAAGCAAGACCAACTCCGAATGACTCGGTTTTTGTGGCGGGCGGTGCCGGCGGACTCGGTTCTGCTGCAATCCAGATCCTGCAGATGATCGGTGTAGAAAAGATTGTGACAACATCCGGCCGGGAAGCCAGTACCAGGTTCATCGTAGATCAGTTGCAATTGAGTCTCGAGCAGGTACTTCATTACCCTGACAAAGGTCTGAAGCAACTCACCGAAGAAGCGATCGCAGCGAACGGTGGCTCTCTTTTCGACAAGACGTTGGATTTCGTCGGCGGCGAGATGAAACGACTCTGTTTTGAGCTAGTGGATTTCGATGGAGACATCGTGTCGACAGTCGAAGAAACCGACCCGTTTACCGTGCCGGTCTGGCACGGAAGATCCAGCCCACTGTTTCGCAGATCTGCTTCCCTGCATTTTCACATGCTTGGAGCACGCGGCCTGTTAGGTTCGAAGGAAACCTGGCCAAGATACACTCAACAACTCCATGAACTGACATTTCTTTATGAAGCCCAGAGACTCTGGCCAGTGGGCGTACATAATATTGGCGTCCTCTCAGCCGAAACAATCCGGCGCGGTCACGAGATGCTTGAGGCCGGCGGTGTCCAGGGCAAGCTGGTCTACTCAGTACCCTAACTAGCTAGCCTCGATGACCCGGCCGACCAATACGTCATTATGCGTATTGACTGCTGCGATCAGCAACGCACGCGCGTAGGACGGCCGGGCGAGCGGCGCAGCGCTCGTCTTCGATAATCAATCGGCCAAGTTCTTTACGCCCCATTTGGCGAACCAGGAGGCATCCTGGCGGAACTCTGCGATTTTCCGCCATCGTAGCCGTGCCGAGAAATAGGTAGTGCCGTTCGCCAATTTGCTTCGGGCCGCCAGGAGCGGCTAGACGGTTTGATGGCGTGTGTTTAGGTTCGTCGGGTGATAATTAAAGTCTCCCAACAACACGTTGCGACCTCGCTGCGGCGTTCGTTATCGGTGTTGGCGTTGTCTTGCGTAGCCTTCAGTTTCGTCAGTTGTTGGGCAGCAGGTCACTATCATGCGTATGTAGGCCAACAAAAGAAGTGGCCTACTTCGGCTGGTGCGTACGCCGACACCGTGGATGGTATCCCAATTTTCCGCCGAGGCCTTATGTCGTGTTAGGGTATCTTGATGCGAAGACCGCCCCGATTCGTCGACACACGCGATTTAGCTTCGCAGCACGACGAGCAAAGGATCTTGGTGCGGACGCAATCATCGCATTGAACAAGGACGGGCAGAACAAAGAGTTGGCGGAGACTTTCGGTGTCCACTTTGATCCAGATTCATCCAGCGGTGATTTTTTTGGTGCCGCTGAAGCTGTGCTCATTCGTTGGACCAAGTAGCGCCTACCGAAATCAAATGCTTCTTAGTGTCTTTGGGGCTTGGCGTGTGCGCTCTTTGCGCCACTTTTTCGCCACTTTTGTCTCAGCAGCGAAGTGCGCGGAGCTGGGTGGAGCTACTGCGGTCCCCGAGCCGTGACACGCCTCTGTTAGGTGAACCTCACACTTCCGGACCAAGCCGAAAGCTCACTGGTTACGCAGCATCAGTGCCCGCCCAAGTGCGACCGGGTCCAAAGGCGTGAACTCTACTTCCGGTACGATTGGACGTTTGTTATCTTCCGCGGCCGCAACAAATGGATTTCGCTTCACACAAAGATCTTTAGCGTCGCCAAGCTCGAGCTTTATAAGCAATATCGCGGAACTTTGTTTTGCAGGATGCTCGGGCCGCGGTTGCCATCGGTAAGGCGACCATGGGCGATTTATCGGAAGTTTACTTGGAGGGCGTCGAGCTTAACGGCGCCATCAAAGCTTCGACCAAGGAATACCGGGCTAAGACAATCAAATATCTGTTCCGGTCCTGGCAAGGGCCTCAAGGAAATGGCGCCAGCCAAGATTAGCGAAACCGAGTGCCGGCAGTGGGCCGCTCTCGGCAAAAACAAAGTACCTTGGAAAGAGAAAGCGGATAGATATAATCTGCCTCAGGTTAGCCCAATCCCCCTAAGCATATGAATAAGATTGTTCCCTTGATCGGCTCGGCCGAAGTAGGACCGCTGGGTGTGCTCCACCTTCCCCGCCTATGGTTGAAAATCTCTCTCGACGCAAAAGGACTTCTTGCCGACGGTTACCCTGCGGTCGGCACCGGGTTCGACCAAATGGTGCTTGACGGCCTCGGACTGCAAAAGAACGCAGTTGTTGAATTTATCAGAAACTCACGCCCGACTTACTGCCAGTTCGAAAGCTGGATCGAGAAACAACCGAGAGCGCGACTGGATTCGAACTCAATTGCGCAATTGAACGAAGCGATCCGGGGTTATAACCATGATGATGGCACGGTCCAAGCAGTTCTTGGGGAGAATGGATTACCTGCTGACACTGGAATTCGCGATGCAGTGACCCTGAACCGGATTGATGACTGGAAATGCTTTCATGAGGCCGTCCTAAAATAGGCGGACCGGCCGCGACAAAGGTGGGAATCGATTGCCTGGTCGAATCCGAAGCGGCAGGGCCCTTGGCGACCGGCGAAAGGTGATTGAAGACTTGACAAAGGGACGGCGAATACCGGAAATTCGGCTGCGATCATCAAACGGTTCATGCGCTTAACAAGGCGCTTGATCGATAGAGATCGAGTCACCCGTCTATCCCAGCAATTCAGGAGACGACGAGGCGTCTGCGATCCATTGGGCTGTCGCGAGAGGGACCTTTTGGGGTAAAGCCATACTTTGGATACCCTTCGAACGATCCAACGAGACGCGCATGGCCACCGTATGCAATATCCGACAAGCTGGATGACACGCTGCTCCAGGTCCTTGCTACGCGGCTTGAAGCGCGAGGCCAGCATTCCGGCTTTCAAGCCATGTTCACACAATATCTCGACGCCATTAATATCGACGCGGCCCGTTCGAATCCATGCGAGGCAGCTTGTTCGAAATGAACAGCTTATGCAATAGGCGGATCCGATTCAGCTTTCGCTTGTTTTCGAGTTGGATCCGAGCGATGGTGGTCGGGTTCGTTTGTTCTTGTTCACAGCACGGAGGATCGCTCAGTTGAAATTTTTTCAATGGTGATTTGAAACCCGGTTCTCGGGGACGGCTCAGCAGCTGGCAAGCGTTCAATCACCTATTATGAAACTCTACGTTGGAAATCTTTCGTTTAATACTACCGATCCCGATCTCAGG
>JBKPBY010000103.1:0-7839 GCA_046727075.1 bacterium | reverse complement strand
GGGGACGCTTCTGGGGTTGGGATCCAAAGGAGAACGGTGCACTCCTCATCGTGATTTGGAACGCGATTATTCTACACGCTCGGTGGGGTGGCTATGCCCGCGAACGAGGCATCGCGGTGTTGACGGTATTTGGCAATATCGTCACCAGCCTGTCCTGGTTCGGTGTCAATATGTTGGGCATCGGTTTGCATTCCTATGGTTTCATGGATCAGGCTTTTGGTGTGCTTCTGACGTTTATTATCAGTCAATTCGCGATCATTGGTCTGGGTATGGTTCCTGAGAAATACTGGCGCGGGATTCAGGCGCGGGAAAAACCGACTGTTGCTGGGCGACCCGAGCCTGTGCTGATTCGAACTGGCGGGCTGAAACAGTGATATATTCCCCATTCCTACATTTAGCCTGCGCGTTCTACGTCAAAAACTTCAATACAACAAAACGTTCTGTAATGTTTAACGGTTAAGCCCCAGCTAGTTCAACAACCAGCTGGCTTGCCGGTTAGGCTCTGAAGGTCCTGGAAAGCGTAGGATCAAATCTTTTCTGTAAAGACCTAATGAAATACTCACTTGGTGAAGGATGAACGGTGGCAACGTTCAGCACTTTTTGGATATTTGATCCGGTATAAAGAGCCATACTGGCACCATTTACGATCTCGGTGGCATTAGGTCCAATAGCCAGGCAGCCAAGAAGTTGGTTACTCTGAGGTTGGTAGAGGAGTTTGATTGTAGTTTTCTCAGGTTCTACGACGCTCCTGGCATTATCTGACATCACTTCGACTTCATCGATAATAGTTTCAATTGGCTCGTTAAACTGGTAAGCATTCATTTGCGTAAAACCAACCGTAGCAACGAGCGGATTTGTGTAGATCGATTTTGGAATAACCAGCATGTTAAAAGTCGTCGGTCTATCCAGGATATTTTGGACAGCAACCCTGGCTTGAGTAAAGGCGACGCTGTCAAGCAGCGCCATACCATTGACGTCCCCAATAGCGAAGATGTTTGAAAACTCCTCACTATAAACCTGCATCTGGTTGGTGACTTCGATAAATTTGGTGGCGTTAACACCGATGTTCGCTAACCCCAAACCTTCAATATTGGCTATGCGGCCGGTGGCCATGAGGATTAAGTCAGTATCTCGAAGAATATTGTTTGGGTTAAATGGCTGGCTAACATGCATTGTGACACCATCATTTATGAGCTGTTCGGCCACTTTTTGCCCGGCCAGTGGGTCCCATGCTGGTAGGACACGGTCCTTTTCTTCGATAAGTGTGACTTTCGCGCCTAAAGCACGGTAAATAGAAGCGAATTCGACGCCAATGTAACCGGCGCCAACGATAAGGATGTGGGTTGGGATTCGTCCGTGCGCGAGGAGCTGGTCACTATTAAGGGTGATATGATCCAGCGTGGACTGCTGACTTTCCCTGAGTGGAGCTGGCAAAGTCCCAGAATAAATGGGCCTTGAACCGGTAGCGATGATGAAGTTTTCAGCGGTAAGAGTTTTCTGTTTGCCACCGGCATCGCTGATTTGTATTTGATGGTTATCGATAAAGCTGGCGGTGCCGTATTCGACAATGATTCCGGCCTCGGTGAGCTCTTGACTGAGCTGCTTGGTCAGCCTGCCGGTCACTCGATGGCGTACAGCGGACCAGTCGGCCCATCCTGTATCGAAAAATTCGATTCCAATGCCGAATTTTTCGCTTCTTTCGGCTGTTTTGGTGGCGGAGGCGCAGGCTTGCAGCGCCCGCATCGCATAGCAGCCTCGGTGATAGCTGGCTCCTCCTAACTCGTCTTTTTCAACAAGCAGGGTCTTGATCCCCGCTCTAGCCGCGAATAGTGCGGCATCTTTACCGGCGCCGCCTCCGCCGATGACAATCAAGTGATAATCCATGGGGGGAGAGTTCCTTCTAGGAATCCTAAGAGCTTTGATCGTGATGTCACGGAGAAAGGCCTAAAGAAGGATATTAGAGAGATTCTAGGATCCGCGATCTCGGCCATACGCCAAAGCGCTTCAGGTTGCGATGAGGTACGACGCCGAACCTGTTCCGAGCAGGTGTTGAGGTCAGGTCGCTGCTCGCGTTGCCGCGAGAAGTCATGGCGCGGTCCGGAGTGGTCGACCGCGTCAGGGAGGCTGCCAGCACAAGTTGTGCCTCCCGGGCCGTCTCGTGACGAGCTGCTCCGTACGTGGAAAAAAGAGAGAGAAAAAGGCGAAGTGGCTGGGCTGAATGGATGGGTCACAGGCGCAAGAACTCAGCAATGATCGCAATCTGTTTTGGATCCATGAGCGCCGGCGCGTGGCCGATGTTCGCAAACTCGACCAGTTGCGCGCGCGGCCCGCGCTGGGTCATTTCCCGCGCGATCGGCGTCGGCAGAATGTCGGAATCGAGCCCATGCAGCAACAGAACAGGACAGCGGATGCGGTCGTAGGCCCACCATAAATCCACGTCCTGACCAACCGCGAGGATAGCCGGCGCGATGGCGGGATCCCATGCGAGACTCAATTTGTTGCCCGGCACGGTCCGCGCGCCGTATCGCGCGAAATGGCGCCAGTTCTCGTCGCTCAGATTGCCGAACGGGGCGTAGATCTCGCGCAGATGTTTTTCGACTCCCTGGAGGTCGTCAAAAATCGGACTTTGTCCCACATAGGCGCCGATGCGTTTGAGCGCTGTAAGGGGAATGAACGGCCCAGCGTCGTTGATGACGAGGCGTCGGATCGGCGTGTTCGCTTCGGCCGCCAGCAGCATGCCGATGAGGCCGCCCATCGAAGTTCCGACCCAATCGACGGATTCGGCACCGGTGCGCGCCATGAGCGCCGTCATGTCGGCCAGATATTGTGCATAATTGTAATCGGCGGGATTGCTGAGCCAGTCGCTCTTGCCGCGCCCGACAAAGTCGGGGCAGAAGACCTGCTTCCCGTCGCCCTCGAGGGCGCGCGCGAGGTAATCGAAATCGCGTCCGTTTCGCACAAGGCCATGCGCACAGATCACCGGAGGCTGGGCAGATGCCTGTCCCCATTCGGCATACGCGACGCGATGAAAGCCACCGGGTCCGAGGCCGTAGAATTGTTTTTCGTCCATGCTAGCTCAGTGAAGCGGAACTCCCCTAGCATCAATCCAACTCCCTTTGTACAGAGCCAATCGCTCGTCTTTCGTCTATATAAGGGTTTTCCGGAGGTATTCCGCCACATCACTCACGAAGCAATGAACAGACGCCTCCGCGATCCTGTGCCCGACGATTACATTCAGGGCTTTTCCCAGCGGCCCGAGCGGTGGTTCGTACAGGCCCTTGAAATCCAACTGCGTTTCAGTCGCTGTTATTGGATAGATAAAGAGGTCCGCTTTCATAAGAGGAAAAAGACGTGGCATCCTCGCCGCCTCCCATTCGAGCTGCAACCGGGTGGACGGCCCCGACATGCTTTGGCGGTCCTTCACTTCGATGTTCTTGACCGAAACCCGAATATCGGTTTCGATCCCGATCCCTCCAATCTCGATCCGCAGTTCGGATGCAATCGATCGAGCCCTGGAAGCCGCGGCCTTCGTCGCCGACTGGAACACCGCTGGTGCGTCCTTGCTCAACGCGCCGCGGACCTGTACATAGGGATGGTTGACATAGTCGTAGCAATGAATCTCGCGTCCTTTGCGCTTCACACTCGCTCCTTCCACATCGGCCCAGACAAGACTTTCGGCCAAGCCGCAATTGTTGACAGTTGGATCGACGCTTAATGGGTAGCTCGCCATTTTAGACGACCTTGGCTGCTCGTCAATTTCGCATCAACCTCTTCGATGTGCGTTTTCGTCGAGCCCTTCTCCGTGACATCAAGATCAAAGATCTTAGAGTTTCTGTAGTTCTCTCCCCACCATGGATTATCACTTGATTATCATCGGCGGAGGCGGCGCCGGTAAAGATGCCGCACTATTCCCGGCTAGAGCAGGGATTAACACCCTGCTTGTTGAAAAAGACGAGCTAGGAGGAACCAGCTATCACCGAGGATGCTATGCGATGCGGGCGTTGCAGGCCTGCGCCTCCGCTACCAAAACAACCGAAAGAAGCAAAAACTTTGGCATTGGAATTGAATTTGTCGATACAGGATGGGCCGAGTGGTCCCGTGTCCGCCATCGAGTTACCAGCAGGCTGACCTCGCAGCTCAATCAAGAGCTCAGTGAGGCCGGGATCAAAGTCGATTACGGCGCCGCCAGCTTTATCGATAACCACCAAATATAAATCAGCGATGCTGGCGGAAAAACAGAAAACTCTTACCGCTGAAAACTTCATCATTGCGACTGGTTCAAGTGGTGTGGCTTGCCACGCCGCACACTAGGCCGGCCCATGCTATCTGGGGTGGAACGTTGAAGAAAACTAGAAAACCCAGTGCTGCCAGCGCCGAAAATGAGGCCGTTCTCCGGCACGGACAGGAGCTTGAACGGCGCGTCCACACTCACACTCGTGTGATCGAGCGGGGTCCGCCTCCGCCAACTTGTCCTCCGTAGCTTTAGCGAAGGAGGAAGCTTCCGACTTCGTCTCGCCACAGCGGGACTACTTCGGACTAGACGGCGGACGGGTCGCCGCAAACTGAAAACTGAAAACCGAAAACGCGCAAAGAATGGTAAAACAGGAAAAGGGTTAAACTATGTTAGGTGTTGCTAGAACAGATCACACCGGAAAAGAAACAGCATCTATCGCAATATCTTAACTCTGCTGGGTTGATGCCCCGCGGGTACACACCGAGAAATCGAGAGGAGCTCAGTCTATGCTATTCTCTCTTGGTCGGATCCTATTGTTTCGCGTGTAAGTTTGCCCAGGATAAATCGGATAGAGCGCCGCAGCAGACGGGGAAAGCTGAGTTGGTTATGAGTGACCTTCAAATCTTTCGTTCCTAATCTATAGAGACCAAACATTCATCTCGCATAGCAGAAGCATCGTCAATGGAAACAGCTTTCATTCGAACATAAATCATGCTGGATCGACTCTACGTCGGGCGTCACTCTCGAGAAAGAGCAGCTGTCATGTGTCAGGCGTTTCGCCTGGCAATCGTCGTACCACCTCGAAAAGAACGTTAACAAAGTTGTTCACCGTTGCTACTTGGTCGGGATTCTTTTTTCCAACGACGAACAGTTCAAACCGGTTCTTAGTTTCGGGCAAAATGTGATAGCTGACGACCAGAGTGCTCTGGCCGACGCCAATTTCCGGACGTAACATGACGCCACGACCGGCAGCGACCATGCTCACTAAAGTGTCCGGCGTATTTCCCACTGGTAGCAGCTTCGGTTCAAATCCGCCATATAGCTGGCAAACGCTGCGAACCAGGTGCTCGTAGTCGTCTGCTAGCCCGGGAGAAAAGGTCAAAAAGTTGTCATCGCGATAATCCGAGAGCTTTGGAGTGCGTCCTTTCGGCAGTGAGCGATGCTTTGAGCAGACAAGGCAATAGGGAGACCGAAACAATAGTTTCGTCGTTAGCTCTTCGTCGGGAACCTCTTCAAAGCTTAGACCGCGAAAGGTTATTCCCAACATGATGGAATCGTTCAGCAACGCCTCTATTTGAGCACGGGTATCCATGTGGAGGACCGTCACTTCGACCAGTGGGAAAAGCTGGCGGAACTGGGCCAGCGCATCGTCGAGGAAGACGTAATTTAGACCGCTAAGGGTGCCGAGGGAGAGATGACCTCGCTCGCCGGCGGCAACCTCGTGCGCATGAGCGATGGCTTTGTTGCGCACTGACTAAGGTTCGTCTGGCGTCCACCAGAAAACCGCGGCCGACCTCGGTCAGCTCTACTTGCCTGTGATTTCGATTAAACAATTTCAGGCCAAGCTCGCGCTCGAGATCGTTTATTTGCTTGGTTAAAGTAGGATGAGATAGGTGTAGCCGCTCCGCTGCTCGGCGAAAGCTCAGCTGTTCAGCAACGGTAATGAAATAACGGAGATGACGCAGTTCCATCGGCAACGATATCCCCTCAAGGTAGACGGGTAGGCCGCATCTACCACCGTGGCAACTATTAGGTAATTTTCGAGCCTCAAGTCCGCGGCTTCGTTTCACTCAAAGCCCAGAGACGCACTTCCTCAGGGCAAAGAGAACACGGGCAGGGCCGCACCAAGGAATAGCAAAGTATGAATGCTTTATCATTGCGCTGGATAGAAAGCCGGGTGGGCAGGGAGTTGTGTAAGCAAGACCTCACGAGCAGGGAGATTTCAGCCCGTGCATCCGTTTGGCCGGTGCCGGCGCCGAACGGAGCAACCGTCATGTTCCACGAGCAAGCAGCGCCTGCTCTGGCGGTCGAGCATACGAGGAACAAAAAAACAAACGCCTGACGCGCTGGATCCTCGTGCTTTTGGCTGTCTTGGCCGCCGGCGGCAGCGCCCTAGTTTTGGATTTAACCAAAACCAGCTCGAGGTGTCATCATTTGTCATCGGGCATGCCTATTCGAGAGCTGTCGAGTCGCTTGTTCATTTCCTCCTGCGTTGGCCAATATTGAAAAGCTTGATGCTCCAGAAGCTGGTCGCCAATGTCAGTCTGGGTGCGCAAGAAATCATCGGTGAATTCGTCCGATGGGTAATTGATCTCACTCATTAATTTTAATGGTTTGAGATCGAGGAATATCACGGCCTCCGATCAAACATAATTGTTTGTCGTGATTAGGTATCAGGAACCGTGATATTGCGTTTGGAGTCCGAACCCTTTAGCTAGACGACCTGCAGCCCACGAACACGTTTATCGCAGGTTTCCGACAGTAGCCCAGGGTAGCCGACGGTTAGCCCTGCACATCGCTTTTTCGATAGGCTCGGGCCAGGAGCGAAATCGGATGAGCGATTTCCAGCTTCAGGTTCAAATTGTGCACCGCCGCCTGCAATTGGGCCGAACACCCAGGGTTGGCCGACGCTACGATCTGAGCCGCCGTTTTCCCGATGTTCGCTATCTTGCGTTGCAGGAGCTCTTGTGACATTTCCGGCTGGGTAATGTTGTAAATACCGGCGCTGCCGCAGCACCAGGTCGATTCGGGTAACTCCACTAACTCCAAACCAGGGATGGCTCGGAGAACCTGGCGCGGTTGGCGCGTGATTTTCTGACCATGACACAGATGGCAAGCCTCATGATAAGTGACCTTTTTCGGGATCGGGGTAGCCGGGGTGCGGATCCCGATCTCGGCCAGCCACTCATGAATGTCGCGCACCTTGGCAGACCACTGCGTGGCGCGTTTCGCAAAAATCGGATCGTCCTGAAGCAGGTGCCCGTAATTCTTCAGATGCGAGCCGCAACCGGCGGCGTTGGTGATGACCGCGTCAAGTCGCTCGAGGTCAAAGGCGCCGAGGTTACGCCGGGCCATTTGTTTGGCTAACTCAAGTTCGCCGTTGTGCGCGTGGATCGAGCCGCAGCAGAACTGAGCGCGCGGCGCGATTACCTCGCAGCCGTTGGCTAGCAAGACATCGGCAGTGTCCCGGTTCACATGGGAAAAGGCTAGATCCTGTACACAGCCGGTCAGCAACCCCACGCGATATTTCCGATTTGGAGGCGTCTCAACCGGGCGGATCAGTGCGTCCGAGAAATGACGCTGCACTCGAGGCGTGAGCGGCTCCAGCGCGCCCAGCCGCGTTGGCAGTAGCCGCGTCAGTTTCAATTTCCGAACGATGAATTCCAGTCCGCTGGCCTGGTAAAACCAGGTTAGCCGGCCGGCCATTCGCAACGCGCGTGGGCGCGTAAACAGCCAACGGAGAGTTAGTCCGCGCACCAGGTCGCGAACCCCGTTTCGCAGGACGCCGGCTTGTTCAATGTCGGAGCGCGCGTTCTCGAACATCTCGCTGTAACGTACTCCGGCAGGGCACGCGGTTTCGCACGCCAGGCATCCGAGACAGAAAT
>JBKPBY010000102.1:0-4696 GCA_046727075.1 bacterium | reverse complement strand
GTCCGTCAATTGTCAAAGCAGGTAAGAGAGGAATTAGAGAAATTCTTTGTGGCAACAGCAGAACTACAGTCGAAAACTTTGGAATGCCTTGGTTGGCGCGGGCCGAAGCGGGCGTTCCGTTTGATCGAGAAGTCACTCCAGAAGAATACGAAATAAGAACTCGATGGCTTTAGAGCTTAGACGACCACTTGGAGCAGAAGCCATCCATCTGTGCATTGATATGCAGAGGTTGTTCTCGGCCGAGGGAATTTGGCCCACCCCTTGGATGACGCGAGTATTGCCATCAGTGATTAGGCTCGTTGAACATGCCCCCGAGCGCACCGCCTTCACGCGATTTTTGACACCACAGAGTGCGTTTGAAGTGGCGGGAATGTGGTGCGCTTATTACCAAAAGTGGCCGCAAGCAACTCGGGAGCACGTTGATGAACGACTCCTTGACCTGATGCCTGAGCTTCAGCGTTTCGCACCGCCTGCAGCCGTGTTTGACAAGCTCATGTATTCGGCATTTTCAGCCCGTAAACTCCGGCCCTGGCTACTGTCCCACGAGATAAATACATTGGTTATCACCGGTTCTGAAACTGATGTGTGCGTTCTTTCATCTGTTCTTTCCGCAGTCGATCTAGGTTATCGCGTCGTAATTGCCGAAGACGCGATTTGCAGTTCATCCGATGAAGCACACGATGCCGCTAAGAAACTATACGGGAGCCGCTACGACATTCAAATAGAACTCGCCAGTGTTGACGACATTATCGAGGCATGGCGTTTATGATCAACTGTCGACTCGGAAACTACTGCCTGGCGCTGGCAGAACTCGGGGTCCGACCGATAACACTGGGTTGGCACCTAAGGCTTGAGAGCAGCGGTCGCCCTCTAAAGCGGGTGCCGGTCGGGGGTTGATACCCAAATCTGATGTTCCACTTGCCGTGGGGATACTCTCTTCCCGCCAAAATAGCCCATAGGAGTCTGGTTTGTCGGGTTTGACTACAGAATATCGCTCGAGAATGTTTGGCAGATGGCTACAGTCGTTTGCCGTGAATGAGGCCGCCAAACTGGGCGGCCTCCGAAGTCATGCGGCAAACCCCTAGTGCGGCAATTACCACTCCTCCCAGGTATCACCCCGCCAATATCCGCGACCCTCATGCTCCCGCCACGTAAAGTGCTCGCTCGGCCCCCACTTCCAGCTGTCCGGATGAACGATCACGCGGGCAGATGGGGGATAATCGTACGTCTCGTGTGTATGCCAACAGACGTTGCCGCTGCAGACTATCGCCGCCGACGCACTCGCGGCCGATAAAACGAATACGGCAGCGCCTGCCGCCGCACCGAGTAGGGTTTTGGTCAAGGATTTCATATCGGATGATCTCCGTTCGAGTGATCTTTGCTTGAACGGCCGTATTCGACCCAAGTTCCACAGGAAGGCAGTAAACATGGGCGCCGCCTGGAGCCCACTCTTGGTATTGGCCTAGCGCGGACACCGGGGCGATTCAACGGAAGCGGCCCGGGCTGCATTTCTCGTATGGGCTCAACGGGAATGGGCACAGCATGGCGTCGTAAGCAGTCCTGCAGCATTTCGCTAGGCGCGCGGCTCGAGCTACCCCGGAACACGGTAGCGGGAACTACGTTTCGGTTGAGACGGGGAAACGGAGGCCCGACAAAATGAAATCAATCCTCAAAATCCTGCTCCTAGTCGGCGTGGGCGGGGCATTATCCGTTGCGCCAGTGATTTCGGCTTCGGCAGCGCACAAGTATAAACACCGGAGTACGACTCATTCCGTGCAAGGCAAGACCGGGCACGCAGCGTCACCTTCGCCAGAGCTGGGGGCGGGCGGCGGTGCTGGCACCAGCGGAGGCGGAGGCAGTGGTACCGGCGCTAGTGCTGGGGGCGGCGGTGCAGGCGGAGGCGGTGGTGCTGGTGCAGGCGGCGGTGCTGGTGCAGGCGGCGGAGGCAGTGGACGGTAAAGCCGGAATAGCAGTTAAGAAAAAGCCCCGGGACTTTGACGCCCGGGGCTTCTGCTTTGACGACGTAGCCTTCAAACGGGCGGTTCTCCCGCTACGTCTGATCGTCGGACACCTGACACTTGGAACCGGCGTTAGCATAGAAATCATTGACGTTTTGGAGATGGCGCCCGGCTGGGTCCATATTCTGCTCCATCCGCAAGCATCATGAAGGCGCAACGTCCCCGCCCGCCTGCCCCACAATCGGAACAATCCTTCCCTGGCGCCGTTTCATTTTCGAACGGCCTCCCACCTATGCTCCCTCCGCTGAAAGGAAACCGCCATGGGACTGTTTACCAAAGACATCAAGACCCTGAACGACCTGTTCGTCCACACATTGCGGGACATGTATTACGCCGAAAAGAAGATTGCCCAGTCCCTCCCTGACATGGTCGAGAAGGCGCACGATCCACAACTGAAGTCCGGCCTTCAGAGCCATCTCGGTGAAACGAAAAATCACGTCCGGCGCATCGAGGAGGTTTTCCGACTTCACGGCGTGCAGGCCAAGGGCGTGGACTGTCCGGCTATCGATGGGATCATCGAAGAAGCGGAGGATATCGCGGGGGAGGTAGCAAGCGAGGACGTACTCGACGCCGGGATCATCGCAGCAGCCCAGGCAGTTGAACACTACGAGATCACCCGCTACGGGTCACTGATCGCCTGGGCAAAGCGCCTCGGTCGAAACGAATGCGCCGCCTTGCTCGAACAGAATCTCGAAGAAGAGAAGGCTGCCGACAAGAAGCTCACTCAGATCGCCGAAAGCAAAGTAAACATAAAAGCCGCCTGATTGAGGTGAATCTGCTTTGATGGCAAATGGAAACTTTGAGTGGGCTCGCGTGGTTGTCCTGCACTCGCAATCTGCAGCCGGAGCCTGACTGAACCGGTATGACTGACATGTCTCGAGGAGAAGTTAGTGCCACCCAGGATTCGGCAGTTGCCTGGGCTGCGGTAATTGCGGGTGCCGTTTCCGCCGCTGCACTCACGCTCGTACTGCTCGCTTTCGGCGCGGGAATGGGTTTCTCGTCGATTTCGCCGTGGCCCAATTCCGGCATTTCGGCAGGCACTTTTAAGCTTGCGAGCGGGATTTATCTCATAGTGATCGCGATGCTCTCCTCGACGATCGGAGGTTACATCGCCGGCCGGCTGCGGACCAAATGGACGGGTTTGCATAGCGAAGAAGTTCTGTTCCGAGATACGGCACACGGGTTCCTAGCTTGGGGATTGGCAACTGTGTTCGGCGCCGCTGTTCTCGCCAGTGCCGCAACGTTCATTGCCGGCGGCGCGACCGCCGGAGCCGCGCAAGGTGCCAGTCAGGGCGCGGCGCAATCAGGAGGCGGGCTCGGCGGACCGGACGCATATTTCGTGGATCTTCTGCTACGCCCACAGCCGGGCGGCACGGCGACGCCCGCACCCGGCACTGCGCAGAATATCGACACGGCTCAACTGCGCGCGGAGATCACACGCGTTTTCGTCCGCGGTTTGCGTGAAGGCGGCGAGATACCGGCGGGCGACCGCAGCTATCTGACGCAGGTCGTTTCCGCGCGGACCGGAATGAGCCAGCCTGATGCCGAAAAGCGCGTTTCGGAGGTTATCGAGCAGGCCAGATCCGCCGCCGACCAGGCGCGCAGCGGCGCGGCCAAGCTCTCCTTGTGGCTCACTGCCGCGATGCTGATCGGGGCATTTTCCGCCAGTCTCGCAGCCATCGAGGGCGGACAACTGCGAGATGGCACCTGGAAAGGCGTGATCGGCACGAGCCAATATCCGCAACGCACAGTCTCTTAGGAGGCTCTCATGGGCTTGATTCTACTCTGGCTGCTCGGCATTCCCATCCCGATCATCATCCTGCTCGCGCTGCTTGCTCATCATTAGGAGCATCGCTCCCTGGCAAGCGCATCATCCATTTCCTCAGCCATAGTGCGCGAGCCATAGTGCGCGGCTTCTTCCCCTCGGTCACGCCAGTGCTTCGGATCATAAATGAATGGATAATGGCATAGTCTCGGTTCCCAGGCTTCACTGTACTGCCCAGCCGAGCAAATAACCAATCAAAGCAAATGCGATTAGGGCACCATATGCAGCTAAAAGGCCACGGCCCCACATCGTCTCCCGCTCTCGCCAAGTTCGCTTCGCCATAAGGCTCGTTCCCATTCATCCAGGCACGACACCAATCGAGCACATCACATTTTGTTCCGTCAAACGCCGCGACCTAAGTCGCATCCGAAACTTATCATCGTAGCCAAACAGCAACTTTGCTTCTTCTGGAATTTCTGTTTCTTTAGCGAACTCGAAACCGAGATAGTTTGGAATCAGAGTTTCAGGTATCCGAATGTAAACGGTTTGAATCAGCGGACCAACATCAACCGGGAGTCGCTCGATATGAAAGGTTCGAGGCAGAGATTTTGACGATCCGCTCTAGCACTACTTTGGGAGATTTTGACGGGCGTGGGATTCCCAAATCAGTTTTTCTGTGACTCATGGGTGGTCGGCTTTTGGAGGGGCCGACCATGGCTGGCAGGACATCGCACTGGAAGAAGGAACTAGAACGCTTTCTCAGGCCATTTTTGCTCGATTGGGTCACAAGGCACGGCGCCGCATGTGTCCTCTCTACGTGTCAGGGCTGATCGGTCCTGGCGATCGCAAGAGCATTCAGCCGATGGCAGAGCGGGTTGCACGTGGTGACTACGATCGATTGCACCACTTCATT
>JBKPBY010000101.1:0-7528 GCA_046727075.1 bacterium | reverse complement strand
CAATGTTTATCCATCGCCGATTAGCGTCGACCCAGGTTCTGACGAAGGGTCTGGCACTCATCCCGATCAGGAAAGGAACAAGGGTAAGCAAAGTAATCTTGAGCAGGAGTGGCGCGAAAGAGGCGGTTTGACCGCTGGCCTGCATCAGGAGACGAACCAGCAGCGGCGTCAATAGGACACCGAGGATGTTCGAAAGAGCGGCGTTGAAAATAGCTCCGGCGGTGTTGCCGCGAGCGACATTAGTCAAGACTACTGATGTTGAGACAGTAGATGGGAGAACGCAAAGATAGAGAAATCCGTCGCGGAGTGCGCTGGGTTCATTCGGCCAGAGGACTCGAGTAACTAAAAGGAAAAGTAACCCGACGAGCGGGAAAATCAGGAAGGTAAAGGTCTGTACGATGACATGAAGTCGCCAGTTGCTTGCACCGGCTTTCATGCGCTCAACCGCCATCGACAAGCCCTGCAAAAACAGGATCAATGCGACCCCGATGTTGTTGAGAGCATCGGGATGCAACCAACCGTCCCTTGCTCCCGGGGCCGGAAACAGAAACGCCAGTGCAACGGCAGCGAACAACGCGGCAATAAATCCGTTCCTTCGGTTTGGCGTTTCGGTTGCACGTCTCCTGGTGCTGGTTTCTGACTCCAAGGCCTTCATGCCTCCTAAGTTGCAGAAGGGGCTCTCCAGGAGAAAGCCCCTTTTATTTCACTTTTCGACAGATTTATGGCATTTCAGCGACCCTACCTGTGTTTTTCCCGTCCAATCTGGAAGTTGAACACTGCAATTCTAACCGATCGTGCCCCGTAGGTAGGGAAGCCAAGCAGGAGGCTTTATGCGGAAAAGGCGCGCAAGGGCGTATCCTTGGCGCGCCTTGAAGCTCTGCTTCCAACACTCGACGGCGGCGGTCGCGGCCGCGGGACCGCCCTCCATCGATCGGCCTTGTCGCTCTTGTTAGTGGATTAGTTCCTGCCAGGCTCGATTGGCGGCTACGATGTCTTCGTCTTCATTAGCGCGGAATTCCTTTTCGGCTGCAGGCGAGGCACAGACGTAAAGCTTTCCTTTTACGATGAAGAAGACGTTGGGATCAGAGTCGTTCAGCTGCTTGTTTTTGACGCCATTGGCACAAAAGGCGCCATATTGCGGGGTGTATTTTGATGGGTTCTTTTTGAAAGTAGCCAGATTTGCTGCGGAACTGAAGTAGTAGATGGCCTCTTGATATTTGGTCTGGTACCTGGGGTTCCCTTTAACCGCTTTCTTTTGCGTGAAATAAGCCACTGTATCGTATCCCTTTAGGATGACGCCGTTGCTATCTACGTTTACCTTTGCCGCACGTTTCTCAGCCCATACATGCATGTCAGGATGAAGCGCTTTAAAGACTGTGATTGCGCGGTCGGATTGAGAATTGATTGGCGCTGCGGCGCCGTTGTGCGCGGAGAGCGCTATCAGCGCGGCGAGCATCACGCTAAATTTGATCGTTGGTTGGAGGACAGATATGCACTTTGCGCGAAAAATGTGCGCCGGTTTGCCCGACATTGGACTAGGGTCAACTTGTTGGATGCCGTTCATAGCAAGCTTGGTGGTTAATGGCGGTTTTGTTGTTGTTTCTGCATCATTTCAAAACTGGGTCTTGTTATAAATTTGATCTTGATGGCACAGCAGAGAATAGCGGGATGAGTCCCTCTGGT
Organism: bacterium; assembly: GCA_046727075.1. Classification (GTDB taxonomy): domain Bacteria; phylum Verrucomicrobiota; class Verrucomicrobiia; order Chthoniobacterales; family JAFAMB01; genus JBKPBY01. Next base: position 5,845 of record JBKPBY010000101.1, on the reverse strand, counting down.
ATCGTCGGGTGAGTTAAAATGGCGTCGCGCAAGACCGTATAGGGGAGGCCGGCAAGCATGGCGATCTGGACGGGAGCAATGATTTCTCCCGCTGATGCTCCCAGGGCGGTGAAGCCAAGAATGCGATCGCTCTCAATATCGATAAGGGCTTTCAAAAAACCTTGGGTCTCGGATATCGTCCTGGCCCGTAAAACAGCGAGCATTGGAATCTTGGCCAGCCGGTAACCGATGCCGCGTTTGTTCGCCTCGGTTTCACTTAAGCCAATCCGCGCAAACTCGGGGTCGGTGAACATGCAGAACGGCACTTGGCGCCCCGTAGTGACCCGATTACCGCCTGCGAGATTGTCCCGTACAGTGCGGAAATCGTCGAAGGCGATATGGGTGAAATGTGGACTGCCGGCGCAATCCCCCACCGCCCAGACCCCTGGGGCGGTTGTTTCAAGGCGCTCGTTCACTTTGACGTGGCCCTGGTTAGTGGTTTCGACTCCAGCCAACTCCAAACCGATGCCCTGGGTGTTTGGAGTTCGTCCGCTCGCGACCAGGAGATGCGTTCTTTCCAGGACGATCTCGGTCCCATTTTGCGTCGCATGGAGTTTCACCCACTCACCTGATTTTCCTTCAAATCGGGTGGTAACGGTGCTGGTAGCGATCCCAATTCCTTCTTCACGAAAAATGTTCTGGAGCAGGTCGGTAACATCCTGGTCTTCGCGATGAGCCAGACGGTCATTTCGTTCAACAATCGTTACCCGGCTGCCAAAACGACGCATGGCCTGTGCCAGTTCGAGACCGACATAGCCGCCTCCAATAATCAGGAAGTGTCCGGGGACATGATCGAGGTCGAGAGCCTCAATGTGGGTAAGGGGACTTGCTTCGGCCAGGCCCGGAATCTGCTCGATCGTCGCACGAGAGCCTGTGCTGATAACAACGTTTTCCCCACCAAAAACGCGGGTGCCGCCGTCACCAAGCTCAACCTCTAGGGTTTTGCGTCCAATGAATCGCCCTGAGCCGTTCACCAATTCCGCACCGCTGGCTTTAAAATTGTCGAGGTGCACTTGAATCATGCCCTCAACCATCTTCCGCTTACGATCGCGCACCGATGCCATGTCGATCCGTGTGTTGTCCTTGCTGATGCCGAATTCCGCGCTTCTCCAGAAATACGAAGCAACCTTGGCACTGTGGATGATGTTCTTGCTTGGCAGGCAGGCAATGTTTGGACAAGAACCCCCAATATACTTTCGTTCAATAACGACAGCGCGCTTACCCTTTCTCGCCTGGGTCCAGGCGATGTACTTACCTGCTTCACCACTGCCAAGAACGACAACGTCGTACTCTTCTGAGGGCGTTTGCATAGCTTCTGTCAGGTATCAGACCAGGAAAGCTTTGACCATTTAAACATCCCGCGCGCAGATGTCGATGGCGATCAGGTTACATTTTTGGCGAAATACGTTGCCGCCTGGAAACCCACGTCGGATGATTTGGCATCTGATGGAGGTTGCGATGATCCAGATCAAGCGCGTTTATGATCCGGTTTCGAAAGAGGATGGCAAACGATTCCTGGTGGAGCGCCTCTGGCCGCGTGGAATAAAGAAGGAAGCGCTGCACATGGCGCGTTGGTGCAAAGAAGCGGCGCCGAGTACCGATCTGCGTCGCTGGTTTGGCCATGTTCCAGCAAAGTGGCAAGAATTCAAAAAGCGGTATCAGGCCGAGCTGGCTAAGAATCCTTCGGCATGGCAACCATTGCTGGACGCAGCAAGGTCGGGCAACTTAACGCTATTATACAGCGCTCGAGATCCGGAGCATAACAGTGCGTGTGTGCTAAAGTTGTATGTTGAGCGGAAGCTGGCCGAGCGGCTGTAGCCCGGCTGGATACGTCTATCGTCGTGCAGATCGTTTGGAACGCCGATTGGCAGCTTTTTTCGGATGAATTGAATTATAATCTCGCATCAGGCTGTTTAGCAGCAGTTTCAACCTGGGACCCAGTCGGCGAATTTCTTCCCGATGGGCTCCAGCCAGCTGCTCCAGAACTTTCGAGCCATGGTTGGTCAACTTGATATAGACTTGGCGTCGGTCCTCGGTGCCCGGTTGACGAACGATCAGATTTTGTTTTACCGATCGATCGACCAGGCCGACAGCGCTGTGGTGAGCAATATGAAGTTGTTCAGCCAACTCGCCGATTGTGACGCTTTCGCGGTTGGGAAATCCCCTGATGGCAAGCAAAGCCTGATGTTGCCGCGGGGTAAGCCCGGCGTTCTGGGCAGCTAATTCGCTGAAATTAAGAAATTGGCGCAACTGATAGCGAAAAGCCGCCAGCAATTCGTACTGGGCTTTGCTGAGTCGAGGGGCGGGATGAGTTTTAGATCGAGCTGGCATAGATTATTTGATGGCAAACTGCGCAACCACAGGTAAACCGCGTGTATCGTAAAACGATATCAAAATAGGCGCAGTTTCATCAAGCGTGCTGGCAGCATGTCTGAGAACAGAGCGTTTCTTCGGGCGCTCCGGAGGCTGTTTCATAACTTGGCATAGTACGTTTTGCAGAGTCACTTGTCACTGCTATATCGTAGAACGATATAAATTTGAACATCCTGGTTGCCGATCTTGTCTAATTCTAAGGAGAGGAGTAAGCGGCATGAAGAGTGAAGAGGCCAGAAAAGCATCGTTTGTTAGCGGCACCGATACGGTCGCGACCGCCATTTCATTGGAGGAGGTTGTGGCTAATCTTGCACCAATCGGGACGTTTGCCGGTACGAACGACTTCCTAGTAAGAATACAGAACGGCAAACCGATCGCGGCGAACACCGGAGCTCAAGGCGGCGGTCAAAATTAGGCCGGCATTAGAGGGCTTAGAATAGTGGGCCGCGTCTTGCCGAAGTGCGGCGTTGGCCGGACGAAGGCGGAAGGACGTACCCCGCATTCTTGCGCGTTAAGCCTGGGCGGATCCAAGCCTGCAAGAAGCGGCGGGGCGACGGGTGCAAACTCGAGTGCACCGATTGCTTCAGCGGCGGTCAGCCAAAGATCATGACGGCATGGGCCGGCGCTTAAACGCGTCACTCCAGCCGTTCCGGGCGCCCCGCCGTCACCCTGCGAAGCGGTTGAAGTTTTCATAGAAATAAGAGCAAGTTTAAAACAACAGTAAGTTTAGTACCAAGAGTATATGGTGCGACGATTGAGATATGTCGTGACACGATGGCACATTTGAATTGCCGCTCGCTCTGACATTGTCTAGTCTGAACGGCTTGGCCGGGTTGCGCATTAGCGACACGGTTTACAGGTGAACCAAACGCTTCGAGGGGCGTCGAAGCATGACATCTCAAGTGACCTATGAAACGAAGAAGTGCTTTATCTCACGCCGGGCCAAACGCTGTTGCTTTGTCCCGACGCGAGGCGCTGCGCCGGGCTGCCGGTGCCGGCGCACTCATTTCGCTTACCAGCTTAGCTGGGTTCCGGGCCTCTACGGTTGAGGCGGCGGAGGAATCGCTCGGTAAGTTCCCAAAACATCCGCAATGGAAGTTCGTGTTCGTCAATCACGTTACAACCAATCCGTTCTTCGTTCCTACGAGGTACGGTGCGGAGGATGCTTGTGCGCTGTTGGGCTGTACTTATCAATGGACGGGTTCGGAGAAATCGATCGCAACCGATATGGTTAACGCCCTGAATACGGCGGTTTCGGCCAAAGCCGATGGCATCGCCGTCTCACTGGTTGATCTGACTGCGTTCAATGAGCCAGTAGAAAAAGCTCTGGCAGCCGGAATCCCAGTGATTTCATACAATGCAGATGCAAAGGATAACAAGCGTCTCTGCTATGTCGGCCAGGACCTGTTTCTGTCCGGTAAGGGGTTGGGGCAGCGAATTGTTGAGCTGGTTGGCGAAGGCGAAGTGGCAGGATTTATTGCTACGCCCGGGCAGCTTAACATTCAGCCACGTCTGGATGGGGCGAAGGCAGCAATTAAAGAGTCGGGCAAGAAAATCACCCTAAATGAGATAGCGACCGGACCGACGCTGAACGAAGAATTGTCACGGATTCAGGCTTATTATGCTGGGCACCAGGATTTGAAGGGGATGTTTGCGGTAGACGCCGGTAGTACGGAAGGAGTGGCCAAGACCATGGCCGCAAACAAACTCCGCGAGAAGGGAGTTCACGCGGGGGGATTCGATCTTCTCCCAACGACACTCGACGCGATAAAGAACGGCGACCTGGATTTCACGATCGACCAGCAGCCATATTTACAAGGCTTTTACACGGTCATGGTGCTCTTCATCTACAAGATCTCGGGTGGGCTGACTGGGCCGGCCGATATCAACACTGGTCTTAAGTTTGTGACCAAGAGCGATGTCGACCCCTACCTCACCACCCAGAGCAGGTATGAAGGGAGCTCGGCTGAAGAAAAAGTGCTCACGCCGTCTGGTAAGTAGAAGCCGCATCGACGGCCAGGAGAGAGTCGAGCTCTGTGCCACAGCAACCGAATTCGTTTCAGCAGGCTGGTAGAGTGGATGTCGCGCGAAGGCTTGGCGGAGCCTTACTGCGATCCCGGGAGGCCAGCATTGCTGCCGCGGGGGTTTTGCTAGTCGCTTATTTCCAGAGCACAGCGCCAGCGTTTCTTTCTGGAAGCAACGTCGCGAACCTGGCCGAATATACTGCCACGACAGCAATTATTGCTGCCGGCGAGGTATTGGTCCTGGTCTGCGGAGAAGTCGATCTCTCGGTCGGTCAAGTCTACGCCTTAGCGCCTTTCGTAATGTACTATGGGCATGGCGCTGGCATTCCCTATTTTCTCGCGATTCCGCTCGGGCTCATGGTCGGAGCTCTTGTGGGATTAGGTAATGGGCTTGTCACAGTCATGCTCGGCATTCCATCTTTTATTGCGACCTTGGGTACGCTGTTCCTAATCAACGGCATAACATTGACTATTTCGGGAGGCTTCCCGGTGGCACCCAAAGCCGGGCCGATTATCGTTAACCTCCTGGGTGGGAACCCGGTTTCACAAATTGTTTGGGCCATATGCATCACCCTGATTTTTCAGTTCGTTCTGTTTAAGACGCGGTGGGGGCTGCATACCATTGCTACCGGTGGCAATCCGCTCGGCGCTGCCGAGGTGGGCATCAAAATCAGGCTAATCAAGATCGGCAACTTTGTCGCGTGCAGCGTTCTCGGCGCTTTATCCGGCATTTTAGATGCTTTCCGCATCAGTTCGATCGATCCGTTGGCTGGCGGCACAGAAATCATGTTCATGGCAATTGCTTCAGCCGTTATCGGCGGGACACTGCTAACTGGCGGTTCGGGAACGATTGTTGGTGCGTTTTTTGGTGCTGCGGTTCTCGGGATTCTTAAGGATGGCTTTACGCTTTCCGGCGTGAGCGCTTACACTTTCGACATGATCCTGGGAATCGCGATTCTAGTGACGATGCTCATCAACGTGCGTCTTAGACGTCTCCGTGAGGCGGGGGGTGGGGGGTGACTCAAGAGATCTTACGTGCCGAGCACATATCGAAATCATTTGGCCGGATTCGAGCGCTTCGTGACGCCTCGATTCGGCTGATGAAAGGAGAGGTGCTAGGGCTTTTGGGAGACAATGGCGCGGGCAAATCAACTTTAATGAAGATCCTTACCGGATTTCACAAACCGAGCACAGGTAAGCTTTACTTTGAAGGTAAAGAGATAGAACTAAAGTCGGTCAGCCATGCCCGGTCACTTGGGATCGAGCCAGTGTACCAGGATCTGGCGCTGATCAGTGAGCTGAATGTTTACCGAAATATGTTTCTTCAGCGGGAGCTCATGTGGGGTGGATTTCTGCGCATTCTGGACGATCGGGCTATGCGTGAACGCGCGAAGCAACAACTGCAACAA
>JBKPBY010000100.1:0-5449 GCA_046727075.1 bacterium | reverse complement strand
GTTTGCGTCTACTGTCAACACCAACTTTTTGCCTTGATCGCTGATGACCGCTCGATCGGTAATCAAAATTCCTTTGTACGGCGCTGTCCCAGCGACACGGACCGTAACAAATGCTCCAGGAATCAAGAGTGCATCTTTGTTTGGAAACACGCCCCGAACCTGAAGTGTGCCGGTTCCCCTATCAAACTGGTTGTTGCTGAAGTCGATGGTCCCCTGGTGAGGGAAACCGGTTTCGTTCTCAACCTTCAAATAAACCAGCACATTTTGTTGGGGATCAACGCGCCCTTTGTGTAACTCCTGGTATCTTTCTACTGAACGCTCGTCGACATTGAAATAGGCATAGATTGGATCGACGCTGGTAATGTTAGTCAGCAACGTGTTATCGGCTTGCACAAGATTTCCGATGGTTACTTGTTCCCGGCTGATTCGGCCACTGATCGGAGCTTTTATCTGTGTGAAATCCAGGTTCAGCTTCGCCGCGGCTACCTGCGCCTGACTTGAGACGAAGGCAGCGTCGGCCTGGTTTTTTTGCGCGAGACTTGTGTCGTACTCTTCCTTCGAAGTCACGTTGGTTGAACGCAAGCGCGATGCTCTCTGAAAGTTTGCGTCGTTCAACTGACGATTCGCTTCGGCTTGTCGCATTCCGGCGACGGCTTGATCATAGATCGCCTGGTATGGTCGCGGATCAATGACGAACAACAGATCGTCCTGATTGATCATATCGCCGGCTTTGAAAGTAATGTCGTCGACATAACCGCTGACTCGAGGCCGGATATCCACCATCTGCACCGCATCCGTCCGGCCGGTAAATTCGTCCCATTCAACAACCTCTTTTTGAACCGGCTTAGCGATTGTCACCGGTGGGGGCGGCGGTGCTTGTTGTGGAGGTTGTCTATTGCAGCCGGGAAAGCTCAACCCGAGAATGAGAAGTAAACCTGCGCCAACAGTCTTGAGAATCTCTTTTGTATCCACACAAAGCATTTGAGATCAGCCTCCTATTCCTCATCGTCTATTTTCCAAATGATTTTGCAAGAATTCCGCCACGCGGAATTTCTAAAAGCTTCTTCGAGAACTGCTCGAAGAGCGGTTCATACCGTCAATGGCATCGCAAATGCCCCTATTTGCGATACCTTAGGGCTATGACGAGTCAATTCGGATCAAGGTTCAACCACGATTCAGAAGCCGAAGGATACGATCTTGACGTACAGAATCAGGAGGACCCAATTCGAACAGGGTACGATGAACTACTTGAATGGGTGATCGAGAGCGCTGCTATCAATCCCGATTCTCGTGTACTGGAGCTTGGGTCGGGCACGGGAAACCTTTCCTGTCGGATCGGTGACTGTGCGGAGTTGATTGCGGTTGATCTCTCCGATCAAATGGAAGCAATCGCTCGATCCAAGCTGGGACATCTTTCCAACCGCCGTTTCGTCCAATGCGACATCTTGGGCGCGCTTGACCATGCGCCGGGCCCGTTCGATCGCGTCATCAGTACGTATACGATCCATCATCTCACCGAACCGGAAAAATATACTCTGTTTGCGAAGATCCGACGTAGCCTTACTAAAGGCGGATGCGCGGTATTTGGTGATCTGATGGTCAAAGACCGAGCGGCCCTGGATTCAAAGATCCGCGAGTACACTGCCAAAAATTATGAGGCGACGGTTGAGGCACTGAAAGAGGAATTCTTTTGGTACCTGGATCCGTCGATCGAGAAACTGGAGAATTTAGGCTTCCAAGTGAAAGTGAAGCGTTTCTCCGATCTTTCCTATGGGGTTCTCGCAGCGCTGGGAAGTCACGATTAATCGTGACCGTTTCGTCCGCTCGGTTGCGTGACACGCTGGGAGGTCGGTCTAGAAGAAACTGGCCTTGAGGACACTCAACGCAATCGGTGGAGCGATTGTAGCGAAAATGCCGGGTGTGATAAGCGTCCACAGCAGCCTTGCTCTGAGTGATTAGCTGGGTGTAAACCTCCAAGCCTTCTTGAGCGGCTTTCTGGAGTTGAGCCGCGCTGCTATAGCCTGCATCAGCAACCGTCTGGGCCGGGGCCTGACCAGTCGTAGTTTTGATCGCTTCAAGCATCGGCAGCAGTTGATGCTTATCGTTGGGCGAATTGACTACTTCGCTGGCCACAATGATCTGGCTTTTGGCATCCACTGCCGTCTGAGCATTGTAGCCGAAGCGATTGAGCCCACTGTTCATGGGCATGCGCTGCGCGTCGGGTTCCTGAGGGTGGACATAACCTTGCCCATTTTGCTCACTGCGCCGCAGCGCCTCTCGGACGCGTTGAGCCAAGCGTTTCTTATCCCGTAAGGCTTCGCTTAAAACCGGGCGGCGCTCTAGTTGCTGTTGGTCATCGGCGCTTTGTGCAATCTGCTGCTCAAGCTCTTGAATTTGGCTCTCGAGTTTCTTAAACAGCTTTTCATTATGCTGCCTGCTGTGAAGCCCGCTTCCACTGCAGAGCGCTTGAATTTTAGTCCCATCGATTGCTGCCAGCGCCATGTCCACTTCTCCCATCTCCATCGCCATCTGCACGCTGCGCTTAAAGAGGTTTTTGATCCCCGCTTGGTTCTTGGCCCAGAATCTCCACAGCGTATTGTGATCGGGTTGAGTGTTGCCGCTTAGCCAGATGAAGGCCATCTCTTCTCGGCACGCAGTCTCTAACTTGCGACTGGAACGGATTCGTCTCCAATAACCGTACAGCCACACGCTCAACAGTAATTGCGGCGCATAACACTCTCCGCCTTCTTCGCTGTTGGGTTCTTCAAACTCCAGCTCCCTCAGCTTCAAACTCTCTACCACCTCCCGGATCAATCGCACCGTATGACCCGCCGCTACCCAATCCTCCAAGCTCGGCGGCAGCAACAATACCTGCTCATAATCAGCTCGCTTGATCCTTCTACTCACGACCCTTACAGCTTATCTTTTCGTCCTCCCCTCTTTCAAGATGTTGCAGATGTTGTGAGACAGTTTCTTCTAGATCGACCTCCTCCGTCTGAGGTTGCGGCCGATGGCTTGCAAGAACTCCCTAACGTCGGCATGAGATTAAAGCCAAGAGCCCCTCGCTAACGCCCTCTGTTTGCGATAGTCTGGCGCGATGGCATCTCTTCATGGACGAACTCTGTTCATCACCGGCGCAAGTCGCGGAATAGGTCTGGCAATCGCTCTGCGAGCCGCGCGCGACGGAGCAAACATTGTTATAGCGGCAAAAACAAAAGATGCGCACCCGCGCTTACCCGGGACCATTTTCAGCGCCGCGGAAGCAATCGAAAAAGCGGGCGGCAAAGCGCTACCGATCGTGACCGATATCAGGCTTGAAGAACAGGTGGCCGGCGCGATCGCGCTGGCGGTGAAGCGTTTTGGTGGAATCGACATCCTAATTAACAACGCGAGCGCGATTCAGCTAACCCCCACCGCGGCCACTGAACTGAAGCGTTTCGATCTGATGCATCAGGTGAACGTTCGAGGCACTTTTCTCTGTTCCAAGCTTTGTTTGCCCTACCTCGAGCGATCATCTCATCCACATGTTTTGACGATGGCGCCACCGGTCAACTTGAAACCAGAATGGTTCGAAAACCATGTTGCATATACGCTTTCTAAATTTGGTATGGCGATGGCCACCTTCGGGATGGCCGCTGAGTTCCGTGACCGAGGCATTGGCTTCAATTGTCTCTGGCCGCGAACGATCATCCAGACCGCTGCACTGGCAATGATCCCGGGAATCGACCCAAAAAGGTGCCGAACCCCAGAGATCGTAGCAGACGCAGCGCATGTTATTCTATCTAAGAACCCAAGAGAGTTCACGGGACACTTCTGCATCGACGAAGAAATATTGAAGGCCGAAGGCGTCAACGATTTCAGCCGATACAGCGTCGACCCGTCGGCGGAGCCGTTACAGGATTTGTTTGTATGAATGGCACACGCACGAGGCTGAGCTGACCTGTCCGCCGAAGCTTTAGCGCAGGAGGAAGCTCAGCCCTACCGACGCCATTGTAGGCGATTGGCAGGGTCGCGCTTTAGCGCGACCGCGTGCGGCTACCACCTGACTGCATAAGATACCGAAAAGACTTCCCAAAAAGCCGCCAGCCGACTAACAAGGGCCGACTCCACGTCTAAGTTCAGGATGACTGCACGAAAAATCTCGGGCCTGACAGCGACTAACATTGTGGTTGCCAATATGATTGGCACTGGCGTCTTCACCAGTCTCGGTTTTCAGGTCGCCGCCATTCGTTCCGATTTTGCACTTATTTTCTTATGGGCCTTAGGTGGACTCGCTGCGTTGTGCGGAGCTCTTTGCTATGCAGAGCTTGCCGCTGCTTTGCCAAGGTCCGGCGGCGAGTATCATTTCCTCTCCCGAATTTATCACCCTTCCATCGGATTTATTGCGGGCTGGGTTTCGGCTACAGTCGGATTCGCTGCTCCCATCTCGATTTCGGCGATCGCCTTTGGCGAGTACTGCAAACCGTTTTTTCCGGGGATACAGCCCGTAGTGGTTGGGCTCGTAGTGGCGTGGATTGTGACTGCAATTCACCTCACAGGTGTTCACACCGGCGAAATATTTCAGAATGTTTCGACGGTTCTGAAAGTCGCCCTCATCCTGGTGCTGATTGTAGCCGGGCTTTTTTTCCGGCGATCGCAACCGCTGGATCTAGCGGTGAATAGGAACACCTTGGAAGCGCTGGTTAGCGGACCGTTTGCCGTGAGTCTCGTGTTCGTCATGTATTCATATTCCGGATGGAACGCGGCGACTTATATTACGGGCGAGGTTCGCAATCCGGCCAAGAATGTGCCTTGGGCCCTTTTTACCGGCACTGGTATTGTCATCGTTCTATATGTTTTTTTGAACGCCGTATTTTTGCTCACGACTCCCAAGCAAACACTCTCCGGCCAAGTTGAAGTCGGGTTGCTGTCAGGTCAGGCGATCTTCGGGGCGGTTGGAGGAGCGATTGTCAGTGGGCTGATCGCGCTGGGATTGGTGGCTTCAATCAGTGCGATGACTTGGATTGGACCACACGTAACAAAGACGATGGCAGAAGATCTCCCGACTCTGAGAGTTTTCGGCCGCGTATCGAAAAACGGGACACCGTACGTCGCGATGCTGTTTCAGCTTGCCATGATCACTTTCTTGCTTATCACCGCCACCTTCAACACTGTCCTGATTTATATCCAGTTCAGCCTTCTGCTCTGCTCGTTTTTGACAGTGCTGGGCCTGATCGTTCTCCGTGTGCGCGAACCGAATCTAGAAAGGCCCTACAAGGTCTGGGCTTACCCGATCACCCCGATTTTCTTTCTGCTTATTTCGATGCACATGATAATTCACGTAGTCCGCGAGCGCCCGATCGAATCGTTGCTGGGATTCGGCACCGTGCTCGCCGGCTTGATTGTATTCTTTTTTTCCCGAGAGTCCTCCTTTCGACCAATACAGTAGATATTGAAAACCTACGCTATG
>JBKPBY010000099.1:0-4151 GCA_046727075.1 bacterium | reverse complement strand
CTTTGCATTGGGCTGGGCCGGAGACCAATACACAACCCTCTCCGACTTGCGTGCGCGTCGGCATAAAGGTAAGACGCATAAGCGGCAATCCCTATTCCACATAGCCCCACATCCTTCACGGGCATTCCTGTTGCCCTTCCGTCATTGTCTACGGCCTCACGTCCGGAATCCCTTTGAGCATTTCGCGTTGAGCGTCTTCCAAGGTCGCTGCCGGACCGCAACGGCCACTGTTGGCAATCTCAAGGGCAGCGGCCATGCATCTCCAGAATCTCCCCATCTGTGGAATGTTTGGCATTACTTCTCCTTCGTCTACACAGCGTTTCATCTCACCGAGCAGCGGGTTGTTTGGGAGAGTTCATCGGAGAGCGAAATCATCGCGGAGATTCCTATCGGCTTGACATGGTCCAATGCGCGCAGGCTTTCCTTAGTGATGGCATATTTCTCCAGGAATTCTTTTGCCAGGTCCCGATTCGGCGAATTGCGATTGATAAAAGCGACCTGAACGCCAATGAACGCTTTGCCCAATTTGCCGTTTATCCCGGGCATTGGCGCCACACCAAAATCGATCCCGCTCTTCATCAGATTGGGCCAATCCCAAGGGCCCGAGATCATCATCGCCAGCTTGCCTTGAGCCATTAACTCTTGGGGTATGTCATCGCTGGAGGCCATTCTCGGCAGGACCCCACTATCGATGAGGTGGACGATCTCAGATAACGCCTGAACTGCCCCGTCCGCGACCACACCGACATTGAGAGGATGATATCCATCTGGTGTTGTTCCGAAAATATAACCTCCACCGCTGGCCAAGATGGGGTCACCACTGTGCGGACCCCTTATCGGCTAAGGACTGCAGCCCTGACTTTTCACTTAGTTGCTGCCGATCAAGAATTAACTTCTCTTTTGAAAAAAGGAACATCAACTGAAATGAACTATCGACACTGGGTAAAACAGGGTTGCAGGTTTCAGAAGTGGGATACGGGGCGTGGGGAATCGGAAAGAGCGGCTGGATTGGCGCCTCTGACGATGAGTCAGTCAAGGCTCTGAATAAGGCCTTTGATCTGGGACTAAACTTTATCGACACTGCTCTGGGCTATGGGGAAGGTCACAGTGAAAGACTCGTAGGGCATGTTATAAAAAAGCGCTCCGAATCGATTTACGTGGCAACGAAAATTCCGCCGAAGAACGGTCAGTGGCCCGCACAATTCGGGGTGTCGGTGGAGGAAACCTTTCCTGCTGCGCATGTCATTGCCTGTACAGAAGAAAGCCTGAAAAATCTTGGGTCCGAAGCTATTGACGTGCAGCAATTTCACGTCTGGTCCGACGAATGGGTCAATAAGGGGAATTGGCTGGAAGCCGTTCAAAAGCTCAAAGAACAGGGGAAAGTAAAAGCCTTTGGCGTCTCAATAAACGACTTTCAACCAGAAAACGCGATCAAACTAATTGAGACCGGAGTAGTCGATACCGTTCAAGTCATTTATAATATTTTCGAGCAAAGCCCTGAAGATGCGCTGCCTCCCGCATGTGAACGTCATCAGGTTGGCGTCATTGTGCGGGTGGCACTGGATGAAGGAGGTTTGACTGGGAAAATCGCACCAGATACCACATTTGAAGAAAGTGATTTCCGAAACTATTACTTCCGGGCTGATCGAAAGCAGCAGGTCTATGAACGGGTGCAAAAGATTGCTTCTGATCTCGTCATCACTTTGGATCAGATGGCGGAAACGGCCTTGCGTTATGTCTTGAGCCACAGGGCCGTATCCACTGTTATTCCCGGGATGCGTTCAGTGCGGAATGTTGAACGGAACTGCCATCTGGGCGACGGACGGGGGTTGCCGAAAGATCAGGTTGAGAAATTGAAAACACATCGTTGGGTCCGCAATTTCTACGAATAAAAGGGAGATATCGCCCGTGGCGTCTAAAGGAAGCGTCTCTGATGGAGTAATTCTTGAGTTTTCCTCGCTCGGAGCGAAGAAAGGACCTCAGGTACCGTGGTCGAACGATTGCTCCCAGCGGGCACCCCATATCCCAACCTAAGCTACTTCATTATCTCCTTAACCTTTGCAGCCACAGCAGTCCCGAGTTTCTTCTCCGCTTCGGACGTCAGATGAAGGCCGTCGGCGCCATCGGTCGTGATAACAGTGTTCGCGTCGAAGAAGGCTGCGCCCCGAGCATCGCGTATGCCAACGATGTACGCTGTTCTGCGTATTTCGCAGATGCTCGGCTCGCCCTACGTTTTGGTACGAGTCGATTTTGCGTTCCAGGGAGGTTTTATGAAATCCAATTTCAAGCTCCTGCTCCTGCCTGCAGTCCTGGCGATCGCCAGTTTTGAAAACTTAACCTCGCAAGAGACTGAGGATTCCACACTTCGGTTAGGCAAGGACCTCGAAAAAAGCATAAAGCAAACCACTACTGAGGGCCGCAGAACCTTCCGATTCGATACTTTTGGTGACGAAGCTTTTGGGGCGACACGCTTCGGCTGCACCAAGCCATCGCTGGTACCCGATTTGGCGGGGTCGGACCGGGTGTGAGCCCGCGTGAGGCGCTCGCAGTTGGCTTGAAGGTCGATCAAGACGCTCTTCCCCAAAAACTCATCGTCGAACTCGAGCAAGGACGCGTGAATCTTGATGATCCTGCAGTAACCCTTGCATTGTTACGGCTAAACGCTGTAGTTGGTTTGACTGGTTTTTTCGGTTCGCCGACCAACCTCCAATCGATCGGTATTCAGTGTGCCCTCTGCCACTCAACGGTAGATAATGCAGTGGCCCCGGGAATCGGTCATCGGTTGGACGGTTGGGCTAATCGTGATTTAAACGTCGGCGCTATCGTCAACCTTGCTCCAGATCTTATGGCAATAGCTCGTCTACTGGGGACTGATGTGAAGACAGTTCGCAAAGTGCTCGCTGCCTGGGGTCCCGGCAAGTTTGATGCAGAGCTTTTGCTAGATGGAAAGGGTTTTCGGCCAGATGGGAGATCTTCAGCGGTGCTCATTCCGCCAGCCTTCGGCCTCGCTGGTGTCAATCTCCACACATGGACCGGGTGGGGATCGGTCACGTACTGGAATGCTTTTGTGGCAAACCTGGAGATGCATGGCAAAGGGACATTTTTCGATCCACGTCTGAACGATCCGGTTCAGTTTCCAGTTGCTGCCCGTGCTGGCTTTGGAAACGTGCGTAACCGCAACGATTTAATCACTTCAAAACTGTCGGCGCTGCACTTTTACCAACTTGCCCTGCCTGCCCCTTCCCCACCGAATGGGAGTTTCGATCCTGTCTCGGCTAGGCGTGGCAAGGAACTATTCGAGAACAAGGCACGCTGCGCGACATGTCATGTCCCTCCGCTCTATACCGAACCTGGTTGGAACCTGCATGCAGGCGGGGAGATCGGTATCGATAACTTCCAGGCAGACAGAGCGCCTGATCGGAAATATCGGATCGCACCGCTAAAAGGTGTGTGGACCCATCAAAAAGGTGGTTTCTTCCATGACGGGCGCTTCGCAACATTAGGAGATGTCGTGAATCATTACGACAGCACTTTCGATCTTGATCTCACGGAACAAGAAAAGGCTGATCTAGTGGAGTTCATTAAGTCGTTGTAGCAACAAGCGCTCAAGGCCCGGCTAAGTGTTCGATTCAAAAGGGCGTCTGGTTTTCCGCATTTTCCGCAGGGCACCGAAGGGGGCTTAGTCCCCTGTGAGAAAACCGAGTTATTGAGGGCCGCCGCCCTTCAGGCAATTTCAAAGCTACATCGCGGGGCCTCTGTCTGATGGCAGCACTCCTTTACCCCGAGTGCCGATAATTCAGAAAGTAGCGCTTCAACTATCAGACAAGCTTCGGGACGATACGCAGTCGCTGCTGAGAGGGGACAATTATTTCCTTCAATGAATCGTTTTCCTTCTCTTTCCTGGATTTTAACGACGCCGCCCAACCCCTTCAGCACAGCAATCGCAAATTCAATCCGCTGATTACTTGGTTTAGCTTCTTGGCGCGTCTAGCGATCATTACCGTTGGTCCGCGATACGCTCAAGGTTTGCGCTCAGTTTCATTGTGGAGATCACCGCACGCATGTCTGACGCTGCCGGCGCTCTGTACGGGACATATCTGGATCCTTCCGGCCTTCCTCTTACGGCGACAGTTGGCGGAGGGCGTCACAAC
>JBKPBY010000098.1:0-6667 GCA_046727075.1 bacterium | reverse complement strand
AACTGAAACAACTAGACCTAAAAAATCTGTGTAATCTGCGTAATCTGCGGTTCCGTTTTTCCCGCCGTTTACTTACCGATGCAAAACTCGCTAAAGATCTTGCCAAGCAGGTCTTCGGTATCAACTCGACCGACCACATCTAATGCGCCTCGCAGTTCAATGCAATAAACTCCGGCGATTTTCCTTCTTCTAGACTGCTTCGCGCGGAGGAACCGCAGATTCCGCAGATTACGCAGATTTATTAGATTCTCAGAGGGGTTGCTCGCAACGGCTGGGCCGCGTTCTCAAAGTGCTCAACGGTTTCGCCCGGTCAGAACTGAAACAACTAGACCTAAAAAATCTGTATAATCTGCGTAATCTGCGGTTCCGTTTTTCCCGCCGTTTACTTACCGATGCAAAACTCGCTAAAGATTTTGCCTAACAGATCTTCCGTATCAACGCGGCCGACGACTTCCCCAACCGCATCTAGCGCGCCTCGAAGCTCAATCGCGATGAACTCAGGCGATCGCCCCTCTTCCAGGCTATTCCGGGCCGCATCGAGTGATGCATTAGCATTCTGCAGGCAGGCCTGATGGCGAGCATTGATCGCGACTCGCACGTCGTCCAATTTTGTTGTTCCACCCATCACGCGGTCCCAGATCACGTTGTTCAAGTCCTCCAGACCAAATCGTTCTTTACAGGAAAACCTTATCCCTTCGGTCGTTCTCCAGTCTGGGTGCGAGCCGAGATCGGACTTGTTCAACAACAAGACAGATCGCTGCCGATCTATCAGTTCCAGATCCGCCCGCGGCATGCTGCCGTCGACAACGTGAAGGATCAGATCGGCTTGACCAATCTCCTGATGCGTTCGCCGGACACCTTCCGTTTCAATTTCGTCTGTTGTTGCACGGGCCCCGGCCGTATCAATCAACCGGACCGGAATACCACGGACGTTGATTACCTCCTCAATCGTATCACGTGTCGTACCCGGAACCTCGCTGACGATCGCGCGATCATAGCCAAGCAATAGATTCAAAAGGCTCGACTTACCAACGTTCGGTTTTCCGTAAATTACTGTGCGTAGCCCGTGTCTTAACACGCGACCCTGATCGGCAGTTGCGAGTAAACGATCGAGTTGTCGACTCAACGACTGAATACGGTTCAGTAGGGTTTTGCCTGTATCCGGATCGATCGATTCTTCAGGGAAATCAATGTAGGCTTCCACGTGCGCCAGCGTTGTCAGCAATTCTTCCCGGATCTCGGCCAGCTCCGTACCGAGCCGGCCGGAAAGTTGTTCGTTGGCGGCTCGAAGCGCTAATTCGGTCTGTGCACGTATCAGGTCCATTACCGCTTCCGCCTGGGTTAGATCCATCTTCCCATTGAGGAATGCACGCTGTGTGAACTCGCCGGGCCCGGCCATCCTGGCTCCAGCGCTTAAGAGCAGCTCCAGGATTCGTCGAGTGACGAGAATGCCGCCGTGACAAGTAATCTCGACAAGTTCTTCGCCGGTGTAACTGCGAGGCGCCCGAAAATAAGTGAGTAACACTTCGTCCAGCTTCCGATTCGACTCATGGATCTCGCCGGAATAAACGTGGCGCGGCCGCAGCTTCTCGGTTGGAACTCGCCCACGATAGACTTTGCCGGCGATCGTCAAAGCCATCGGCCCGGACAATCGGAGCATAGCGACCGCTCCCTCGCCCAACGGGGTCGATACTGCGGCAATTGTATCTTCGAGAAGCACAGAAAGAGAATAAACCGCAGATTCCGCAGATTTCGCAGATTTTTATTCTTACTGTTTTATAATCTGTTATGCTTACTAAATGGATATTCAAACCTATGAGATCATTGGGGCGGCAATCGAGGTGCATCGTGAGCTGGGGTGCGGTTTTCTGGAGGCGGTGTATCAGGAAGCGCTGAAGGAAGAAATGAGCAGCCGTGGAATTCCTTTCCGTGCTGAAGCCGACCTACCGATCTTGTATAAAGGAAAACAACTCAAAACTAGCTACCGTGCAGACTTCATCTGCAATGAATCGATCATCGTCGAACTAAAAGCCATTTCCAAACTCAGCGATATTGAGTCGGCGCAGGTGCTGAACTACCTGCGCGCCGGACGAAAAGAGCGAGGCCTGCTCTTTAACTTTGGCTCCAAAAGCCTCGAACACCGCAGATTCATCCAATCATCCCTGGGTCCGCCAGCCTAACCCAATGAAAAATCTGTGTAATCTGCGAAATCTGCGGTTCCTTTTATTTCTGTCCCAGGACAACGTCGAGCGCTTCGAGGAATCTGCGGTTTTGGTCGGGGGTGCCGACGCTCACGCGGATCCACTCAGGCAATTTGTATTCGTCCATCGCGCGAACAATTACGCCTTTTTTCAGCAGTTCCTGGAAAACGCGCTTACCGCTGCCAACGTTGACCAACACAAAATTCGCAACGCTCGGTACATACTCCAGTTTGCGCTTTGCGAATTCGCTCTCCAAAAATTTTCTGCCTTCGGTCGTGACCTCTTTTGTTCGCCGCTGATGCTCTTCGTCTTGCAACCCGGCGATTGCGCCGACTTGCGCGATCGCATTCACATTGAACGGTTGCCGTGTCTTCTGTAGAAGCTTGATTAGCTCCGGATGACCTAATCCGTACCCAACGCGCAGACCGGCCAATCCTTGACACTTCGAAAACGTGCGCAAGAGAATTACGTTCTTGTGATCCTTTATGTACTTCAACGAGTCCGGCGGATTCTCCAAAAATTCGTAGTACGCCTCGTCCAATACGATCACGACATTCTCCGGCACTTCTTCAACGAAGCGGTCCAAAATCTTTTCGTCCGCCATCGTGCCAGTAGGATTATTCGGATTGGCGACATAAACCTGTTTCGTCCGTTCGTTGATGGCGCGGGCCATCGCAGGCAAGTCGTGTTTGAATCCCGGATCGGGAACCTCGATTGTCTTGGCGCCGAGCAGCTGCGCCATTAGCCGGTAAATTGAGAATGCGTGGTCAGCGACAATGATGTTATCACCCGGTTGCAAAAAACCGTGCCCGAGAAATTCGATGATCTCGTTGGAACCATTGCCGATAATTACTTGATCAATCGTTAGTCCGTATTTCTGAGCGATGGCAACGCGCAGATGATATCCGTTGCCGTCCGGATAAAAATGCGCCTTCAGAAGCGCCTCCTGCATCGCCTTAACAGCTTTCGGTGAAGGGCCAAGCGGGTTCTCGTTTGAAGCGAGTTTAACGATCTTATTCGGATCCAGGCCTAATTCCCGAGCGACGTCGTCGATCGGTTTCCCCGGCACGTAGCTTACTAGATCCCGCAATTGAGGGTTCGCTCTCTCTAATACGTCCATCATGGTGCTAGAGTAGATGATCGCGTGGCAAAACCGCAATCTCAACAGAGATCGTATAGACCAGACAGCACGGGAGCTATTCCGTCGGACTGGAATGAGCGGCTACACAAAACCATTCCCCATGCAGCTTAACCCAGACGTCGGTGGCACGTCCATGCGCTTCAAACGATTTGCCCTCGTCGGTTCCTTGCACGTCGAATTTGACAGTTACTATGGCAGTATCGCCGTAGATCTGCGTTTGCTTTTCGCTTTCTTTGATTTCGGAGATGCGAGACGTATCAGCCTCTAGAGCCTTCAAGAATTCTGCTTTGGTCCTGAGTTGGCCAGAGAAGCTGGTGTTCACATAGGTTTCAGCGAATACCGACGCGAGCTCATCGAAATTTCTGTGTAACAGTCCATCGGTGTATTGCCTTTCGCGTTCTGTAACCGCCTGGAGATCGGCATCGTTTGTTGCACTGTTATCGTCTTGTACAGCAAAGAGAAGGTCCGAACTGAGCGTTAAGACCAGAAATAGCATCGTGAGCGTTTTCATCTAATGATCAGAATCTCAAAAAAAATCGGACCGGTCGATCCTAGTCCGAAAATTTCTTCTCTACAGAAACGGAGAAGTAACGCTGAATATCCGTGGTATCAGCGGAGTCATAGTTGCCCTGGACGTTGTCAACCGTCAGGACAGAAATAAAAGGAAAACCGCAGATTTCGCAGATTACACAGATTTTTGATTGGGTTAGGCTGGCGGACCCAGGGATGGAAAGGAATTCCACGGCTGCTCATTTCTTCCTTCAGCGCTCCTGATACACCGCCTCCAGAAAACCGCATCCCAACTCACGATGCACCTCGATTGCCGCCCCAATAATCTCGTAGGTCTGAGTATCCATTGACCAACGGTCATAACAGAACAATATAAAGTAGCAATAAAAATCTGCGGAATCTGCGGTTATATCTTCTTCTGTGCTTCTTGGGGCACGCGTCTCGAAGATGTTGTTAATGCGCTCCAACTTGTTTCTTGAAAATCTGTAAGTAAATAACATACTTGCATATTGTGCTAAAATTGACCAGAATCTTGGTCGAATCTTGCGATTGCAAAATGCTTTAGCATTCCCCGAGTGGAAAATGAGGCCCCATCACCATCACTGGATCGTTACCTCAATTATCGTTTCAACATTCTTCCCAGGCCTACTCCTGGCAGGCGGCAGAATTTACTATTCTGATGGATCACCGTTTCAAGTCTCTTATGAGTCCGTAGGCATACCGCGTCTCGTCAAGACAACTAGCACGGATTACATTTATGTGGAGGTGACCAATCTCGATACGCGGGTTTCCACGCGACTAACATCTGTTGCCGATCTGTCAGCAGTCAATGCCATGGGTCAGCCCGAGCAATTAATCACTGGTATGGTTTCAGGTCTCGGTGCCGGACGGATAGAGTTAACAGCGCACGACGGCCCAGCATTCGACGGAACGGTTCAGAATCCGCTGCTCGTCGGACCCGGTTTCTTGTGGACATTCAGAAACCTGGCCGCGGCCCTCCCTCCATATAGCCCTCCACCAGTCATCAATGGAAATGGCTCGATTATCAATGCGGTTATTATTTCGAGCAAGTTACACCCGGAAGATGCGATCCACTGCGACCGTCAGCATCCGATTCACTTAAAGGGCGGCGTCATTGCGTTGGGGAAAGCCGCGGACGCAGGGGACTTTGGCTATCACAAATGGCCCGATGGATTAATGATCGAGAAAGACTCAGACTACTTAACGGGGAAGAAAATACCACCGAATACGCCCAACATAGTAGATGTCCGAATTAGGAAATACCGCAGCGAAGCTGAGCTGAAGAATGGCAACGTGGCTCCACAGTAGTATTAGACCTTTTCAAAGCTTGCAGGAAAGTATGGCCGTGTCGCTGCGTCCACCTTACCCTTCACAAAAAAGTCGGACCGGTCGGGTGACCGGTCCGATTACCGGGAGTTCGCTGATGCTTATGCGTTAAAACTTCTTCTCTACAGAAAGCCAGAACAATCGTCCGATAGCGTTCGCGTTTGCGTAGTCGTAGTTGGCTGAGTTGTTGTCGCTTGAAAAAGGCGCATGCGTATCCCCGATATTATTAATCCCAAAAGAGAAGGTGGTGTTATCGAGCAAACGCCTCCAGCCCCAGCTTGAGCCTTCCTTCCTCGGCGAAATGGCTTGCTCTCCGACAATGCGTTTACCCTCTTTATCGTACCCTGGTTTTGGCATCTCAGGAGTGACCGCGGCAACCGGCGGTCCGAACATATAGGAAATTTGCCAATCGACCGTGGTCCAGGTTCCAATCTGGTGGACGAAATTAGTACCCGGAACATCCGAGCTAAACCGCGGATCTGTGCCATTGGAATTGGTGTTGTAGTCATCTTCTGAGTCGAGCCAGTGGACCGTTATACCGGTCCTAAATGTATCGGTGCCGAAAAGTGTCTTCGAATAGAAAATGCTCGCGAGAATCTTGACATCTGGAACAAAGAGGGCGGTGTCCGTACGATTCAAAACTTGGAATCGGAGTTTGCCATTTGGCGCCTGGCCCCTAATGCTCAACGTTGTAAAATGGTAGATGTCACTCAGGCTGAAATCCAGGTCGAGCCTACCCCAGTTATACTCTTTTGTTTTGTAGGTGAAACCTACCTCAAAGCCGTCTATCCGCTCATTTCCAAGATTGGTATAGGTGTTATTGATAGTTTGTATTGCGCCGGTTGTGGGGTTGCGAACCACAAAGTTTCCAGGAGGAGCACCACTCCCCAGGTTGACGATCTCTTGCGGGGTAAGGACACCAATCAGGTTGTGAAGGTTGATCTCAAACCAATTGGCGTAGAATGAAAAACCGTTGGCCCAGCCCCACCAGCTGTGCTCCGGATCGGCAGAGCCCGGATTCCAGGTGAGATTGAGAAAATATCCGTAGCTTGTCTGAGGCTTCACGTTCGGATTTCCGCGTGTGATGTTCAAAATGCTGACTCCTGTGTTGCCTGTCACAGGGTCATTGACAACCGTTTCAGCAGGCAACGGCGTGCCGAACAACTGAGGCAGAGATGGGGCCACGAATCCCTCCGAGTATGTTGCCCGGAAGGTGAGGTCATTGAACGGCTTATAACGCAAGGCGAACTTAGGTTTGGTAGATTCCCCGAAATCGCTGTAGTCATCGTATCGATAGGAAAAAACTCCGTCGAGCAATCGCATCCCCGGGAAAGACCATTTATCGCCCAGGAAAGGGACATCGACTTCACCAAACACACTCTTCAAATAGCGGCGGCCATGAGTCAGTTCGCCTGTAGGATTCTGGTTCGCGGCGACGTTACCGCCATGGCTGTTTGCATCGTCGCCC
>JBKPBY010000097.1:0-7477 GCA_046727075.1 bacterium | reverse complement strand
TGTTAAAGAGCGTATGACGTTTGTCGAACGCTATGGGCCGTGGGCGCTTGTGACCGGAGCTTCCGCCGGTATCGGCGCAGAATTTGCGCGCCAGCTATCGGAAAAGGGATTGAATCTCGTTCTTGTAGCTCGACGGCGACAAAGACTGGAAGACTTGGCGCGTGATCTGGAAAGCAGAAACAAAGTACAAGTACGAATTGTCACCGTCGACTTGTCCCAGCCTGACTTCTTGCCGACAATTCTCTCGGTAACGAATTCCATTGAGATCGGGCTCTTGGTCAACAACGCGGGTTTCGGTTTAGCGGGACATTTGATAGAGCATGAACTGGAAAAAGAGTTACAGCTCTTAGACGTTAACTGCCGCGCGCCGCTTGTATTGACTCATGTGTTCGGGCGCCAAATGGCCCAGCGAAAAAGAGGCGGAATCATTTTTGTTTCTTCTGTCAGCGCATACATTGCGACTCCCTTTGAGGCGAGTTATGCCGCCAGCAAAGTCTATGAACTCTTTTTGGCCGAATCTTTAGGATATGAATTCAAAAAGAAAGGAGTAGATATGCTGGCGCTTTGTCCAGGCTCGACCGACACGGAATTCCACGAAATCGCCGGCTCCCGCCCAGTCGCAGCGATGGCGGTTGAACCCGTCGTGCGCTTGGCTCTGAAAAAATTGGGCAAGACATCCGTCGCAATTCCCGGTTGGCATAATCGGCTGTTGGTTTACTTGCTGAAATTCACACCGCGGCGGGTGCATACCTACTTTGCCGGAAAAGTCATGGGCAATCTCGTAGTGCCATAACACTGAACGTCAATATATTGAAGGCTTGTGCGGGGAACCGAGCCGGCACGATGATTGTCTGATTGCGAATGCTATAGTAGGATCTGAGCGGTATGGTATCTCTGTTTGCGTTGCGCCATAAGCCGTATCACGCAAGCGAGAGCAACACTATGACGCAGGAGTCCTCGGATCCAGAGTTCACAGGAAGAATAGACCACAGATTAAGCTTCATCTTTGGCTCCCTCTTCATGCTAGTGCTGCTGGTGGGGGGCACCTCTCTCTATCTCTTGAGCTCCCATCTTCTCAAGTCAGACGCGATCGCGAAACAGAGCGAGCAGGTTCACGTCGTAGAACAAATAGACAGGTACCTACAGCACCTCACTTCCGAGATTCAGCTGGCTCAACTGCAAGGGAGGACGATTTCGACTTCGCTGATAAACACTTCTTTGAAAGATCTCGAGGTCCTTCTGACTCGTTACAAGGACTTCGGCGGAGCCGAGCGAAACCTTCAAGAGATGCGCCAAATAATCGCCGAGTCCGAAAGCGCCGCGGCGAACTTTGTCGGTCAAGCGCGAGAGGGCGCCGCGCGGTCCCGTGCTCAGGCAAATACGCACGACCTGGAAGTCATGGAGGCAATACAACAGCGTATCCAACTCTTCACAGACCGAGTGAGCATGGAACACGAGGCGATCGAAGATGAGCTGGTTTTACAAACCCGCCAAAGAGTGAGAATGACGATAGGTTTCAATGTCGCATTGGTTCTAATTGGCGTCTTCTTTCTGCTGGGGGCGAAACGTTATTTCCACCGTGCGATTGCTTTGCCGCTACGTCAGCTCGTGGAAAAATCCAGTGAAATTGCAAAGGGAGAATTTCCGAAAACTATACCGGTTACTTCAACCGATGAAATCGGCCGCTTGAGCCATGCTTTCAATCGTATGGCCGCGCAGTTAAAGGCGCATGAAGAAAAATCCAAGGGACTGGCCATCTTAGAGGAGAGGGAAAGATTGGCCTCTGAGCTTCACGATAACCTTGCTCAAGACCTGGCTTTTCTCCGCATCAAACTCATTGACGCAGAAAGAAACCGTTGCGGGAACGCGTCCCTCGGGGCAAAACAACTACTGAAAGAATTATTTCCGATCGTTGACGAAGCCTATCAAAATCTTCGCGAAGCCATCTTCGGTCTGCGTGCGTTAGCCTTGAGAAATCACGTCGGGCTCGTCGCGGCTCTGGCTGATTTTCTCAGGGACTTTAGCGAAGTGAGAAAAATTCCCGTGCATCTCAAAGTGGATCATCCGGAAGTCATTAGATTCTCGTCTCAAGTTGAAATTCAGTTGATCCGCATCATCCATGAGGCCTTGACGAATATCGTTAAACACGCGCAAGCGACGAAAGGTAAGATCACGATAGAAAATGACAATGACACCGCCTCAATAACCATTGAAGATGATGGAAAGGGATTCTGTGAAGATCAAAGCCCAGAACCAAACCTCCATTTTGGCCTTCAAACTATGAAAGATCGGGCCGAGTCCGTGGGCGGAGGGCTCAGCGTCTGCGGCTCCCCGGGCCGTGGAACGCGAGTGACAATTCAGCTGCCCCTGGCGAAACCCAATTCCGATGCAAACCATTCGATTGTTGCTCGCTGACGACCACCATCTTTTTAGAAAGGGCTTAGCTAGTCTGCTCGAAAAGGAGCCAGGCTTCGAGGTCGTCGCGGAGGCCGAAGACGGCGCCGAGGCCATCAGAAAGGCGCAGGCCGTCAAACCGGATCTCGTCCTGATGGACATTCACATGCCGGGCGTCAATGGCTTGGAGGCCACTCGCCAGATTACCAGTACCGTGCCCGCAACGCGCGTGGTCATCGTAACGATCTCCGAGGAGGATAAGGACCTCTTTGAAGCCATCAAATGCGGAGCCCACGGGTACCTTTCAAAAAAAGTCGAGCCTGAAAAGCTTCGGGAGTTGCTCGTAGGAGTTTTTCGCGGGGAAGCGGCTCTTTCCGGAGCGACGGCCGCGAGAATCTTGAAAGAGTTTGCCGCTCGGGCATCAAAACATTCCGAAACAACTCCGGTCGATGATCTCACAGAACGAGAGAAAGAGGTACTTCAGCTCTTGGCGGCAGGGCTCACCAATAAGGAAATTGGGTCAAGATTGGACATTGCGGAGAACACGGTAAAGAATCATCTCAAAGGCATCCTCGGAAAACTTCATCTCCAAAACCGCGTACAAGCTGCGGCGCTGGCGATCCAGCAAGGCATACTTGCCGTGAAAAACCCTGCCGAATAGCGATCAACCAGTCCAACGATAGTCATCAGGGGTAGCTCTCAAGGGCTAGAAAACTCTAGCCCTCTATTTCCTCGATAGTTGGCTATCCTGAGTCTGCCTAGAACGCTGACGCTCAAGTATGTGTTAGGAGCGTCCCGGTGTTTACCACTAATATAATTGATCGAAACGCCCGCATCCTCGCGCACTGAAAAGCCATTTGGAAAGCAACGGTATCGGAATGTCTTTTGCCTTTCCACTACACGAGGATCGGACCACGTGGAGAGTGCCATACTATTCGCTCTCTCGGGCTTGCCGGGACGTCGCGCACATGACGACTGTGGCGAGCTCATGATCGCTAGGCGGCTGGAAATAACATGCGGCTTGGAGAAACGTTAGTAAAAGCTATTGATATGTTGTGCCGGAGTCTCATGCACGGACGCGATATTTTAAATACAAAGATGAAGTGGGCTGTCGTTGGTCTGGCTCTTGCCACGGTCGTTGTGCTCGGCGTGTTAATGGTCCAGCGCGCGGCATTTTCGACGGAGCTGAATTCCGATTTCATCACTTATCGCGCTGCTGGTTGGGCGGTATTGACCGGCAGTGACATTTACGGCGCGCAAAACTCCCGTGGCTGGCCCTATATTTACCCTCCGCCATTTGCGATTCTCATGACGCCATTTGCGAAGATGAGTGCTTTCACCGGATCGATCATTTGGTATGTGCTGTCGGTGATCCTGGTCGTTTTCTCGGTGCAAATGTCTGTGACGATGGTACGTGGAGCATTAGGGCGGTTCGGCCGGAACCCATTCTGGTTGTACGTGCTGCCGTTCGTAATGGTGTTGTTGTGGGTGGGACAAGGAGCCGTGGAAGGTCAGGCGACAATCTTGACGTTATGGTTATTGATGCTCGCGCTGTCCCGGCCGCAGCGCGGGAGGGATATTTCCGGCGGGACGGCGTTGGCGTGTGCCGCGTTGCTGAAGGCGTTCCCGTTGGCGTTGCTGGCCTATTTCACGTGGAAAAAACGCTGGCGGTTGGTGATGGCAACGATGACAGCACTGATCGTTGGTGGGATTGTGTTGCCATCGTTGGTTTATGGTTGGCAGCGAAATCTAATGTATTGGCAGGAGTGGGTTACGGCCGTTGCCCAGCCGTCTCTACGAGACGGAGCGCTCGGCCTACAAAGCGAAGTCACCGACCGCATTCTCAGTCCAGACAACCCGCGAAATCAAGCCCTTCGGGCAGTGTTGTGGCGTTTAGGGGCGGAAACCCAGGCGCGCTTCTTGACGGCGGCCGTTGGTTTGATGATGGCGTTGGCGATGTTGGCGGTTGCCCGACGAACACAACCGCAGCAGGATCTTCTCATCGCCGGCGCGTGGTTAGTGTGGATCCTTGTGATCACGCCGGTTTCGCACTTTCATTATCATGTGTTGGTGCTGTTGCCAATGACCGAGTTGGCGTTTTTGGCGCTGGTAAATACCGACTTGCTTCTCACGACCTTGGTGCGCGTCACGTTGATTGTGTACCTTTTGACAAGTGTTTCCACATTGGCGCTCCCTCCCTTGCAGTACATCGGACTGTTGTGTTGGACGACACTGGGGCTGTGGGCGGTGTTACTCTTTGTCGCGGCTCGGTGCGAGACGCGCCCGGAGGCCTTGACCCGGAGAAAACAGTGGAATCATAAGGCAATCTAACAGTTGTGAAGGTGCAGCGTGGAGCAATTGAACTTGAGGGTTGTGCACGAACAAACAAGTATGTTGCGGTAAGGCAGCCGTTGTTGCTAAAGGTTGCCATCGAACAACAGTAGTGTTGGAGTACCATCGGCCCAGCGAAACCAAATGCCTTTGAGCTCTCGATGATGCCGGCCGTGACCATGGTCCGGGCTGCTCACCCTACACTATACGTAGGATAGTAACTTTGGGATCGGCTTTCGGAAAGTGCGTTCATCACGCAGCAGGGAAAAATGCGGTAGTTGCGTAGCCCAAACGGTCTACGAACGGCTCGGGATACCGGTGGCGGCACACGTGGGGCGATTTATCGGCTACTCGCTCGGTGCAGAAAGTTTTTCTATTGCGTACTCTTAACTTCTTAACCGAACGAACCGGCTCGACCGAAGCAAAAGTACACCTGCGAAGCAGCCTTGTGGCTCTCGCGGCCAGTTTGGTACTGAGTCTTTTGTTCGTTGAGAGCTTTCTCCGCATTTTTCCTGACGTTGCCTTATCGGCCAGCCAGCGCAGAGAACTTGCATGGCGGAAAACGCACACGACAGCCGACGAGATTCTTACGAGAAAGCATTACTCTTTCGACAGGTATTCGCCCGAACTCGGTTGGGAACTGAAGCCGAATTTACGTACCCCAGAAGTTAACTCGAATTCAAAGGGGCTACGCGGCACGCGGGAGTATCTTTTGGAACCACTGACCGGCGTGCGACGCGTGTTATGTATCGGAGACTCTTTCATGTTCGGCGAAAACCTATCTGACGAGCAAACGCTGCCCGCCCAACTCGAAGCGCTCTTGAACCGAAACGGACGTTGGGAAGTTCTCAACCTTGCCGACCATGGCTACGGTACGGATCAACAGTGGCTGCGGTTACAGCATCTCGGTTTTCAATATCATGCCGATCTGGTGGTTGTTGGATTTTTCGGAGACGACCTGAGTCGAAATACCCTCAGTTTCCGAGATTACGCCAAACCGTACTTTGAACTCGCAGGACAGCGTCTCATCCTCCGCAACACGCCGGTCCCGACCCCCGAAGAGCTTTTGTCCCACCCGCCGGAGTGGCCATCGTGCGTCTTGCGGTTCTGGTGTGCCCTCCAAGTGATAACCCAACATTGGGCGAGGGTTTCGCCTTTGGGGCCTCCTTTGGAGTACACCCAGGCTGGCAAGGTGACCCTGGCAATTCTCGATGCGATGCTGCAAGAGTCGCGGAGTCACGGATTGCAATTGATACTGATGATTATTCCGCCATCAAAACTACGGTCGGAGCCGAGCAAAGTGGAAGTGTTGCTGTCAAAGTGGGCGGAAAGGACCGGCACACCGCTGATTAAGTTGCGTGAGGCGTATCTGAGGCTGGCTAAAGCAGAGCGAGCGCGGCTGTACGCAGGGCACTGGACCGCGTATGGGGCAGCGGTGACGGCACAGGTACTCGCCGAAAAAATCCGTAACGTTCTACCTACTTCTCAGTAAACTCCAGGAAGCCGCTGCAGAAGATCGGCCAAGCGGTATCCCGATATCTGTAGTAAAGCAACAAACCGCTACCTTATCTCGGCTGATGTCCATTGCAACCAGCGATTCGCCGCCATCGCCAACCTCGCCCGTATCAGCCTCGGTAGTGATAGCCGACACGCCAATAAAAATATCCAACTAGCCGGCCATTTTTCTTTAAGCTTTCCTCGGCAGCGGGGCCTAGTGAGTCAAAGTGCTGGCTCAGCGTTGGGTCCTCAACCTTCTTACGATCAAGATCAACCATCAGAACATTTCGCCCAACCGCCACCGATTTCGGAAACCAGAAAGCCCACATCAAGCTTCGGCTACCAAACAAATGAGCCCCTCCCATATTTTTGGTTCCATCGTGGTCCACAAAGTCATAGAAGCTCAGCTCGCTTGAGATAAAGTTCCTGTCCATTCCAGCAATGATGGGTTTAGATCCCGTTTCCAGCTCGACCCTTCTTTCGATCTCCTCGACGCTCTTCGCCAGTGCTCGCCATTCCCCGAACAGACGACCTGCTGTCATGGGACCGGCGCCGGGTAGCCCTAAAGAAACATAGTAGAAAAACCCACCGTGGATAAAGAGGAGAGCAATGATAGTTGGCATCCATAATTGCCTAACGAGCGACCCCTTGATCTGACCCAAGGAAGGGACCATTTCCCAAGCGAGTAGCGGAATTGTAGCTAGCCAAATCGGCGCGGTCCAATTAAGTTTTGGTTTAAAGAGAAAGCTGTAGATCACAAATACAGAGAGAGGCGCCAGTGTGAACGTGACCGACCAGAGGTACTTTTGACCCTTAGGGTCAATCTGCTCCGCGCGCATTCCTTGCCAGCGCGGGGGCAGGAGGACCTGCACAGTACCGAGCAAGCCCACGGGGGTAAGCAGTAGCAAAATGGTACCAACCAGAAAGTACAGAGAAAATTCGTGAACGCCCGTCCAGCGATTCGATCCCTGAAAGACAAAAGACATCCATTCGTTGCGCATGTTCCAGAGAATCACCGGTGAAAAGAGAAGGATCGCCGTGATTGCCGCCACATAAGACTCAGGCCGGACGAGCCATCGTCGGGATCTTCGGTCAATGAGCAAAAACATCAACGTTCCTAAACCCAGAAGCGCGATTGTGTACTTCGATAGCATTCCGAGCCCTACGCATAAGCCAACCCCCCACCAAGATCGGCGGTCCTGAGCGACCAGTGCACGCTCCAGAAAGTAGAGACTGCCCGCCCAAGCGGCGCACA